>DIHJ01000115.1 GCA_002420105.1 Nitrospira sp. UBA5699
GCGATCTGCATCGAAGACAACGTGTATCCCAAGCGTTGCAGTTTCTACGCGGGCGTCCGCCGCGAACTGATTCCGATCGAGGAGCATTGCGGCAAGATCAAGGCCGCGAAGGCGGCCCAAACGGTGCCGGACTTCATGGTCATCGCCCGCACCGAAGCGCTGATCGCCGGCTGGGGACAGGAAGAGGCGCTGAAACGCGCGGAAGCCTACGCCGAGGCCGGGGCCGACGCGGTGCTCATCCATTCGAAGTCCAAAAAATTCGACGAACTCAAAACCGTCTACAAACTCTGGTCCGGCCGCGTGCCGCTGGTGGTCGTTCCGACGATTTTCGACCAGACCACCGCCGCGGAAATGGAAGAGGCCGGCGCCAAGATCATCATTTACGCCAATCAGCCGGTCCGCGCGGCGATCCGCGCCATGCGGGACACGCTGGACCTCATCAAGCAGGATACGAGGCCGGGCGCCGCGAACGACCGCATCGTGACGCTGCCGGAAGTCTACGACATCGTCGGCGTCCCGCAGATGGAGCAGGACGAGAAGGCCTTTCTGCCGGTCGGCGGAGAGAAGATCACGGCCATCATCGCGGCGGCGGGCTTCGAGAAGCAGTTGCTGCCGTTGATCGAGGACAAGCCCAAATGCCTCCTCGACATCAAGGGCAAGACGATTCTGGAGCGCCAGGTCGGCGCGCTCAACGAGTGCAATATCAAGGAAATCGCGCTCGTCCGCGGGTATAAGAAGGAAGCCATCGCGCTCCCCAACATCCGCTATTACGACAACGACCGCTACGACGACACCGGCGAGCTGTTCTCGATCTTCTGCGCGGAACGCGAAATGAAGGGCCGGACGATCGTGTTGTACGGCGACATCATTTTCGACGACACGATTCTGGAAAAACTCCTGAAAAGTCCCGCCGACATCACCCTGGTCGTCGATCTCGCCTGGCAGGATCAGCAACAGCGGGGAGCGCAGCCGGCGCACATCAATCCCGACCTGGTCACCCTGGCCGATCCCCCGGGGAGGAGCTACCTCTCGCGCTTCATCATGCCGGAGGGCAACCACCAGATTCTCAAGATCGGCCAGCATCTGCCCCACGACCAGGCGCACGGAGAATTCATCGGCATGGCCATGTTCTCCGAAAGGGGCACGCAGGCCCTTCGCGATTGTTACCGCGCCTCGCAGGCGCGGTATGCATCGACCGGCTTTCACGAAGCCGGCAGCTTCACCAAAGCTTCGTTCACCGACCTCGTTCAGGAACTCATCGACCGTGGACAGCGCGTCGAGGCCGTCCCAATCTTCAAAGGCTGGATGGAAGTCGACTCCTTCGAGGAGTACCAGAAGGCCTGGGCCAAGATCCGGCAGTAATGGTTCCGTAGCACTACGTAGCCCCCGTCCCGTTTCTGCCCCTCGACAGACCACCGCTCCGCCCGTCTCCCAGCCTCAATTTACGGCCTGCCTGCGGCCCCCCTCTTCTGGTGGGGGCCCAAACCCCTCTCCTTAGGAATAGTCCAATTTTCAGACTGCGGTACTCTCAACTTGTCGCACGAATCCGGTCGAAGCGACGAACCGCGAGAGGAGGGCCGCCATGAAAGCCAGCATTCTTGACTCCGGGTACAGCTCCAAGAGCGCCCATGCGCCCCTGGACCGGCGCTATGCCGAGCGCGTGCCGATCCACTACCGTGTCGTCTACAACGGCGCGGAAGGCGCCAGGCTGGTGAAGACCGAGGGGTCGCTGCGGGACTTGTCGAAGACCGGGTGCAAGGTGCTGGGAACGATTCTGCCGGCCGTCGGCGGCAATCTCACCATCACCCTGCATCTGGAAGACGGGCAGGCCCCCCTGTGCCTGACGGATGCGACCGTGACCTGGATCAGAGGGAGTGTCTTCGCCGTCCGCTTCCCCAAATTGACCGCAGACGAGCGCAAGCGCATCCAGGAGGTGATTTGGAAGAATGTCACCCTGTCGCAGGCCAAGAACCATCGCGCGGCATTCCGCATCGTATCGTAGGAACGACGAAGGGCCCCATCCCGATCACCGGACGGAAGGAGACGTAATGAGATATCAGACCCTCGAGCCGCCTCGTCGAAACACGGAGGAGTCATCCCGGTCGAACCAGCGCCGCACCGAGCGGGTTCCGGCGCAGTTCAGTCTGATGTATTCAGGCATGCATGACGGCCAGATGCTGATCGGCAACGGCATCGTCACGAATCTTTCCGATTCGGGCATCGGCATCCGCGGGAACCATATCGTCAAAACGGGAATGGAATTGGCGCTGTTCATCGACCTGCCCGGCCTCGAAGAGCCGGTTTGCATCGCGCAGAGCCGGGTGTCCTGGGTCGCGGGACGCCGCTTCGGCGTCGAAATGATCACGCCCAAACTGGAAACCCGGAATCAGCTGCGGTTCTACGTGTGGAATCACCTGTTCCGTCCGACCGCCAGGAGGTCCTGCCCATAACGACAGAGGAGGAGAGGCCATGAGACACGCCAGAGTCCGCTCCGTGAAGCCGCTGCACCAGGTGCAGCCGCCGTGTAACCGCAGGGACGACGCTCGACTCACCGTCGACTTCGGGCTGATGTATTCGGCCCAGGATGCCCGGGGAGAGCTGATCATGGGCGACGGCACCGTCGTCGACCTGTCGGACAGGGGCCTGGGCATCCGGGGGAACGTGCCGGTGAATCGCGGCCTGGAAATGACCCTGTTTCTCTATCTGCCGGACGGACGGGACCCCCTGTTCGTCATGGAGGCCCGCGTTGCCTGGTCGGCCGGCTGCCGGTTCGGCGTGACTATTCTCAAGATGAACGTGCGGGAACGGAACCGGCTCCGGCATTTCCTGGTCTCGCACCTGCAGACGTAGCGGTCCGCGCACAGGGCTCGTGACGGCCGGACGGCCCTTCGCCTCATTTCCTCCCGCAATCGACCGCGCCGTTTTCTTTTCTCCGGCCTCGGCTTTTCCCGTTGATTCAGGAACACGGCCCTTTATTGTTTGTTCCCGCAAGTTCGTGATAGTCTCTCCGGTGAGTAACTACTCACTTACCAAAGACATGCCTATGAGCTCCGGCACAAGGAAGAGACGCAGGCGTCCCACCAGCCAGGAACGGCAGGCCGGCCTGATCGCCGCCGCCGCCTCGCTGTTTGCGGCCAAGGGATTCAACGGCACCACCACCAAAGAGATCGCCAGGGCCGCCGGAGTGAGCGAAGCGCTGGTCTTCAAACACTTCCCGACCAAACGCGCGCTCTATGCCGCGATCCTGGCCGAGAAGGTCACCGTCGACGAGCTGCTGGAGGCCGTGGGAGAATCGGCGAAGAAACGGGACGACCGGCGGGTCTTTACCTTGATCGCCGGGTTCAGGATCCGGCCCGGAGTCGATTCGACGCTCCTGCGCCTCCTCCTCTTCAGCGCGCTCGAAGGCCATGAACTCTCCGACATGTTCTTCGGCAAACACCACCGGGTGCTCTACGACCACCTGGCCGCGTACATCGAACTGAGGATCGCCGAGAGAGCGTTTCGCGATGTCGATCCCCTGCTCGCCGCCCGCGCCTTCATCGGAATGGTCGTCCACCATCGCCTGCTCCACGAGATTTTCGGGGTTCCCATGCATCGTCCCCATGACGAAACGGTCACGACCTACGTCGATCTCTTCCTCACCGGACTCGTCCGGCTGCCGGCCGGTCCGGCCGCGCGGAGGCATGCGCGATGAATCCCGTCCGGCGCCACCCGATCGTCACGCTCGGCGTCATCATCTTTTTCGCCGTGACGGCGCTGGTCGTGTTCCGCCTGAGCAGCGGTGCGAAGGTGGACCCCAAAAAATCCCGCGTCATCACGGTGGGAACGGTCACGCCCGTGAAACGGGATCTGGACATCAGGCTCAGCTACACGGCCGATATCACGCCCAACCAGCTGGTCAATATCTTCTCCCGCGTCGACGGCTACATCGCCAAGCTGTATGTCGACAAAGGCGATTTCGTGAAGGCCAACCAGCTGCTCGTGGAAATCGACCATCAGGATTATCTTCACGCCGTCAACCAGGCCAAGGCCAACCTGGCGGCGGCCCGCGCCAAGGTCACCCAGCAGGACGCCTCCGTCCGCAACGCGAAGCTGACGCTGGAACGGATGCGGGCCTTGATCAAGGATCAATTCGTCTCCCAACAGGACCTGGACAACGCGCAGGTCAACGCCGACGCGGCCTTCGCCGCGCTGGAATCTCTCCGGGCGCAGGTCAAGCAGATGGAAGTCGCCCTGGCGCAGGCCGAAACCAATCTGGCCTACTCCTATATCCGCGCGCCGTTCTCGGGATATGTGGCCGAGCGCAACCTCGATCTCGGCGCATACGTCACGGGAACCGCCACGAGCACGTCCACGACCACCCGCGGCATCCTGAGCCTCCATGAAATCGAAACCGTCCGGACGCTCATCGAAGTCGTCGAGAAGGACGTGCCGCTGGTCCAGATCGGGCAAAAGGCCGAGGTGCGCGCCGAGGCCTATCCCGAGCGTGTCTTCGAGGGCACCGTCACCCGCATCGTCCAGGCCTTGAACCGCGCCACCCGCACCATGACGGTCGAGGTGGATCTGCCCAACAGGGATCACCTGCTGAAGGGCGGGATGTTCGCGCGCGTCGAGGTCTTGGTCGGCAAACACCCGAACGCGTTGCAAATTCCGATCGACGCGGTGAGCCGACTGGAGGACGCCCAGTTCGTCTATATCGTCCGCGACGGAAAGGCCGAACGGGTCCCGGTCGAGATCGGTGTGCGCGATGAGAACCGCGTCGAGATCACCAAAGGGTTGGACGGCTCCGAGCAGGTGATCGTATCCGGCAAGGATCTCGTCCATGACGGCACGCCGGTCCAGACGCAACCTCTCGAACCGGCGAAGCGCGAAGGGTAACCAGTGAGGAGCCGGACGCGTACCCCTGGTAACCCCGTACCTTTCACCCCCTACCTATCTTTATGTGGCTGACCCTGCTCGCATTGCGCAACCGCATCGGCATTCTGATGCTGTCGCTCGCCATGGTCGTGCTTGGCGCGACCTCCCTGGAGCGCCTGCCGGTCGACCTGTTTCCGAACATCCAGGTGCCGGTGGCCTTCGTCGGCGTCATCTACAAAGGGGCTCCGCCGCTCGATATCGAACAGAGCGTGGTCTACCCGATCGAGAAGGCCGTCAGCTCCGCGTCGAACGTCGAGCACGTCGAATCGTTCGCGAAGCAGGGCATCGGCGCCGTGCAGGTCTGGTTCAACTGGGGCGCGGACATCAACGTCGGCCAGATGGAGGTAATGCAGCGGATCACGCAGATCCTCAACAGCCTGCCCCCCGGCATTCTCCAGCCCTTTATCGTGAAGTTCGACGTCTCGAACATCCCCGTGTCCTTCGTCACCGTCTCCAGCGAGGATCTCGACGAACGCGCCCTGTATGACCTCGCCTTCAACACGATCGCACCGCAGATCGAGCAGATCGCCAACGTCGCCGCCGCCACGGTGGAAGGGGGAAAGATCCGCCAGATCAACATCAACCTGGACCCGGCGCTCCTGAACGCCCGCGGCTTGTCGATCCTCGACGTGGTCAAGGCGGTCAAAGCGGCGAACCTGATCCTCCCCTCCGGCGACATCAAAGCCGGCAATCTCGACTACAACGTGTTCACGAACAATCAGTTCCGGACCGTCGACCCGATCCAGGACGTGATCGTGAAGGTCAACCCCCAGGGGAATCCCGTGCGCGTCAAGGATCTGGGCACCGTCAGCGACTCTTCGGACATTCAGACCAACGTCGTCCGGACGGACGGGAAGCGCGCGGTCTACCTCCGGGTCAACAAACAGCCGACCGCCAACACCGTCGAAGTGGTGGACGCGCTGCGCGCGGCCCTGCCGAAGATGATCGGCATTCCTCCCAGCGTGAAGCTCGGCATCTCGTTCGACCAGTCCGTCTACATCCGGCAATCCATCAACAACCTGATCGAACAGGCGCTGCACGGCTCGATCCTCGCCGCCGCGGTCATCCTGATTTTTCTCCGCAATCTCACGAGCACGCTGATCATTTCGGTCGCCATCCCGTTGTCGATCATGGTGACCTTCATCGTGCTCTACTTTACGGGTCAGACGTTGAACGTGTTCACGCTGGGGGGCCTGGCTCTCGGCATCGGCCGGCTGGTCGACGATTCGATCGTCGAGCTCGAGAACATCCAGCGCCACCTCAATACCAACCCGCGGCGGTGGGAGGCCATCCTCGAAGCGGCCCGTGAAGTCGCCATGCCGATTTTCGCCTCGACCGTCACCACCGTCGTCGTCTTCCTGCCGATCTTCTTCGTGGTCGGCATCGCGCGGCTGCTGCTGATCCCGCTCACCGTAACCATCGCGATCGCGCTCTTCACCTCCTTCTTCGTGTCGCGCACGGTCACGCCAGCGCTCTGCTACAAGTTTCTCAAACCGGAACGAGAAGCGCACCGCGCGATGCCGGGCTGGTTCGTGCGGCTGATGGACTGGAGCCGCGCCCGGTATGAGTCGCTGGACCGCGGCTTCGAGGATTCCCTGCGCTGGGTGCTCACCCACCGCAGGCTGTTCATCGCCGGCGTGTTGCTCATATTCGGCGCCTCGCTCGCGCTGATTCCGAAGATCGGCACCGAATTTCTACCGGTCTCCGACGAGAGCCAGTTCCGCATCGTCCTGCGCGCCCCGGTCGGCCAGCGCGTGGAGAAAACCGAACAGCAGGTGGCCGCGGTCGAACGGATTCTCCGCGAGCAGATTCCAGCTCACGAACTGGAGACGATCGTGTCGAGCACCGGCATCCTGGCTCAGGGGCGCTCCTCCCTCTTCAACCCGAACACGGGGCCGCATACCTCCGTCATCTCGGTCTACCTCGCGCCCCCCGACAAGCGCACCCGCAGCCAGGTGCAGATCATGAACGAGGTGCGCCCCCAGATCGTGAAGCTCTTCCCCGGGGTCGCGATGTTCTTCGATCCGGGGGGGCTCGTCAAACGCGTGACCAGCTTCGGGTCGCAGAAGGCGGTCGACGTGGAGATCTACGGGTACGATTTTGAAAAGGCCCGCGGGGTCATCCGGCAGGTGGAAGGCCTGATGCACCGGATCGAAGGCCTGGCCGACATCGAAGTCAGCCGCGAGGAGAACTATCCGGAAGTGAACGTGGTCGTGGACCGCGAGAAGGCCGCGCTGCTCGGCATCAGCGAAACGGATGTCGCCAACGCCGTGCTGTTTTCGTTGAACGGCAACGGCCAGACCGATCCGATCATCTTCACCGATCCTCAGAACGGCAACGAGTACTACATCAGCGCCTGGCTCGCGGAAGAGTACCGCAAGGACCTGACCGACATCGAAAACATCATTCTGACCTCCCGGACCGGGGAGCCCGTGCTGCTGAAGAACGTGGCGTCGCTGAAGTTGAATGCGGGCCCGGTCAAGATCGACCGCAAGTACTTCCAGCGGGTCATTCACATCACGGCCAACCCGGTGAACCGGGACCTCGGCGCGATCGCCGAAGACCTGGAGACGGGCTTCGCGCAGCTCCAGTTGCCGACCGGCTTCAGCATCCGGCTGGCCGGCCAGATCCAGCAGCAGCGCGAAACGTTCACCGGCCTGCTGTTCGCGACGGTGCTGGCCCTCGTGCTCGTCTACATGGTGATGGCCGCGCAGTTCAAGTCGCTGGTGGATCCGTTCATCATCATGTTTTCCGTCCCGATGGGGTTCCCCGGCGTGATTCTGATCCTGTTCCTGACCAACACGACGTTGTCGACCACCTCGATGATGGGCATCATCATGATGCTCGGAATCGTCGTGTCGAACGGCGTCCTGCTGGTCGACTACACCAACGTCCTGCGGCGGAAAGGGCGCGCGCTGCACGAGGCCGTCGTGACGGCGGCCCGCACGAGGCTCCGCCCCATTCTCATGACCTCCCTCGCGACCGTCTTCGGCCTGCTCCCCATGGCCATCGGCTGGGGCACCGGCGGCGAAACCAACGCGCCGCTGGCGCGCGCGGTCGTCGGAGGCCTCAGCGTCTCGACGCTGCTCACGTTGTTTCTCGTCCCGACGATGTATCTGATTCTGGAAGAGCGCTTCCCGCGCCCGGTCACCGACGAGTTCCGCGAGCCCGATCAGCCGCCCGGAGAGGTCCCCCTCGCTCCGGCCCCCCGCTAGCAGGGCGGTGAACGCACCCGATCGGGGGCGCGGGCCGGCTAGCCGAGCGTCGGGAAGAGGGCTTTGAGTTGCAGGGCCAGCCCGATGTCTCCGCCGATCCTGATGCGCCCGGACATGGCGGCCGCAGGGCCGCTGAGCTGGCCGTTCAGCACTTTGATGCAATCTTCCCCCGCCATGGCCAGCGTCACGTGGGGATCGTCATGGGTCCCCTCCGCCACCTGACAGACGCCCTGGCGGATGATCAGCACGTACTGCCCGCCCTGCGCGCCGCTCAAATCGAATTGATACACGGCGTCGACATCCTCGGCCGCAACGGCATCAAGCTTCCCGGGCAGGAGCTCGAAGAATTCTTTGAGGCTGGCGGCTTTCATCTTGCGGCGCGGGGAAATCCTGGGGATCGGGACCGGGAGCCGCGAGACCGCGGCCCCCGGTCGATGGCACGGTCAGTATCGGAGCGTGACGGTCGCCGTCGACCGACGCGCGCCGAAGAACTTCTTGGAAAACTCTTCGACGACCGCAGGGTCATAGCCCTTGCAGCTGAAAATGTCGAGATAGGCGTTGTTGGTGTCGTTGGCGAAATGGCCGCTGATCAACGACGTCGAGATCAGCTGCACCATGGAGTAGCCCGCGACGCGGCCCGAGCCGAAATCGACGACCTGACACTCGCCGAAACGCTTCATGTCGATGAGCTCGCAGAGCTCCACGACATAGCGGCGAATATGGTCGGCATTGCGGATCAGGTCGGGATGGCAATCTTGGAGGTCGACAGCGGTACAGAGTCCCCACGCTTTCCCCTCTCCCACCATCTCCTGGGCGGGAACGGCAGAGGAAGTCGTCGGGGCACTCGATGGCAAAATCGTCTCTTCGGAACCAACCGGGACGCTCATATGGCAGTCCGCCTTTCTGTGTGAGGGTGAGTAACGACCGAGCGGAAGTTTTGTGCACTATACCATGATTTTTTTCCGACGACGGCGGAAGCGGAAAAATATTTTCGTTCCGCCGGTCCGCTCTCCCCGCCGGTCGGTTGACAAGCTTCTCGGCCCTCGGAGACAATGCCGCGCATGTCGTCTGTTCCCTCTCAATCGAATCCCGGTCCGTCCCCGGCCGATCTCCCGGACCGGCTCTGCACCTGGTGCAAGGTGCCGATGAAGAAGCGGCTCGTCGCAAGCGGCCAATTCGTTCACTATACCTGTCCGAAATGCGTCTTCCAGCATACGACGAGGCGCGGGCCCAAACCGCCCTCTCCGGCTCACTAGCGGCCCGGCGACCGCGGGCAGCCGGCCGGTGGGCCGGCCTCCTGAGCCTATGCCTCCTCCTCGCGGCCTGCGAAACCGTCCCGACCAAGACCTATGAGGTCCGGCAACGGGCGTTCACCTTCGATCCGGCGACCCTCGTCCGGGACTATCAGGAGGAGTACGCCTATATCGAACAGCGGCGGCACAGCGTCCTGAACGGCCTCGCCGAAGCCTCTGACGACCAGCCCGCCCCGGTCACGACCGTTCCCCGGCACCTGAAGGGCCTGGCGTTCTCCGGCGGAGGGATCCGTTCCGCCACGTTCCACCTCGGCATCCTGGAAGCCCTGCAGGACATGAAGACCCTGCCGGCGATCGACTATCTCAGTACGGTCTCGGGCGGGTCCTATATCGCCGGCTGGATGCTGGCGCACCTGGGAAGGCCCCAGGACGATGCCTACGGAAACCTGGTCCAAACCCACGATCCGGGGGAACTGCTCGATCCCCACGGCGATTTCGTCACGCACCTGCGCCACCACTCGGGGTTCATCAGGGAGGGGGGATTCTGGGAAGGCCCCAAGCTTGTCTGGAGCTATCTGTGGCGGCTCATTCCCTATTACATCTGGGATCTCGCCCTGCACATCAAGACCCCTCCCGACATCGGAAACGAGCTCCACCTCTTCACCCCCTACCAGGACCGGATCGAACTGACCTATCTCCGGGGCAAACAGGGCAATCCGCTGGTCCGTCTGAATCGAAAGGACGCCCAGGCTCCCTATTTGATCATCAACGGCAACCTCGTGAACCGGGGCAGGCCCAGAGCCTACCCCAACGAAGTCGATCGCCCCTATCGCGACAATTACAATTTCGAGTTCACCCGCGACTATACGGGGTCCGACGGCCTGGGATACATCCAGACCGCCGGCTTCGGGCTCCCCGTCGTCCAGGCCCAGACCGCCGAGGGCGAGCCGGCCTGGTTCAATCCGCGCAAAGTCGTCGTGGAGGATCTCACCGAAGGCACCTGCGACCGGCCGCGGGCCCAACGCATCCGGCCCGAGGCCTGCGTCAAACTGTCCGAGGCCATGACGGCCTCCGGAGCGGGGCTGGACTTGGACAGCCTGGTCCAGGAGTGGTATCACGACGACATCGCCCGCCTCCTTATGAGTTTCCTCACTGCGCCGTTCAACGTGAACAACGAATATCAGACCTGGAACTACGCGAGACGGCACAATACGACGCTCGGCACCGTCTGGGACTACTTCCTGATGGTCACGATCCAGCGCATCTGGCCCGATACGAAGAGCCGCTGGATCGAAATCACCGACGGCTCCTTCTACGACAATCTCGGCGCGCAGACGCTGCTGAGGCGGCAGGTCGCCCACCTGATCGCCGGCGATGCCACGCTCGACAGCACCTGGCAGTACGATTATCTCTACAATCTGCAGAGACGGATTAAAGGCTACTTCGGACCGGGGGTCGAATGGTGCGGGGAGATTCCGCCGAAGAACGAGATCGTCTGGTACCGGCGGTTCTGGGTGAAGCGTCCGGACGGCACGCCGACCGTCATCCATTATTTGAAGCCCTACGCCTACAACGCACGCCTGTTTAAGAAGCACCCGTCGCTCGCGGCTCCCGGCAGGATGTTCGTCGGCGTCGATCCGGAGAGCGGCCGGTCGCTGACGACCCATCCCCTCATGAGCCCGCCGGTGAATCCCACGCACCTGGACGCCAACTGGCTGCTGCCGCTCGTCACGGACGAACGGGCCAGGGAGCAGGTCCGGCTCGCCATCAAAAAGGTCACGAAGTTCGTCGACTCTCCGAAGGGAGAGGAGTTTCCGCAGACCAGTACGATCTTTCAATGGTACGAACTGGAGGAATTCGAAGCCTACCGGCACCTGGGCTATCTGATGGGCTGGGCCTACCTGTCGCACCTGCGGTTCGACGAGACGGAGCTGATCCCCGCCGCGGCCTGTAAAGCCCTATAGCTTCCCCTCGACCAGCCTGCGAATCTCCTCCATCCGGCGACGGTTGACGCCGAAATCGCCGTACCCGGTCCGGGAAGCCGAACGGAAATGGACGGTCTTCGATTCGTCGTCGAAGAGCAATTCGACATCGTCCACGAAGCGGAGCAGCAGGCTGGTGAACTCGTAACGGAGATAGGCCTCGTCCTCCTCGACGAGTCTGGTGCGGGGCAGAGCGGCAACCGCGGCCTTTACCGCCTCTTTGGCCTCGGCTCGCGATTTCCGATAGCGGAAAGGGGCGATGGCATGCTGCGCATCCTGAGCGGACGCGAACGTCGAAACACAGTTGGGGCTGGAGGGACAGGGAGGAAGGGTTCGCCGACTCATCGATCGCGGACTGTACGCTCTTGCCCGATCTCCCGCAACCGGATTTCGCGGACCGAAACCGCGTCCTAACGGGAAGGCTCCGGACTCCCTTCGCTCCTCCGGCCGGGGCGGATGCGCCTCACGTGCCGGACGCTAATACGCCAGCGTCGTCAACGCCGGCCGACTCTCGCCCTGCGCCTCGACCGTCACCGACACCCGGCCGATGATGCGCCCGTCTTCCGCCTCGACATCCACACGCCAGTCGCCGGGATCGAGCCGCTGCTTGAACGTGTAGGCCCGGTAGCCGCCTTCGCGTCCGCCGGAAATGTTGAGCGGAATCCTGTCGGCGTGGGTGAAGGGCTTGCCGCTGTTCGGACGGTAATACCAGTGGTGATAGACCGTGGTCTTCAGCGCGACCGGCGCAAACACCGCGGTGAAGCAATAGATCGGCTCGTCGGCCGGAAATGTCGTATCCGACCGCTTCCATACCTCGTACCATTGCCTGGCATAGGACAGCTCGAACCGGTCGCCGCTCTTCTTCACCTCATGATAGATCCCCCCGAACTTCATTGAGAGGGGCACGGGCGGAATCCAGTTGAGGAAGTAGAAGCCGACCAGGAGGCCGATCAAGGCGAAGGCCGGCGCCGTCACCCCGATCGCCTCGCGCCGCGACCGGTCCGCATTGTTCCGATAGACCAGTTGCACGACGCGCAACGTCACGGCGGCGCTCAAGGCGGCTCCCGCGAGAAACACGAACCGGTTCATGTACCCGGTGACGACGGGAAGAAAGAACGTGAAGAACCCGAAGCAGACCAGCGCGTAGAGGCTCACCAGCAACCGGAGGTTCGACAGCCGGTCGCGAAGGAACTCGTTGGCGACCAGGAGGACCACCAGGACCGCGAAGAACACGGCCGTCCCGGTCAGCGTGGCACTGCGCGAATAGAAGATCGCATAGGCGCTGAAGAGCCCGCCCAGCAGGAACTGGCTGGCCATCGGATAGTAGGGCCGGCTCCGGAGGACCCAGCGGGCGAAGGGCGAGAGCGCCGCCAACTCCCCGCGATCCGGCGGGGGCTCGATTCCGAGCCGCCCCGTCAGAACGATGAGCACGCCCAGGAGCAGCAGATAGATCAGCAGCAGGAGATTGTCCTGAAGCCGGTCGATCCGCGTGAGCGTCAGGGTATCGTAGGTGACGCCCGCGAGGAAGAACACGGCGGGCATGAACGGCTTCGCAAGCAATATCTTGGCCGTATCCGAAACAGACATGAGTCTTAGGTTTCAGGACAAGCACGGGATTGTCAAACAATGGAAGAAAACGGGCGGCTCAGAACGATCAACATCGCCCACCGCCCGCCCCAAGCTGCCGAGACAGCTCGTTCTCCGAATGGGGTGCGTTGAAGATTGCTTCGAGCCGAGAACGAAGGCGGGGAGCGTGTTCAGTCGCCCCGTCAGACGAAAGCGGGGAGCGGCGCATACACCACCGCCTGCCCGACCAGCCGCTCCAGCCATCCCGCCATCAGCTCCTCTTTCAGCGGCGCCTTGTTCAAACGGGCTTCAATGGCAAAACCCGCGGGCGAACCGACGATGCCGATGATGGCCGAGGCATCCTCCCCTTCGGGAATCAACTCCTGCGTCTGGAATTCGCAGAGCGTCGCATAGAGCCGGCCCTCCGGTTCGATCGCCGACCGGATTTCCGGCAGGTCGTCGAGCGGACAATGCACGGAACAGCGGTAGGCGAACCGCGCCGGCGGCTCGATCGCGGCAAACTCGTCCAGGGTCTCCTCGGAAAACCCGGTCAGATAGGCGCGCACGCCGGCCGCTTCCGGCGCATAGCTGGCCGCCAACTGGCTGGCCGGCACGAGAAACTCATAGGCGTCCGACGTGTTGTATTCGAACTGGCAGGGACCGAAGGCATCGGGCCAGGAGCAGAAGAACGGCACGGACGGATCGGTGGGACGGAGCACCAGCTGCTCCTTCTCAACCGCCGTTTCGATCGGCAGGCCGACCGTCGTGATGGCTTCGAGAAAGGCGGTGCGCCGCTCTTCCAGCCACTGCTCCCGCCGCGCATCCTCGCGCGTCTCGCCGGGGGTGACGACCTCTCCGGTTTGGAGCCGCACGCGAAGGAAGGAATGGGCGTGCCGGAACCCGAGCCAGAGCATGCTCCGGTTCTCGTGCAGCTTCATGGGTTCGCGAATGCGCCAGGGATGACTGAGCGAGCAGTAGGTGCCGACGTCCTGATGGTGTTGATAGGCCGTGTGATAGGCGCCGGCAAGCAGGAAGAAATCCCCGCGCCAGCCCTCCCGCACGTGCACCAGCGTGACGTCTTCGGTCGCCCAGGCGTCCAGCCCGTCGAAGTCCTCGGGCGACTCGACGGTCCATTCTTCGACGTAGCAGATGATATCCTTGGCGGGGACGGCGGGCTTCAATCCCAGCGCGGCCAGCCGCTCGCCGACCGCCAGGACCTGGGCAAACGTCATCGGGGCAGCGGTTTCCCACCGGCGCTCACGCACAGGCCATGCCTCCCCGCCGCGTCATTACCGGACCGGCCGCAAGGCGCGCTGTGAAATGGTCGTGTCCGAGAGATAGCGGTCGAGCGTGTCTTTCACCGTACCGGTCATGAGCTTCTGCACGTCCTCCTCGCCGAACCAGAACACCGTATCGCTCTGGGCCCCTTCGAGGCTCCGGCTCGTACTGCTGCGGTCCGTGTTGTTGCGCGCGACGATCGTGAGTTTGTTGCTGGTCGTCACGGAGGTCGAGAAGACCTTGCTCTTCGCATTGGCGGAGAACTCGAAAATCTGCCCGCTGATCACGATGTCGGCGTCCGTCACGGAGCCGGCCGGCGCGACGCGTACGTCCCAGGAGCGATCCTGCCAGCCCCTGGCCTTCAGCCGGTCCGCCAGCGCCTGGGCATACACCTCGCCGGGCTTCTCGCCCGCCACGTTGAAATAGGTCACGCCGCCCCACAGATGCGTGCGCATGCCCACGCGGTTTTTCTCCACCCGGCGATCCTCGAACGGCTCGATCACGATCTTGACCGGCTCCGCCGCCACCAGCGGCCCCGGTTGCGGCTTGGGGATCACGTCGAGATAAAACGTCTGGCCGGTCCCGCCGCAGCCGGCAACCGCCAGCAACCCCGTCGTCAACATCATACCTGCGCACATGCGCACCAGCGGATTTTTCACGATTCCCTCCTTACGGGTCAGCGCCCTTTCACCATATGCGTACAAGCCGTAACCCTCGATAATGCGGGCTAGTCTACAGAAATCCGCGGGCCCGCACAATTGAGAGCGCTCACGGCGACAGGATCGGTTTCATCGACAGGAAGGCCTCCCGGCTCAGACGCGCCAGTTCTCCCGCCTGCACCAGCGGATCGTCCAGGGGAATGAACCGAACGACCTTCAGAAACGATCGCTCCGCGACCACCGCGGCGATCTGCGCCTTCCGGTCGTGCGTGATCGGCAGGGTGTAGCCTTCGCCGCGCTTCCATTCCCAGAGCGTCGGCGCGAGAGACAACTCCAGCCCCTGTCCGGCGATCGTATGGAAGCGGTCGACGAGATGCGTCTTGTACTGCTTCACCAGCCGCCCCTCCAGCAGCCAGGCGCAGGCGACATGATGCCCCCACCAGAACAAGGTGCGATACGTGCACTTCTCGACCCCGTGAAAATGTTTCGGACAGTCGAGATACTGATAGGGAAACGATTCCAGATGCTCCCCCTTCACGAACTGCACGCGGGCCGGGGAAAAATCCGGCGGCGTCAGGAGCGCCGTGCGGCCCAGCTCGGCCTTCAAGACCGCCTGCGTCGCCTCCAGCTGCCCGCGGATCTTCTCGGTAATCCTGGCCTTCTTGCGGAAAAACCGGGCATCGGCCAGCAAGGCGGTTTCTTCGTCGGTGAACGAGAGGGAATGGGACATGGTTAAAGGAGCTGCCACGCATCAAGCTGACAGGCGTGCAGGCTGACAAGCTGACGCTTTCGAGAACCGTTCTATTCCGTCAAAAACATGTCAGCCAGTCGGCTTGATCCGTGTCAGCCTGTTTTCTTGTTGGCTTGTCAGCTCTTATCGCCTACTTCTGATGCGTTTCAAATGCCGCCACCGTGACGGCATAATGCCGGCGGCATTCGGCGCAACGTATGAGGGCCAGATCCTCGAAGACGTCCATCTCGCGCAGGGACAGTGCGGCCGGATGGCTCTCGAGACAGCCGGTCAGTTGCGCCTGCCCTCCTTCCGCCGCGGTCTCCCCCGACGCATCCTCGGGCTCGTCGGGCACGGCGGCGGCCCTGATGACCACGGAAGAGAACGTCAGATGATGGACAAACCGGCAGGAGGTGCAGCTCAGGATCAGCCGGTTCCCCTCGGCCATCCGTTTTACCAATACGCAGAGCGGATGGACCGACCAGCATTGCTGGAGAAAGGCTCCGCTGCGGAAGATCTGCGCCATCGTCGATCCTTGTTAGCGATACCCCCGGCACGCTACAGCTTCCACAACACCAACATCAACAGCACGCCGACGACGTAGGGGATCGCGCAGGAATACAGCAGAGCCCCGCGCGCCTGCTCCGCCGAACCGCTTCTGGTCCGCTGCTCCTTGTAGACGAACTCCCACGACAACACGAGGAGCGTGAGGGTCAAGGCCAGCACACGGCTGGTTCTGGGCCAGGTGTACTGGCCGCTGATCAGAAAATTCGCCGTGAAGAATCCGCTGAAGAAAAGAATGACGGGAGCCAGCGCATAGCGCACGACCTGGGCAAACAGCCGGTGCCATCCTTGAGGCGTGTGGAGCGGACTGGAATCGGGAGCGGCGGTCACGAGCCCACGGCGGCCGGAGTTTCGGCCGGCGCGGCGGCAGCGGCCGAAGCGCCGGTCTGGACCGCACGGCAGGTTTTGCAGACGCGTGGCCGGGCCTTGAGGAACGACACTTTCCCGCTGGCGAGGCAGCTGTAGTGGACAAATTCGTCGCAGATCGTGCAGCGAGACCAGCCGCCCCGGAACATCGTCTTGTCCCGATACAGCCCCTGCTTGCAGACCTTGCAATGTCGCGGTTCGATCGGCAGCAGCATCGGTTCCCAATCGCCGCCGGCTTTTCTGATGCTCATGGGGAGGGAGTATAGCCAAGCGGCGGACGGAAAAACAAGGCGCG
>DIHJ01000110.1:0-174 GCA_002420105.1 Nitrospira sp. UBA5699
CCAGCCCCCGCGCGCCCAGCCGGTCCGGCTCGACCCCGCCGTAGCGCCGGCTCGACAGCGTGACCGTGACGATCGGCACGTCGTTCACGTCCTTCGGTTTGACGAGGAACGGCTCGGCGCCGGGCGGCAGCAGATCCTGATTCGACATCAGCTTGTCGTAGAGATCGACCAGGC
>DIHJ01000110.1:295-8126 GCA_002420105.1 Nitrospira sp. UBA5699
CCCTTGATCTCGGAGATCTTGCGCTCGAACGGCTTGGTGAGTTGCTCTTCGACGACCTTCGCGGAGGCGCCGGGGAACGCCAGCCACACGTCGGCCATGGGCACGACGATCTGGGGCTCTTCTTCGCGCGGGGTGGCCACGATCGCCAGCAGGCCGAGCAGCAGCGCCCCCAGCATGATCAGCGGGGTCAGTTTGCTGCCGATGAACAGCGCGGCGATCCGGCCGCTGAGCCCGGGGCGATAATCCGTCATGCGTCATTCGCAAGCAGGGAAACGGTCATTTTGTAGCGTTTGCAGAGATTCAATCTTCCCTCGATTGACGGCTGACGCATGATGATGGACGCCTTTACTTTGGTGACGCCACCGCATCGACCATCTGCACTTTTCCGCCGTCGACGCCGCGCGCGCCTTCCAACAGCACCCGTTCACCCGCATTCACGCCGGAGAGGATTTCGACCTGCCGCTCGAACCGCCGGCCGATCTTGACCCACCGGAGCCGGGCGATCTCGTCCGGCCCGACCACGAACAGGCTCGTCAGTTCGCCGCGCTCGACGACCGCCGACGCGGGCACCAGCAAGGTCTGCGCGGATCCTTTGTCCAGCTGGAACCGGCCGAACATGCCGGATTTGAGTCCCGGCGTCTCCGGCAGATCCACCTTGACCATAAACGTATGGGTCTGCGGGTCGCCGGCCGACAGAATCTTGCTGACGGTCCCCGTCAACCTGTGCGGACCCAGGGCGTCGATGAGTACGGCAATCCTGTCGCCCCGCGAGATGGATTTCAGGTCGCCTTCCGCCACCGTAGCTTCAAGGCGCAACTGCTGCGGGTCTTCCATCTTGAGCAACGGCTGGCCGGGCGAAGCCAGTTCCCCCGCTTCCACCAGTTTGTCCGTGATTACCCCGTCGAACGGCGCTTTCACGGCGGTGTAACTGAGTTGCGCCAGCACCGCGTTGCGGTTGGCCTCCGCCACCTTGTAGGCGCGGGTCGCATTTTCCATTTCCTGTTTCGAGACCGCGTCCTGACGATACAGCGTCTTCATGCGGGTGAGCTGCGCCTTCGCATTTTCGACTTCCGCCCCGGCCCGCGCCAGGTCGGCCCGCACGTCGCGGTTGTCCAGCTGGATCAGGAGCTGCCCTTTCTTCACCTGAGTGCCTTCCCGGACCAGCAGCTTGTCGATCGTGCCCTGGATGCGGCTGGAGAGCGTCGCCTGGAAGATGGGAGTGACCTGGCCGGTCACTTCGACGCGAATGGGAACCTGGGCCGGCGTGATATCCACCACCGCGGCCTGGATGGTCGTTTTCGGGGAAGCCGACACCGCGGGGGGCTCCTCCTTGGAGCCGCACCCGCTCAGCAGGAGTATGGCAAGCAGCAATCGTGTCACTGATCCGGTCCCCGTCGGAGCGATGTTCTCTTAATCATGCGAGAACGTCAATGCCGATCACAGGCTCCGCGCCGATGGCCACCGCATCCGCGCGCGTGTTGAGTTTCGCCGGCCGCGCCGGGGGGCCCGAGGCGCCTCATTCGACGCCTTCGGCTGCTTGGACATGGTCCTCGCATCGATCCGGTGGACGGGATTCCGTCGTGCTGCCGTCCTCCCATTTCCCCCGCCTGGCTCCCAGCTGCCGGAGCAGACATTCGGCTGTCGCGAGCAATTCCTCCAAGCGACGGTCCGGTGTCGCGCCATAGTGGGCTCGATCGAAGATGGGGATTTGCAGACAGACCTCGGCCCGGTATTCGCGCTCCGGGGAGTAAATGATACGGTGCATCGGCGGATCCGGATGCCGGCAGGGTTTCAGGAGATCCAACGATTGAAAGAACACGCGGCAAAGACCGTGCAGATCCCTCACCAGTTCATGCAACTCGGGATCTTCGCCGGACGGCAGGTGCCTGGGATCCTGAAAGGCCGCGTAGAGATTCAGCTGGAATCCGATCCGGACAATCCGGCCCGACCCGTCGTTGACGTAGAACGGGTCGTGATCGAAACAGACCTTGCGTCCGAGGATCACGTCGCGCAAAGCCCGCTCGCTGGGAAAGGCGCCGTCGAGAACGAGCGGAATCGTCATCATCGGCTCCCGATCATGGCCGCCGGCGACTCCGTCATCCTGCTACTCCTGCACGCCCAGCTTCCGCAACAACGCCATCATCGGGCACCAGCCGGTAAAGGCCGACTGGATCAGGTTGACGGCCACGAAGGCGGCAAAATAGTTCCAGTAGGGGTGCACCGTCGCGCCCAGAAACAGCGCCAGCAGCACAAACACCCCGGCGATCAACCGCAACAGTTCATTGAGTTTCATGGGTCTCCTCCTGTTCGTTTCTGCTTGTGGGAGGCATGGCCGGGACAAAGGATTCGCCGGGCTTGTTACGGCGCTTTCTTCAGGCTGAGCATATAGCTCGTCAGGTCGTTCAACTGCTGGTCGGTCAGGGGAAATTTCGGCATGAAGGAGCCGGGCGAGACCGACTGCGGGTCCTTGAAGTGTCTGTTGTGCCAGTCCCGATCGGGCCTCACATCCCCCACATAGGACAGATCCGGCGCGACCGCCCCGCCCTCTCCGTGAATGCGATGGCACCCCGCGCAGCCGAACTCCGCATAGAGCGCCTTCCCCCTGGCCACCGCCGGATCGGCCCGGGGAACCGCATAGAGATTCTTGATCGAGAGGCCGAGCAGCGACAACACCACGGCGAGAAACAGCGCGCCGGCACCCAGGGCCACCGGCCGCCTGATCGGGTTGCGGGCGGGATTGCGGTCGATGAACGGCCAGAGGAACATGACGAGAACGACGGCCGCCGGCAGAATCCAGGTCGCGAGCGGCTCCAGAGGCCCGTGCACGTATTTGAGCAACTCGTAATAGAAGAGGAAATACCATTCGGGCACCGGAACGAAACTCGTGTCCGAAGGATCGGCCTTGTCCGTCAAGGGGAGCGGTATCGCCAGCGCCGCCGCCGCGACGAGCAGAAACGCGCAGAAGATCGCGACCGCGTCCATGTACACCTGGCGCGGATAGAACGTTTCGCTGCCCAGGGTCGCCCGCTCGTCGGTCCAGGGGCCGGCCGGCCCGACCCGCCGCAGAATGAAGAGATGGAGGGCGATGAGCCCGACGATCAACGCGGGAAGGAACAGGACATGGACCGCGAAGAAACGGGACAGCGTGAGCGCGCCCAGCACCTCCCCGCCCCGCATCACTTTCATCAGAAACTCGCCGACGAGCGGCACCGTTCCCACCATGTTGATGCCGATGCGGGTCGCCCAGTAGGCCGTTTGATCCCAGGGGAGAAGATAGCCGGTGAAGGCGAAGGCCATGACGATGAGAAAGAGCAGGACGCCGGCCATCCACATCGCTTCACGCGGCGGCTTGTAGGCGCCGTACAGAAACGCCTGCAACATATGGAGGCCGATCGCCACGACCATCGCGGACGCGCCCCAGTGATGGAGTCCCCGTACGAACGCGCCGAACGTCACCTCCGATTCGATGAACCGAACGCTGTCGTATGCATGGTCCGGCGTCGGCGCGTAGTAGACGGCGAGGAACATGCCGGTGACGGCCTGCAGGACGAACAGGAACAGGGTCACCGAACCGAACACGTAGATCCAACTCGCGCCGCCCGGAATGGGCTCGTCGAGGAGCGTCTTTTCGACCGGCTTGAGATTCAGCCGGCTGTCGAGCCACCCGTAAATTCGAGATGCCATGCCACCTCCGGTGTCCGCTCACTCACGAAACGAGCGCGACGGGCGGGAATCGCGAGAAACGCATCCGGCACGTTTCGCGCATTTCGCGCAAGTCCCGCCATTCTCGCCGCAGTTACAGTTCCACCCGCTGCGCGATCCCTGACTTGAATTCCTTGAAGATCACCAGCAGGCGGCCGTTCTCGACCTTGGCCGGCAGGGGATCCAACGGGCGCGGGGCCGGCCCGGCCACGACCTGCCCCTCAAGGTCGAACACGCTTCCGTGACAGGGACATTTGAACTGCTTCTCGCCGCCGGCCCAGTGGTAGCCGCACCCGAGATGCGTGCACATCGGCGCGAAGACGCTTACCTGGCCGTCCGGCCGCTTCACCGCCCAGACGGCTTTCTGAAACCGGCTTTCCAGGTAGCCGTCCCTGCTGGTCGTCACGTGGTCGAGCTGCTTCGGTTCCCCCTCCGGCAGCTCGTCGAGGGCCCCGACGTCCACCCACTGGGGCTCCCGCCGCTTCAGCGCCGGAGAAATCACGTAACCGGTCAGCGGGACGGCCAGTCCGAGACCGATGAGACCGGCCAGCCCCGTCGTCACCCATCGGAAAAACGTGCGCCGCGAGCCGACGGGGGTATGGAATCCCGCCCCGCCCTCGACGGAGGGATCTCGTTCGCCGCTCATCCTACGACTCCAACTTCTTGATGCCCATGGCCTTGAGGATGGCCTTCTCGAAGAACGGCTCGCTCACGCCTCTCTTCATTTTCATGAGGAAGTATTTTTCGAGCGCGATCTTCGCCAGATGCACCCATTTGCCCTTCTTGGCCCAGGTGACGTTGCGCGGCGCCATTTGCGGAAGCGCCACGAACGCCATGCCGGTGTCCCCCATGTCGGCGAGACAGATCGCGTTCCAGGTGGCGGTGTCCTTCTTGGCGTTGTTCTCGATGTCGGCGTTGATGTTGTGCACCGCCGCCGAGACCATCGACTCGATCATGTAGCCGGTTTTCGGGGCGCCGGTCGGCACGGGCGTCTGTTCGACCGGGGGAATCGCCACGCAGACGCCCACCGCATAGATGTTCTTGTACTTGGGATTGGCCTGGTAGGCGTCGATGTTCACGAAGCCCTTGGGATTGCACAGACCCGGCGTCCCCGCCACCGCGTCGACTCCCGCGAAGGGCGGGATGATCATCGAGTAGCGGAAGGGCACTTCCTGGCCGTCTTCGAGCAGCATCTTCCCCGGCTGCACTTCCTTGATCGCCTGGTTGTGGATCGGCTTGATCGAATGCTCGGCGAATTCGTCCTCCATCAGCCGCCGCGACTTGCCGACGCCGGCCAGTCCCATATGGCCGATATAGGGCTCCGGCGTCACGAAGTAGATCGGCACCTTCTTGCGGAGTTTCTTCCGGCGCAGATCCGCGTCGATGATGAACGCCATCTCATAGGCCGGCCCGAAGCAGGAGGCCCCTTGCGCCGCGCCGATCACGACCGGGCCGGGATCCTTCAAAAAGCTCTGATAGGCGCCCCATGCCTGTTCCGCATGATCGACGTTGCAGACCGATTGGGTGAACCCGCTGGGCCCGAGGCCCGGCACCGCGCCGAAATTCAGCTTGGGACCGGTGGCGATGATCAGGTAGTCGTACGGCACTTCGCCCTTGGCCGTGATCACCCGGTTCTGCTCCGGCTCGATCCGGTCCGCCGAGGCATGGACGAACTCGATCCCCTTCTTTTCCAGCACGGGCCCCAGCGCGAAGCTGATGTCCTTGCGTTTGCGCCACCCGACCGCCACCCAGGGATTCGACGGCACGAAGTGGAACGAATCCACGTTCGAGATCACCGTCACCTGATGCTTCTTGTCCAGCAACGCCCGCGCTTCATAAGCCGCCGGCAGTCCACCGATTGATGCGCCGATGATTGCGATCCGTGCCATAACGCCTCCTTTCCCATGAGCTGTCGGCGATCAGCGTGCCGCACTCAGCCATGAAGACAATCGGCCTGCTCGCCTCCACGCTTGAAACGTTGCGTGGGCATGAGTTTCAAAGCCGACCATTTGACGGCTGACAGCTATCGGTCCACCCCGAATCGGTACAGATCATGACAGGTCGTGCAGCGGGCCGTCATGCTCGACACACGCTGGAGGATCTGTTGCGGGGTTTCCTGCTGCACGATCGCGTCAGCCAGCGCATCCATGTCGCGATGAATCGACATGCCCATCTGTTTGAACGGCAGCGGCAGCTTGGCCATGAGGGCCGGATTCACATCCGCCGCCATCGTCATGCCGGCCGCCCTGGCCGCGCCCTCCATGGACTTCCGATCCGGTTGCGATTCACCCAGCCCTCTGACGACGCCATCCACCGCCTTCAAGAGCTGCCGCATCTCGGCCAGGATCAGATCCCGCTCGCTTGCGGCCAACAGGATCTCGGTCCGCCCGTCCGCTCCGGGCTTCGTCCAACCGGCTACGAAGATCCAGACCGCCGTCGCCAGAGTGGCGATCCACAAGACTGCGACGGCGATGCATAGATTGCGTTTCATCCGAACTCCTCAACATGTCCTTCGACACGGCGTGCTCCGATCAGTCCGTCCCCCGACATCTTCGATCACACATCCGGGACGTACGAATCGCCACTACCATAAGCAACGACAAACCAACGACGCAATACCATCGCCTCGTTCCGTTGCCTGGGCCGTCTGCAAGGAAGAAGCCCCCCGGGTCGTCATGAAACTTGCTTAGAAAAAATAACGAGTTCCGGCACGAGAGCAGGAAAGAGCGTTCGTGCACAGGGGCGCCCGGCAACAGGGAGCGGAAGAGCGCTGTCGCAAAAGGCACCAGCGGGAATCCGCTAGGACCTTGCGAGCGCCACGGCAGCGGCAAGGACGGCCAGGGCCAGCACCACCGCAAGTCGAGGCAGCCAGCGGGACGCCTTGAGGAGAGCTTGCTGACCCGCAGTCCTTGTTGCGGGAGAAATGGCGCCGATTCGGACGACCTGCGGCCCGAGAAACAGATCGTGCGCAATCGTGAGGAGGAGAAGCGTCGCGACCAAACCGATCTTCACGAGAAACACCCGAGGCCAGCGCGCCGGATCGGCGAGGGAAAGGCCTCTCAGGTGCAGCAGCGCCGGCCCGGTCGCGACAAGCGCCGCGATCGCCGCCCAGACGACGCGTCGAAAGCGCAGCGCGGCGGACCGGAACAGCGCCGTCGAGTCCGGCGCAGCCTTCTGGTTCCTGATGAGCGGCGCCAGGACCAGGGAGAGAAAGATCATCCCGCCGATCCAGCTGATCGCCGCAATGAGATGGAGCCACACGAGGATGAGCGCCAGCATCGGTCCTGCCGCACCCTACGCCTTGCGCGGGCCGGATGGCAAGAGCGGAACCAGTCCCTGTGCCGCCCCGCCGGCGGCAGCCCGGAGGCGCGGACACCAAGCGACTTCGGCAAGTTCGGCGGCCACGCTGTATCGATGTTCCGGGGCCAGCAGCGTCTCCTCCTGTTCCATTCGCATGCAGGGGGTGCAGATGAACTGGCAGGGGACCGGACAGACGTGTTGTTCGCACCCGACGAGGGTGTTGAACATCGCGGACTTCTCCCGGCAGTACCGGATCGGATCCTCGGCCTCCAGGCTGTCCCTGTAGCAGGCCAGCCGCTGCCAGAGCTTGGTCAAACTCGACACCGGCTTCGCGTTCATGCTGCCCCAGGCTCCGGGGAGCCGGACCGCTTCGCCGACGAGCCGGACCGCCGCGTCGAGCCCCTCGGGCAATGAAGGGAAGACGGCGATCGCCATCTTCTCATGATTCGCCGCCTCGACGGTGAAGCTCGGAGCCTGTCTGGCCAAGCTCAACGCCAATGAACTCTCTTCGTCGGTCCGGTGGGGAATATGAACGACGAGCTGCATGCCGCCTCATACGCACAACGATGGAAGATTCCGGCTGCTGTCGCGTCGGATTCCCCGTCCCGACATGACGGACGGCCCGCGCACGGTGAGGGCCCGGGTCCCGGACGCCGGTCCGGTTCCCGGGTCTTACCTGCAACCTGCCTCGGCTCACGCGATTCATGAGCCGCCGGTCCGCGGGCCGTCTAGCAGGCTGTTGACAAAGGCCGCCAGCGGCGTTCTCGCATCGCTTAGGAGGCTCAACGTACGGGACAGAGTACGCGTCGCCTCTTCGCTCGCTGCGGCC
>DIHJ01000110.1:8257-11225 GCA_002420105.1 Nitrospira sp. UBA5699
GTTTGTCAACACACTGCTAGAAGCTGATCCCCACGTACGGTCCCACCTGAGCGTAGCTGTTGCTCGTGTTCGTCATGTTGGCCATCAGGTGATAGCGCGCGTCCAGGCCGACTTTGAAGGCTTTCCAGAGGTCATACTCCACACCCGCGCCGAACTCCACGCCGACGTCGAGATATTGAGTCTGGTTGGAAGGCGGACTGATGACCATGATGTCCAGGCCGATCGGGATGATCCAGGGACGAAAGGCGCTGCCCTCCATGAACTTGATCTTCGGAGCGACATCGATGGTGACGGAGGTGAGCTGCGTCTTGGCCTGAGGACCGGTAACCGCGCTGACGCCGCCGGTCACGGTCGAAGACCCAATGCGGTTGAATTGCAGGCCGATTTCGCCGACCGCCCAGGTCTTGCTCATCATCCCCCAGGTATCCTTCGAGAGGACGAGGTCGAGACCGGCTCCCACATACCAGCCGGTGCTGCTGTTGTTCTGTCCGCAGGTCGTCGAAGCCAATCCACAGTCGGTAAAGAACTCGTTACCTCTGTTGCTGTTCATCCCCACGAACCCGCCTTTGAAGAACACCATGTTGCCGGTGCCCTCTTCAGCCGAAACCCGCGGCACACCAGAGACAGCGAGCCCCGCGGCGATCGCAACTGCGACAGACCACACTCCAATGCTCCGCACCCTTCTCCAAATCTGCATGATGCCCCCCCTCCTCGGCGATGGCCGAACGATGCTCCGCATCGTTCGACTGTTTGGCTGACTTGCGCTCGCCGGCCCGAGACATCAGCATGGTGAAGAAACCCTTCATACGAACCCTCGCCGTCATTCGTCAGGCGTCACCCGTCATTCGTGGAGGCGCGCCATCTGCCCTCCGTGTTCTCCTTCGATTGACGACTGGCGATTGACGGTTGACGCTTCGACCGATTGCGCACAACGGAACCCCATCCAGTTGATCTTCGTGTTGGGATCGGTGCCGTTCCGCATGGCCACCCGCATGGTGGTCGTGCTGTCCATCCAGCCGCCGCCGCGGAAGGCCTTCTGGGTGCCGGTTTCGGGACCCTTCGGATTCCGGTCCGGCGCCGTCTTGTAATAGTCCTGGTCGTACCAGTCGGCGACCCATTCGGCGACGTTGCCGATGGTCTGATGAAGCCCGTAGGGGCTCACGGCGTTCTCGTACTTATCGACCGAAATGATCGGCGGATAGAGCAGCAGCCGTTCCGGACGGTCCCGCACGGGACCGGAAAGCCCGGTCCGGCCGAAGTTCGCCCTGGTCGGGCCCGCATGTTCATGGCCCCAGGGAAAGAGCCGGCCGTCGGTTCCGCGGGCGGCTTTCTCCCATTCCGCCTCGGTGGGCAACCGCTTGCCCGCCCACCGGCAGTAGGCATCGGCGTCGTACCAGGACACGTGCATGATCGGATGGTGCGCCATCGTTTCCTGGAAGTTGCCGCCGTCATAGCGCCAGTCCAGCTGCGGCAGACGGTTGGTCGCGAGCACGAACTTGAGGTATTCCAGCGCGGTCACTTCATACTTGCCGATCTCGAACGCGTCCAGATAGACGCGCCGTTGCGGAGTCTCGCTCCGATAGGCCAGCCGATCCGTCTTCTTGTCGCTGCCCATGATGAACTCCCCGGCCGGGATCAGCACCATCTCTTCCTTGGTTTTCCAGTTCGCCACCCGCTCCGCGGCGATCTTCCTGCCGGCCTCGGTCCACTGCACGACGATGTCCTGGATATCGAGCCCCCAGACCACGTTGGCCAGCGACAGCAACGCGACGGCGATGAGCAGCCCGTTCACAACCAGTTCGATCTTCCTGTGTTTCCGCACTTCCTGCACATTCACGATGTGGCCTCCTTCTTTTCCTGAACAGGTTAGCGACTCGAGGCGAGGGGCGAGAGACCGGACTCCTCCGCCCTCTGGCCCCTGGCCTCTTGCCTCCCACCCGATTCCGATCTTGCGCATCGAACCCCGGTCAAATAACTCTGACGGTCGATCTCTCCCCCGTTGCGGCCCGCGGACCTGGCCACTTCCGGGTCTTCGTTCCACGATCCGCCCCGGAACACTTTCAAATCGCCCGATTCGGGTCCCCGCGGATTCTTGTCCGGTCCGTGTCGGTAATACTCCGGGTCGAACCAATCGGCGACCCATTCGCTGACATTGCCCGCCATCTGATGGACCCCGTAAGGGCTCACGCCGCGGTCGTACCGGTTCACGTTCGCAAGCGGGGGATACTTGAATCCGCGCTTGGAGCCGGAATGGGCGATGTTGCTCTTGATCCACCCGGCCGGTTCGTTCCCCCAGGGGAACATCCGTCCGTCTTCGCCCCGCGCCGCCTTCTCCCACTCCGCCTCGGTCGGCAGCCGCTTGCCGGCCCACCGGCAGTAGGCGTCCGCCTCGATCCAACTGACGTTGATCACCGGATGCAGCGCGGCCTTCTCCGGGAACGGACTTTCGCGCCAGAACTTCGGCCAATCCGCTCCGGTGGCCAGAACGTAGCGCAAGTAGTCCACGTTCGACACTTCGTACTTATCGATCTCGAATGCGTCGAGATACACCCGGCGCTGCGGCAGTTCCTGAGGCCCCGCCGCACGATCCGCTCTCGGATCGCTGCCCATCAGGAACCATCCGGCCGGGACCCTCACCATGCCGCCCGGCGCGTCCATCACAGCCAGCCGCTCCGGTTCGTCCAACGGCGTCCAGAGCGGCGGCTGCTTTGAGGATTCGTGATTCGCGTGAGCTACGCTCCAAGCCACGAGGTTGGAGGCAAGGGACACGAGGCATAGCACCAGGCAAGGGGCAAGGGGCACGAGGCGAGAGGGAAATAATCGGGAAATCCAACCGCTCTTCATTCTTCCGCTCATCATTCAACCCCCTGCCCCCGCATCTAGCCTTCTCCGCTTATGTCCTCTTGCCTCTCGCCCCCAACCTCTCGCCATTTCGTAGTAATTGTTCAGTGCTCCTGCCTGTGAATCA
>DIHJ01000007.1:0-6944 GCA_002420105.1 Nitrospira sp. UBA5699
TGGCATCGGCATTGCTTGGTTTTCACCCAGTGGGTGAACGTCCAGCAAGGAGGATGCTGATGCCTGAACAGTTGCCATTTGAGATCGATGAGCGCATCGACCCCAGTCTGGTCACCGCGCATGCGGGCGTTCCTCTGGTGATCGAGTTGTTCCGTCGGGTGGGTGCCGCGCAGGTGATCAATGCCGAAGTGCGCATCAAACAGCGGCAGCGCGGATTGACGTCGGCGCAGTTGGTGGAGACGCTCGTGGCCCTGTGGGCCGCGGGCGGGGACCGCTGTCAGGACCTCACGACACTGCGAGCGGATGCCGCGCTGGCCGCCTTGCTGGGCTTTGAGCTGCCCGCTGCCACCACGATGCGCGACTTCTTGGAGGCGTGTCATGGCGAGGCGCTCCCGTTGCTGCACGCTAGCGAGAAGACAGCCGTGCCGGAGGAGTCCGCGCCCCTGGCGGGTGTGGGGGCTGCGAACCGGCGCATCCTGGCCGCCGTGCAGCAGCAGGCGCCGCAGGTCACCGCCACGCTGGATGTGGATGCGACGATTCTGGAAGCCCACAAGCGCGCAGCGACTATGGCATATGACGGGACGCGCGGCTATCAGCCGGTGGTGGCGGTCTGGGCCGAGCAGGACCTCATCGTCCACGACGAATTCCGGGATGGGAATGTCCCGGCGGGCTGCGGCAACGTGCGCATCCTGGAACGGGCTGTGGCGGCGTTGCCGTCTGGAGTGTCGAACATCTTCGTCCGTGGCGACAGTGCCCGGTATGAACAGGAGGTGCTGGCATGGTGTGAGGAGCCGGCGCGAGGGATCGGCTATGCCATCAGCGCGGATATGAGCCCGCCGTTGCGAGCCGAAATCGAGCGGCTGCCGGAGACCGCCTGGCAACCGGACCGCGAAGAGCCGGACGTGATCCGCGAGTGGGCCGAGGTGCCCTATGTCCCCGATGATAAGGACTACCGCAAAGATCGGCCCTGCGTGCGGCGCTATCTGGCGATTCGCGTGCGACACCGCCAAGGCGAGCTGTTCGCGGATGGGAGCCCGGTGAAATACTTTACGATCGTGACGAACCGGGCGGGCGATGGCCTCACGCTGATCCGCTGGCATCGGGAGAAGGCCGGTACCGTGGAACATGTCCATCACGTGCTCAAGAACGAGTTGGCGGCCGCCGCGCTGCCGAGTGGGAAGTTTGGCGCCAACGCCGCCTGGTTCCGGCTCAACGTGCTCACGTATAACCTGCTCAGCGCGTTGAAGCGCCTCGCGCTACCCGGAGATTTCTCCGACGCCCGGCCGAAGCGGCTGCGGTTTCTGGTGTTCAATACGGTCGGGAAGGTCATCCATCATGCTCGGCGCACGCTGTTACGCCTCACCACAGCGGCGCAACAGACCTTCTTGGCCCTGGCGCGAAGCAAAATCCTGGCGCTCAGCCCCGCTTAGCCGGAGAATAGGGTTTCTCACGGGGGGGTGATGCGCGATTCCTCTGCCTGGACGCCGGTAAGCCACTGCCCCAACACCGCGATCAATGTCCGTCGAAGCACAGTCCACTCGACCGGTTTCGAAAGGTACGCCGAGGCCGCGCAGAGTTCTCGAAGGCGTCGAACGTTTTGGGGATCGGCCCCCGTCACCAGAATGACGGGTATCTTCGGATCGACCATATGAATCGCCTGAAGCGTTTCGATGCCGTCCATTTCCGGCATGTGAAAGTCGAGGAGAACGGCAGACGGTCGATGGCCCTGAA
Source organism: Nitrospira sp. UBA5699 (assembly GCA_002420105.1). Lineage (GTDB taxonomy): Bacteria > Nitrospirota > Nitrospiria > Nitrospirales > Nitrospiraceae > Nitrospira_C. Next base: position 1,732 of record DIHJ01000007.1, read on the forward strand.
TCCAACGGAGGGCTTCGAGTCCACTATGAGCAATCGCGACCTGACATCCTTCAGCAGTCAGCCTGTCCGAGAGTCCCATCGTCACATCGACATCATCGTCCACCAACAGGATCGTGGGAACCTTCGTTAGTTCTTCCAACATAGCGGCATTGTCATCAGCGTGGCTGCGGATCAGACGCGACTCGCCTCCCCAATCCTGACAGAGACACAACTCGTCTATATACCAAAAAAAGCCAACAGGACTGTAAGGTAGCTAACAGTTCCGGCGGCCACGATACGGCATTGTCTCCCCGGTTGTGAACGTGGGGGATGATTCATGAGAAAGCATGATGAATAAGCCGGTGATAATTGGGCTGTTGGTGCTCGCCGGCGTCAGCCTGCTCGGCACTGGACCAGTACATCCTCAAGAGCGTCCCCCTCAGGTAGCCCCCGTGATGACGGTGGGAACCCTGCAAGGGATCCTCAAGGAGATGGTGGAGAATCTGATTGGAGACAACGGGCAATGGCGATTCACATTTGGCGGAGTGGAGATGGCACTGCTGACCAGTGTGCCGCATGACCGCATGCGGATCGTGGCGCCGATCAGACCGGAGGCCGAACTAACAGACCAGCACCGGAAGCGGATGCTGGAGGCCAATTTCCACTCCGCGCTCGATGCGCGTTATGCAATGAGCAACGGTCTCGTGTATGCGGCCTATATCCATCCCCTCTCGCCCCTCCGCCGAGAAGAGATTCAATCGGCGTTGCGACAGGTGGCCGAACTCGTCAAGACTTTTGGAATGACCTACTCGAGCGGGGAACTCTCGTTTGGTTCCCCGAGCCCGCCGTCCAAATCCGATCGACAAAAAGAACCGTATTACTAGAACCTACAAGACCATGAGAAAATGGCTGCCGCGGAAATAGCGTATTCGGAGTCTTCTGAGTAGAGTATGGTGTGCAATGTGTGCACACTGTCGGATCAGCGTCCGGCTGAACATCAGCAGGCCATTCCATTGACAGGCTACTTTCCCCGGGAGTAGCGTATCGCGTCATGAACAGGCTCACAGATCGACGACCTCGTATTCTGATCTGGACCATCGGCCTAGCCTATTTCTCGCTGACCGTCTGGATGCATATTTGGTCCCTAGAGGCCGGGGTGCCACGGTCAGGTGAGCCGACCAAGCCTCACCATCAAGTCTGCACCTGGATCGGAACAAGTGGAGAAGCCGGGTTCGTCGATTGCCCACCTGTTACTCGCCCGACTCTGATTGTTTCGCTGAATCAGGCAAGCCCGTTGCGGCGTCCTGTCCTTCCAACCGTCTCACGCACGATAAGAGCCCGCGCTCCCCCTGTACCGTCCTAGCGGTTCTGCCCATACATTCCATCGTTTAACTCTGGTTAGGAAGACGGCCATAGCCGAGATCCGTGGGCTGTTTGCCAGGCCTTGCAACCCGCGCGCTGGGACGGGGTAGGCGGCCCATGTGAGCAATGAGTCCTGCACCAGGCTGGTCTTCGTGTCTCCCCAGAGGGAGGGGGGCTGTCATGCCTACTATGACTGTGAAGCGACGATTGTTCGTTCTGTTAAGGGTGCTGATCCTTATGGCAATCGGCGGAGCTATCTGGTTTCAGGTCCGCTATCACGACGCGCCGACCCAAAGCGTGGCTCTCACCACATTCAGTGATGCAGAATATCCGGAAGATCCCGAGGAGCGGAGTGCCGTTTTCGGCACCTACCCTCATAGGAGGCTGGTTATCCAGAAAACGAGCGAAACTCAATTTCGCTTCGTGATCGAACCAGCGTCGGATCACGCGACTCGGATCGAGATTGTTGATGTAGATCTCGCGCATTTCGTCGCGGCAGTCCCTCCATGGGTGAAGGCTGATCCGGATCTCACGAAGGTGGGTTTGATCGACCGAGAATGGAACCGGCAGCAAGTCCGATTTCCCCGCACCTCGCTCCATGTACTGGTACGCGAGGGGGGAGACGGGTTCGAACAGCGGGCACTCAGCCGCGTCGATCTCGCCCGCAACTGCTTAAACGCGGGCTTGTGGGAACTCTTGCTCTTCACGACAGAGGATGGCAAAGAGCGGGTCTACGAGCACCTCTGGTTCACGTTCCCGCTAGGTCTGTATAAACAGCTCTTCGAGCAGGTTAACGGGTTGTCGTATTGGTCATACTGGTGGTCGCTGGAGCACTGGGTCGATCCATCAGGGACGCCGATCCGAGTAGACCTGCTTCGGACCGTCGAGCAGGAGTGGCCGATCCAGGCCACAGCGCGGTGGGACGAGTCGGTGGCAGCGCAAGGCGAACAAGCCTATAAACGCAAAAACATCCTCACACCTGTTGCAGCCGCCTATCGCGACTGGTACCGCCAGCCGGTGCGATTCGCGAGCTTCATCCCGCCCGGGCGATACTCTCACGCGCACCCGCGAGAGACACAGCTTCACTATCTGGCTGAGCTGACCGGCGCAATCCTCCGGCAGGTGAAACTCATCGGAGGATCACAATCACTCTTCGAGATCGAACTCGCTTTTCGCAGTAATAAGACCGGGGAATCCACTCGACTCGTTTTCGGCGGGCTTGATATGGCTGCCATTCCGGTAGCGCTATCAGAACGCTATGACCATGGCTGGCAGGTTCCTCTTGGAATCGGCAATCCCAGCTTCTTCGAGCCCTATGACACCGTAGCAGCAAGTCCACCAACGCAACGCACTTTTTATGGGTTTCATCTCGACCCTCAGAACCGCTGGCTGGATCACCATGCTATTGGAGTCGATGGGCCTCTGATCCATTGGGACGTCGGCGATCCTTCTCTGCTGCACCTTTATCTTCTGAGCTACGAACGCCACGCGCTCTTAAATCACTTCGTGATCACCTGTCCGCCGGACATCTGTCCAGGGCGCGAGCATGACTCAATTCGATGACTCATCAGTTCGCCAGTCAGTTGGACTGTTGGTTCCGTTTCAGTAGTTCAATCCCGAATTGGACCGGCACCCCCATGTTCGCGCCCCCGAATCGCCGGAGGATCATGCTGTTGATCGCGATCACCTCACCGTGCAGGTTGAACACTGGTCCTCCACTGCCGCCCTGTGTTGTCTGTGCATCGTAGAGCAGCCGATCTGGGAGCAGGTCTCCCACATGGCCTTGCGTCGCGAGCGGGCGAATCAGTCTGTGTTCTGCCAGATCTTGTGCCAGGCGATCGGCGTCCGTCCCGGCCCGTTGCATGATTTCCGAACTGGTTGTGGGATCTGCTCGCGCCAGGAGCGCATCGAACCCTGTCGGATACCCCAGCACGAGAATTGACTCTCCGACCGTGACGCCGGTGGGGTTTGAGGCCAATCGGAGTGCCGGTATCTTCAGTCCGCCGGGATTGAATCGCAGCAGCGCCAGATCGGCTTGTTCCGAGACCGACACGACGGTGAGGTCGAACGGAGCGGGCACACCGGGGAAGAAGGCTCGGAAGCTCAGGAGCCTCGGTTCAAGGTCCGGTCCGATCAGCTGCCGGGTAGCTGGATCCATCTCCCAGGGATGAGCCAGGTGGCGGTTGGTCATGAGCACTCCGCTTGCCTTGACCAAGAATCCCGTCCCGGTAAAACTGACCGTCGCTGGCGGGGTCTCGCCGCCGAATGTGAAGAGGGGGCGGCCATCGCCATCCCGGAAAGGCTCACCGTTGGGATGCACGCCCTGAAAACGGAGGGGGCGGCCGGAACTTTTTTCAACAAAGCCGAACGTGCCTTGGAGAAAGGCCACGCTGCCGCTATAGATCCGGATGATCCGCTCTGCCGCCACATGACCGCTCTCGACCACCCGGAGTTGCTGCTTGAGTGTCGCGACCTCGGCCTCTGCTCCCATTTCTTTTTCTTTGCGGCGTACAAGGGCGGTCAGTGTGTCGGCCTGTTGTTTGTGCTCGTCGAGCAATTCGGTCGCCCGCTGTCGCTCTTCCTGCACTCTCTTTTCTAACTCCCGTTGGGAAACCCGGCTGGTCTCGATCTGCTCCAGAAGGCTGTGGATCTGCCGTTCACCGGCCTGTCGCGACGTGTACTGGTATAAGAACAGGCCGAGGACCAGTGCGAACGGCAACAGAACGAGAGCTCCCGCAAGCAGCCTGACGGGCATGGTCGCGTGGAAGACAAGATCACTCAGGAGATGTCGGAAGAAGAGGGCGGTGCCGATCACCCACCCGCGGCGAGCCGTGGTCGCGATATCGCGGCAATCGCAAAAGATATCCCAGATCGGTTTGCAACTGGCATAGGCCTCCGGCCTGATCCGTATGCGGACCTGCGGCCCGCCGATCCCGAACCGCAGCAGATCGTTGTCCTGCAAAATGATCTCGGTGACACATTGGTGGTTGACGAAGGTGCTGGTTTCATTTCCCTTATGCCGGAGAACGACTTCACAGTTCTCAACCGTAATCTCGGCATGAAACAGAGACACGGCCGAATCACGGAGTGGGTCAAAGGCAAGGTCGTTGGTGGGGTCCGTCCCGATTTTCAGGCGGTCTACGGCAAACTCTTGTGTCCGTCCTCGCCGGCTGCCTGACAGGTGGACGAGGGCGAACTTCCCAACGTCTTGGTCGCGTCCGACCTTGCCGCCTGATTCCGAGTATGTCTTGCTCACAGAAGGCTCCTGTCGCTTCGTTTCTTTTCTGGCCGATATGGCGCCAGACTCTGCCTTATTACACCATACTATCTGCTTCGAGACTGTCACCTAGCCTACATTTGGGCCAGTACTCGCACTGATCGCGATCAAGCCAGACCAGGATTCCTGTAAGCCCGCTCACAGAAGAACAGTCATAGCCTTCGTATATTTTTGGGCAAGAACGGAATGGCAGCATCGAGGCGATTCCCGTCCAGCATGGGTAGCGGCAGGAGGGCATCATGAGCACACCGGCGACCGACAGGCGACAATCGTAGGTTCTTCAGAACGACGAACACAATCGGGTCTGGTCGGCAATGTGCATCCATCTAATTACGCGGGAGTTCCCCACCTGGAAGGGTGGGGGCGAGAGCTGGGAGCCGTCTGTTGGTCGCCGTGGTGCTATGATGGCAGCCGATGAAGCTCCATCGCCAAGCGCATGTCGTCTACAAGACGCCATACCATCTGGTGTGGGTGACCCGGTATCGGCGGAACATCCTCGTGCCGGGGTTGGCTGAGTATTTCAAGAAGGTGCTCCGGGACGTGCGGGAATTTCACCCGGATTGGTTCATTGAAGAAGTGGGGGTGGATCGGGATC
>DIHJ01000007.1:6999-7264 GCA_002420105.1 Nitrospira sp. UBA5699
GTGGTTCATTGAAGAAGGGGGGGTGGATCGGGATCATGTGCATCTGCACATGGTGATCCCGCCAAAGTATGCGGTGTCCAAGGTGGTGGAGACCCTGAAGAGCGTGACGAGTCGGCGGATCAAGGAGAAATTCCCGCACGTTCTGGCAAAGGTGTATTGGGATGGGGGTGGAATCTGGGCACGAGGATTTTTCGCCTCCACGGTCGGCATCAACGAAGCCACGATTCGGCAGTATGTCCGGCACCAGGGCGAGCAGGAGACGGGT
>DIHJ01000007.1:7322-10042 GCA_002420105.1 Nitrospira sp. UBA5699
GAGACGGGTCAAGCGCAGCTTGAATTGTAAGGAGACCCCGCCTGTAAGGGCGGGGGGATCTATTCGGCTCAATCCGACACCGACCGGTCGCGATGAGGCGAAAAGAAAGAGGTTGCCCATCTTGATAGTGGACTGCCAATAATCCTGCGGCCGGGCTTATCGCAGCAGCAGCCGTCGTAAATAATGCGGGCTAGAGACGTTGGGATCATGCTATCCCTCCTCTGATTATAAGGATGATCCATCGGGCATAGTTTGTCCCTCACAGAGACCACCCTCTGTCGGCTCTTCAATGCATCATGAGTCAAGGCAGGTATGCCTCAGTAAATGCTCAGCTTGTGCGACATTTATGAGACTTTGGCTGAACGGTGTGAATCCTGTTCCATAAAAGAGGCCGTCCTTTCAGGCCTCCCTCTCGTTGCGCAATGTGAATTGGCTCACAGATTCCTATCCGAAATTGAGATAGCATGTACGCATGACAAGAGTACCTTCTCGTCGTAGGAGTGATCCAAAACGGCAGACATCCTGCTCGTGGATCGGCTAGTCGCCCACGTGTGAATGGAGAACGATGATGGAAACAGAGCATACTTCGGACACTTGCTGTGCTTGCGGACCATGGCACCAGAGAGAACAATCACATCATACCACCGTGCCCTCCGAGCCGACGCGCGGGCGGCGTTCTGGCAAATTCATCATCGCCGCGGTGATCGGGCTCGCCATCGGCGCCTTTTTCTGGTTTGACCTGGATGCCTATCTCACACTGGAGAACGTAAAGGCGAATCGAGACCGACTCCTGACTCTGACCGACGAGCATCGTCCCGCAGCCGTGGCGGGCTTCGTCCTTACCTACGGTCTGGTGACCGGCTTGTCTCTTCCCGGAGCGACGATTCTGACGCTCGTGGGAGGGTTTCTGTTCGGAAGCCTGCTGGGAACGGTCTTCGTCAACCTTGGAGCGACCAGTGGGGCGACGCTGGCGTTCCTCACGGCACGATATCTCTTGCGCGACTGGGTCGAGCGGAAATTCGGCCAGAAACTCGGCCCAATTCAAACCGGCTTCACGAAGAACGCCTTCAGCTACCTCGTGACGCTCAGGCTGGTTCCGTTGTTTCCGTTTTTCTTGGTCAACCTGGTGTCAGGCTTGACTCGAGTCCCCCTCGGAACCTACGTGGTCGCGACGGCTCTGGGCATCGTGCCGGGCAGCTTCGTTTATGCCTATGCGGGACGTCAATTGGGCACGATCAATTCGCTCAAGGAAATTGCGTCGCCCCACGTGATCCTGGCGTTCACCCTGCTGGGCCTACTCGCCCTGGTGCCAATTCTGTACCGGAGATTCGCCGCAAAGACGGGCAAGCAAGTGAGTCATACGGAGGCTCCTTCTGAGCAGTGAAGTACGGTCAATTCACCCCTAACAACCAGAAAGGACTCCTCTCATGAGTGCGCCTGAGAAGACTATTGGTTCCAATGTGATGGTGCCAGATGATGAACACAATCAACGCTTAATCAACTATGTGCATCCGCCTGCCTGGGTAAATCCGACGCCATCCGGTCGCTACAACCTCGTGGTGATCGGAGCCGGCACCGCCGGGCTCGTCACGGCGGCGATCGCGGCGACGCTCGGTGCGAAGGTCGCATTGATCGAGAAGCACTTGATGGGCGGGGATTGCTTGAACGTCGGTTGCGTGCCGTCCAAAGCCTTAATCCGGGCCTCGCGCGCCTGGGCCGATGTTCGGCGGGGCGAGGAGTTCGGTATCCGGTTCTCCGGCGAGGTGAAGGAAGATTTTCCTGCCGTGATGACGCGCATGCGGAAACTGCGCGCCCAACTCAGCCGGACGGATTCGGCTGAACGGTTTACGAGCCTTGGAGTCGACGTCTTTTTGGGACAGGCGCACTTCACCGGTGCGCGAACGGTTCAGGTCGGCAATGCGACGCTGGAGTTTGCGAAGGCCGCCATCTGCACCGGCGCACGAGCCTCCACTCCCCCCATACCAGAGCTACAAGATACGGGCTATCTGACCAACGAAACCGTCTTTTCGCTCACCGAGCGATCGAAACGGCTGGCGATTATCGGGGCGGGACCTATCGGTTGCGAATTGGCCCAGGCCTTCGCCCGGTTTGGCAGTCAGGTGTATCTGATTGAGGCATTGCACGGGGTTATGCCGAGCGAAGATCGTGATGCCGCAGCCATCGTCGAGCGGAGCCTGATTCGTGATGGTGTCACATTGTACTGTTGCGGAAAATCGTTGACCTCCCGACGATCGGAGGCCGGCAAGCGGCTGACGGGTGGATCGCATGGACGGAACTACGATATCACGGTCGACGACATTTTAGTGAGCGCCGGTCGTAGGCCGAACGTGGAAGATCTTGGATTAGAGGCCGCCGGAGTTCAATATGACAAGACCGGCGTGACGGTTAACGATCACCTCCAAACGACGAATCCACATATCTATGCGGCCGGCGATATCTGCTCACGCTACAAGTTCACGCATGCGGCGGACGCGATGGCCCAGATCGTCATTCAGAACGCGCTNNACCTACACCGATCCGGAGATCGCTCACGTCGGCCTGTACGAAGACGAAGCGAAGGAGAAGGGGTGCACAGTGGAGACGTTCACCTATCGCTTAGACGAGGTAGACCGGGCGGTGCTCGATGGGGAAGCTGAGGGTTTTGCGCGGGTGCATGTGGAGGCGGGCACCGATCGGATCCTTGGCGCCACGATTGTCGC
>DIHJ01000007.1:10047-16305 GCA_002420105.1 Nitrospira sp. UBA5699
TTAGACGAGGTGGACCGGGCGGTGCTCGACGGGGAAGCAGAAGGCTTTGCAAAGGTCCACGTGGAGGCAGGAACGGATCGCATTTTGGGGGCCACGATCGTCGCGGCCCATGCCGGCGATCTGATCAATGAGTTCACCCTCGCCATGAAGGCCGGTCTAGGGTTAAAGACTCTGGCTTCGACGATTCATCCGTATCCCACACAAGGTGAGGTCGTGAAGAAGGTCGCCAACGCCTGGAGGAAGACCACCTTCACCCGACGCCAGAAGAGCATCTTGAGCAAGTGGTTTCTGTGGACGAGGAAATAGTTTCCCACTCTGAATAGAGATTTCATCCACTCACGCTAAAGGATACAGAGCATGGCACTACGCGTTTCTTACTTGATCGTCAGCATTGCGTGTTTCGTACTCGTCGGAATAAACCTCGGCGGGCCGGAACGGTTGCAAGCCGAATCTCCGACAACCCTTGAGATCGGCACGTTTTCTGCGGTAACCCCGGGTGGCCCATGGCCCAACGGCTGGAAGTCGCTCACCTTTCAGAAGATTCCCCAGCACACGACCTACCGCTTCGTGAAAGACGGCGACCGCGTCGCCGTCAAAGCAGCCAGTCAGGCCTCCTCTTCGGGACTGACGAAAGAAATCCTGATCGATCCGAAGGAATATCCGATCATTCAATGGCAGTGGAAGGTCTCGAATATCTTGAAGGCCGGCAATGTGGCCAAGAAAGAAGGGGACGATTATCCCGCCCGCATCTACGTCACCTTCCAATACGACAGCGCGAAAGTCGGCCTTTTCGGGAAGGCGAAGTATGAGGCAGCTAAGCTGATCTATGGCCAATATCCGCCGCTCGGCGCGATCAACTACATCTGGGAGAGCCGGGCACCGGTGGGGACCGCCGTGCCGAATCCCTATACCGATCAGGTCCACATGATCGTGGTGGAAAGCGGGACGGCCAAACTGAATACCTGGATCACAGAAGAGCGCAACGTCTACGAAGACTACAAGCGCACCTTCGGCGAGGAGCCCCCGATGATCTCCGGCATCGCCATCATGACCGACACCGACAATACCGGCGAGGCCGCAGAGGCCTATTACGGAGACATCGTGTTCAAGAAGAGCCTGCAGTAACTCAGGGTGCTATCGCTCACCCATTTGTTCAATGATCTGCGGGATGTCCGAGACCTTCTTTGCAATCGCGTACTGCCACTTTCCATAAGTCCCATCCGCATTGACCGCGCCAACCCACCGTTCAGCCGCTGCCCGTTTTACCTCTTCAAGAGGATCGTACCCCTTGGTCTCAAGGATGAGGTGGCATGCAGAATCTGTCCTGAGTCGAACGAGAAAATCCGGCACGTAATCGTGCATCTGGCCGTTGTGGAGGTAGGGGATGGCGAAGCCGAGCCCGGCATTCTTGACGAAGGCCTGGACGGCGTTGCTCTTGTCCAAGTAATAGGCGGCCGATTGCTCCCACTGTTTCGTGTCCGCAACGACATAGTTGAGGTGCGATTTGTTCACCTCCCGCGCCTCGCGACTCGTCCAGAAATCGACGTCCGCCGTGGAGCCTGGCCCGCGTGTCGCCTCATAGCGAGGGACCTCGGGCGCTTCTCCTTGCGAGGTATCAGGCCGAACGGCCTCCAACAACCGCTCGACAACCCACCCGTAGTAAGGCGCGAGAAAGAGATCTTTCTTATCGGCTGGAGGCCGAGCCTCCACCTTCTCGTCGAGATACCGTTGGATGATGCCGGCCAGTTGGGGGAAAAGTTTGTGCGTTGGAATCGTGCAGTGTTTCTGGGCAACATACTCCCTCGCGAGCGTCTTGGCGAGATCGAACACCAATTCCTGCATCCGGCGCTTCCCGCGAAACTCTTCCAGATTGACCTCATCCACCCGACCGGGACCGCTGAGAGTGAGCTTGCCTTTCGTGGTGACGTGCAGGCCCTTCACCTCGACCTCGGGCGGGATGCGACCCGGCTCCAGGACCAACGGAGGCACACTCGCCCAATCGACCATCACCCTGTTGCGAATCGCCTGGGTATAACCTTCCACGCGCGGAAATGTGATTTCGAACCGGGCTTTCGCCGGGAGAGCATGGACATGGTATCGCGTCACGCGAGGCTGAGGCTGTCCTTGAGGATTGGCTTTGAACGGGATCACTTCAAACGGAACGCCGAACACCTTGGCCACTTCCTCGGTCAGCTTGCCGTCGGGACCGACCTCATAATTGGCTCGCCTCAAGCCTCGTCCCACCACCTGCTCGCAGAGCAACTGCGACATGAAGGGCCGAAGCCCGATGATGTGCGTCACCGTGTTGCAATCCCACCCCTCCGTCAGCATGCCCACACTGACGATACACCGGACATCCCGACCGGGCGGGTGATCAGGCCGCCCCAGTTTGTCGGCCAGCTCCTTGAAGCCGTCGGGATAGAGCGGCCTTCCCATTCGATCGGTCGGCCAGGCCGTCTTCCCCACGGTATCCAGCGTGAAGCGCATCCAGCGGACTTCGTCGTTCTTGGCCTCACCCGAATCCGACTCATGCACCACCTTGGAATCCACCCGGATCGTGTTCTGCCGCCCGTTGTTCTTGAATCCTTCGAGCTTCACCGGCGGGATGCCGGTCGGCGCCTTGTCTTCCGCCAGCCACTCGTACAGCACCTTGGCAATCTGCGTGTTCTTACACACCAGGATGAACACCGGGGGCCTGGGATCGTCGCGATCCTTCACCCATTCCTCCCGCTCCTTCTCCCACAGACCGCCCAGCATCGCGATCGGATGATGGGCATACTTCAAGATCGCCTCAGGTTTGGGGTTCGCTTTCTTTCCACCACGCTCAGCCGGAGTGAGTTGGGGCAGAATCCAGTGCCAGATGTTGAAGTAGCCGGGAATCTCCTTCCCGGTGGTATCGCGCACCGCGAGCTGGGGGATTTTCACCAAGCCCGACTCGATCGCGTCGATCAATCCGAAGTCGCTTGCCACCCACGGAAAGGGCCGATTCGTGTCCTGACCGACGCGACCGAGAAAGTAGGGGGTGGCGGAGAGATCGAGGCAGAAATTGATGCCGCGCAGCTTCTGAATCCGGTCCAGTCCGTCGATCCAGACCGTCGCTTCTTTGAAGTAGTTTTCCGCCTCCTCGTCCTCGCCAAAGAAGTCTTCCTCTTCGTCATCTCGCTGTTCGCGCACGATCCGATAGGCATGGTGCGCTTCGTCATTCATCACGAGGATGTTCTGCTTGCCGCCTACCTCACGCCCAAGAATACGATTGACCAGCGCCGTGTCGCTTTCGACATAGCGCCGCGCTTCCACCGTCACTTTCTTGAGCATTCCATCCTTGTCCCGATCCTCGTCAAGCACCGTCAGCAACCCCGCCGCCACCTGCCGTTCCAAATCTTCCAGGGTGAGATAGCGGGTACCGCGCGCCGTCGTTGTCTTGGGCCCGATGGTGATGGTCTCCTTCGTCCGCACCTCCACGCCCGCCTTGTTGACTCTCGCCCCGACGCCGCCGGTTTGAATCGATTGGGGCTCGAACACATGCCAGTTGGTGACGAGCACGCGCCCCTGCGTCAGCAACGGCATCAGGTGGGATGGCACGAGATCACGCGTACGGTACAGGCTGGCCTCGCCACCTTCAGGGTCCAACTCTCGAAGCCGGTTCTTGATCGTGACATTCGGGCAGACGATCAGCACCACGTCGGAGAATCGCGCATCACTGCGGTCATTCACCTTATTGAGGATGCTCCAGGCCGCCAGCATCCCCATCACCGTGGTCTTGCCGGACCCCGTCGCCATCTTGCAGGCATAGCGCCGAAATCCGGCAAAGCCGTCGTTCCGCTTGTCCTCGCTGATTTGTTCCTGGGGAATCTCGATGCCCTGCCGATAGTCGGCTCTGGCTTCGGTGAGGAAGACGATTGTCTCTGCCGCATCGAGCTGCGCGAAGAAGAGCCGCTGCGCCCGCCCGTCGCGCCGCCACCAGTGCAACAGCTCCAGGGTGGTTCTGGTGACGCCGGGATAGCCTTCGGACCGCCACTTCTTCACCTGCCCGCGAATGCGGTTGACGAGCTTCAGTTCGATGGCGGTGCCGACGACGCGGCCGGCTTCCGTCTCCGGCTTGGCTTTCGGATCGCGATAGAAATACATCGCCGGACGGCGGCCCGGCCGCCGCTCAGGCGTTTCGCCTTCCACGATATGCCAATGTTCTGTGGGTTCGTCGAATGGAGCATTCAGGATGGGTTCCGGAACTTCGTAGCCGCTCATAGGTGTTTCGGCAACAGCGAGAGGATTTTGGTGCGGATGCGATACGCCGCCGCTACCACGTCGCGACCATCCGCCTCGTCAGGCTCGAAGAGATCATCCGGATAGCGAGCTGCTACACCATATGTCGTCAGCTTTCGGCAATCCGACTCCAAGTCGGTAAGCCCGGCGTCGCATTCGACGCACTTCGCAAGCAAGGCCACCAGGTCATGCGTCTTCGAGAGATCGCGCCCGTGATAGACCGGAAAAGCCTTCAAGAGTTTTTCGGCAGCCTGTTGGGCGTGAAAGCACACCGTATCCCAGGGAATCTCTTTGGCAACGAGGTTGTTTTCGATGTTCAATAGATCGTGTTCAGCCTTGCGCAGCCAAGCCGAAAAGTTTGACTCAGGGCTGCTCATACAGCACCTTGCCCTCCTTTTCGATCATCGAAAGGAGTGTGCCATTGACGTGGCGCAGACGCCGAACTTCCTCCGGCGTGTACACCACAATATCCATCGGCCAGGGACGCAACCCGAAGACTTCGCTCACCTCGATGGCCCGCTCCGGCGGGCGGCGCGGCGTGTCCATTTCGATGAACAGGTCCAGATCACTGTCCGGCCTGGCATCACCTCGCGCATGGCTGCCGAAGACCACGATACGCTTCGGGTGAAAGCGCTCGACGATCGTTTTCGTAACATGGTCCAGCAATGCCGCCTGTGTCATGGACGACGTCTCCTTGTAGCCCCAGCTCTACGCCAGCTTCTTCACCACCAGCAATTCGTTGCCCCGGTCGTCGATGACCTTGACGGCGATCTGCTTGTGCTCGCCCGCCGCGAACGATACGGGCCGACCAGCTCCCTCATGCCAACACCTCATGGGGCTGCTTCCGCCCCCGTTCCGTCCGGTCGAAGTCGGCATCGAAGCTCACGATGACGAGATTATGTTTGTCGGCAGCCACGTATTGGTAGGCATCATCGAAATCGAGCCCGAACTGCTTTGAGCGCCGTGTAATATCGGCTAGATCGGCCGGAACCAGGCGTAACAGCGTCATGCCACCGGTAAAAAGCAAGTCCTCGACGGCTCGCAGGAAGATATCGTGCAAATTGCGGCGAATCAGCAGGATGCCCAGCGAATAGAGCGAGAATTCCGTGAGAAAGAGCTGCTCCGAAGAAGCATGTTCAAGAAATCGTTTCACTTCCTCGGCTTTGGCTTGTCGGAGCAAGACTTCCAGGATGAGGTTAGTGTCCACCAGATACATCGTCACCCCACCATTCGAGAATCTTATGCTGCAGTTCGACGGAAGTGTGCTGCTCCCGCAAGTCAGCGAGCGCTCCTTCCCATGCAAACTTCATTTTGCCTCTGGGATGGGGAACACGCCGATCGATCAAGAAATCGACAAAGTCCTCCACTTCACGCCTGAGGTCAGGGGGTAAGCCTTTGATGCGGTCCTCAAGCGACGGCATAGCGCGGATCCTCCTTGGTATCGGCCGAATACATCGTCAGTCGCCCCTCCACTCCAGCGCTTTCTTTTGAAGCTCCAAGGACGTGTATTGGCCGCGGAATTCCTTAAGACCACCGGCCCAGTCCATGCGCAAGTATTTTCGTTTCGGCCTGACCTTCGTATCGACCAGGTATTGAGCATACTCACGCACTTCATTTTGAAGCTGCGGCGGCAACTCCTTGATCAACTCTTCCAGCGATTTCATGGGCCACCTCCTGCCAACTCAATCATACTCTACGCCAGCTTCTTCACCACCAGCAATTCGTTGCCCCGGTCGTCGATGACCTTGACGGCGATCTGCCTGTGCTCGCCAGGTTCAAACGGCGCGCTAGTCGTGCCGGAGAGATGATCCCACACGCTTTCTTCATATTCGCCCTTGAGGGCCTTCTTCAGATTGTCCCAGGCGCTCGTGCGGGGGAAGAAGGCTTGGGAGACGTGGAAACAGAGATCGTTGTAATCGGTATCGAGGAACCAGGCCGGCACATCCTGACCCGATCGGTGATCGACCTCCATCGTGATGGGATCGAACACATCCA
>DIHJ01000013.1:0-12188 GCA_002420105.1 Nitrospira sp. UBA5699
CCCAGACCTTCACGACGATCCACAGCACGAGCGCGATCGCCAGGATCAGCATCAGCGCCGTGCCGCCGATGATGCCGGTCACATAGAGCCAGTCCCTCTGTGTTGCTCGATAGGGTTGGGTGGCGGCCTCGCGCAGCAGGACGGCATTTCTGGCGTGGCTCCGGAACCAGACGGAGAAGAGATCGCCCAGCAGGGGAATCGCGCCGACCGTCCCGTTGATGAGCAGATTCAGGCTCATGCGGGCCAGGATGATCTGCGGCACTTGCAGGCGCACGGCCAACCCGAGGATCGCCGTTCCCATCAGGTTGGCCAGGACGTCCCCGATCCCGGGAATCAGCCCCAGGAGCGGATCGAGCCCGAGATACAACTTCGTGCCCGGAATCCTGACGGTCGTATCCAGGATATTGGCGATCAAGTCGGCCGTCGCCACCAGGACCTGGCGTTCCGAATCGCCGGAAGGAGCTTCCTGAGCCGGACCGGACGATCCATCAGCCACGGTTCGACCGGGCGCTACGTTCTTTCAGCCAGCAGCGATCCATCACGACGAGCAGTCCCGCCGCCTTTGCGCGGGCTGCGGCGGCTGCATTGACCACGCCCTCCTGCAACCAGACGGCCTTCGCCCCTTTTGCAATGGCCTCCTCGACGATCGGCAGGACCTCCTCGGATTTCCGGAAGATATCCACGAGGTCGATCGGCCCGGGAACCGCGCTCAGCGACGGAAAGGCCTGCTCCCCTATCACGCTCTGCTCGTTCGGATTGACGGGAATCACCCGATACCCCCGGGCCTTCATGTAGCTTGCCACCCGATTCGACGGCCGGGCCGGATTGGATGAGGCCCCCACCACCGCGATCGTACGGCAGGTGCGGAGTATCTCCTCGATGGTCGCAGCAGAACTTTCCGTCATGACGCGTGGCTCCTTTGTCGCGCAAGACCCTACCACGAGCCATTGAACCGGCACAATTCCCGCCGACGACCGTCCCTTGACGGCAATCGAGGGATCAGGCATATCACCTGAGGCAAGTTCTCTACGATCGACCCGTCCCCGGACCTCCCACAGCGTTGAGGAGCAGTTACATGACCAGTCAGACCCGCGTGGGCTTCGTCGGCGTCGGCCGCATGGGCGCCAACATGGCCAGACGGTTGAAAGACCGGGGCTATCGCGTCACGTCGGTGTACGATCGGGAACGCGAGGCGGCAAAGGCGCTCGCGGCCGAACTCGGGTGTGACGCAACAGGCAATCCGGCAAGGGTGGCGGAACAATCCGATGTCGTGCTGACCGTCGTCACCGACGACGCGGCCATGAGGGAGATCTTCTCGGAGGGATCGCCGGACAGCCTTCTTGCCCGGGCAACCGGCCGCCTCTTCATCAACTGCGCGACCGTCACGCCGGACGTTCACGTCGAAGTCGAACGGCTGGTCGAGCATCATGGCGGAGCCAGTCTCGAAGCCTGCATGGCCAGCAGCATCACCCAAGCCCGCCAGGGGACTCTCTATCTGATGTGCGGGGGAAAGCCGAAAATCTTCGAGCGGGCCAGGCCGCTGCTCGAAGCGCTGAGCGCGAGCCTTCGCTATGTCGGCAGAGCGGGCGAAGCCGCCAAGGTCAAGGCTCTGGTGAACATGGTGATGAACTGCAACACGGCGGCCCTCGCGGAAGGGCTGGGTCTCGGCTCGGCTCTCGGTCTGGATCTGACGATGCTGCGGGAAGTCTTCAGCCAGACTGGAGCCGCTTCTCGCGTGCTGGAGACGGACGGCGAGGACATGCAGCTGCGGGCCCATGACTGTTACTTCTCCGCCGCCCACGCGGCCAAGGATTCCGGCATCGCGCTCGCCCTGGCGCAGTCCGCGGAACTCCGGCTGCCCCTCGCGCAGGCGACCTTCGATCAGTACCGACGCCTGGTTGCCGCCGGCAAAGGTGACCTGGACAAGTCCGGCATCGCCGAACTGACCTTCAAAGGCCGGATGGGATAACACGTGCCGTTGCGATTCGTTCCATGGAGGTCTTCATGCCGTCACGAATGATCGACCGGAAGCGCCGGATTCACCGCTTATTCTTCGGCGCGCTGTTCCTCGCCGTTCCCTCCCTCTCAACCGCCGAGGAGCCTCCGGTTCTGCCCCTCTCGACCATCGTGCTCTACTCCAGCGGCGTCGGCTATTTCCAACATGACGGCACCCTCACGAGCCGCGCGCAGCTCGACCTCCGCTTCAATGCCGGCCAGATCAACGACATTCTGAAAAGTCTGGTCGTCCAGGATTTCGGCGGGGGCAGCGTCTCGACCGTCACCTACGGTTCGCGCGATCCCGTAACCAGAACGCTCGGCAGCTTTGCCGTGAACCTGAACGGCAATCCGACGCTGGGACAGATTCTCACCCAGGTGCGCGGCGAACCGGTCGAAGTGACGGCGCCGAACCCGGTCGCCGGCACGCTCCTCGGCGTGGAGAAGAAGACGGAAGTGCTCGGAGACGGGTCCCAGCGGCGCACGATCGAGCAGGAGTACGTCAACCTCTTCACGGACGAAGGGTTCCGCTCGCTCCCTCTCGCGCAGATCCAGCGCATCAAGCTGGGCAATCCGGCATTGAACGAGGAACTCCGCCGGGCCCTCGCCGTCCTCGCCACGAGCCATGACGCGCAGAAGAAGACGGTCTCGATGACGTTCGACGGCCCGGGAAGCCGCCGGGTCAGGGTCGCCTACCTGAGCGAAACGCCGGTCTGGAAAACCTCCTACCGCCTCGTCCTGGACGACGACCAGGCCCCCTATCTACAGGGCTGGGCCATCGTCGAGAACCAGACGGAACAGGACTGGCGGAACGTCAAACTCTCGCTCGTCTCGGGCAGGCCGATCTCGTTCATCATGGATCTGTATCAGCCGCTCTACAATCCCCGGCCGGTCGTCCAGCCGGAGCTCTATGCCAACCTGAAACCCCAGGTCTACGGCGACGCGTTGGACGAACTCAAACCGGCGGCCCCCGCGCCCCGCAGTGAGCTGAGGAAGAAGGAACGTCAGTCGGAGGTCGCAGGCAAAACGGCACAGAGCTTCGCCGGTGCCAGAGCCGGCGCCCCGACAGACAAGGCCATGTCGGCCGAGATGGACATCGCCACTCTTGAGGAAAGCGCGGGAGCCGCGGCCGTCGCGCAGGACAAAGGCGAATTGTTCGAATATCGTCTCGACCAGCCTGTGACCCTGGCGAAACACCAGAGCGCCCTGCTCCCGATCATCAGCCGGACGCTCGAGGGACAGAAGGTCTCCCTGTACAACCAAGCGGTCAACGCCAAACATCCCCTGAACGGCTACCGGCTCAAGAACACCTCGCCGCTCCACCTGATGCAGGGACCAGTCACCGTCTTCGACGGCGGCGCCTACGCCGGCGACGGCCGCATCGAGGATCTTCCTCCGGGGCAGGACCGCTTGATCAGTTACGCGCTCGATTTGAAAACGGAAGTGGAACCGAAACTCGAAGGCGGCACGCAGGAGCTGGTCACGGTGTCGCTCAAGAAGGGCACGATGCTGATTTCGCGCCGGCTCGTCGAGGACCGGACCTATCTCGTCAGGAACCGCGACCAGAAAGCGAGGACCGTCCTCATCGAGCAACCCTATCGCGCCGACTGGAAACTGACCGAGCCGAAAGAGCCGACCGAACGGACCCGCGACCTGTACCGCTTCAGCGTCGCGGTCGATCCCGGCAAGAGCGCGACGCTCCGCGTGAAGGAAACGCTGCCGGTCCAGGAGTCGATCCGCCTGGTGGACTCCGGCATCGACCAGATCGGCTACTACCTGCAGGCGAAGGAAGCGAGCCAGAAGGTGAAGGACGCGCTGCAACGCGTCGTGCAGTTACGGAGCAAGCTGGACGACACCAAGGCTCAACGGACCAGGCTGGAGCAGCGGACCGGCGAGATCACGGCCGAGCACGGCCGCATCCGCGACAACATGCAGCGGCTGGCCCAGAATTCGGAGCTCTACGGACGCTACGTCAAGAAGCTGGATCAGCAGGAGACGGAGCTCGAAAAACTGCGCAAGGACATCGAGGCGTTGAAGAACCAGGAGGAGGAGCAGAAACGGGAGTTGCAGAACTATCTCACGAATCTCGACATCGCGTAATCTGAAAAATGTTAAGGTCGAGGTTAAGAGTGAACATGAACCGGGTTGGTCCCTGAACCTGAACCTTGGCCTCAACCTTGAAGAAGCCCGACGGCACCCTACCCGCTTCCTGCAGCGGAGTCCAATGCTCAGAATGCCTCGGCGGCGTGCGCCTGGCTTCCGGTTTGCTCGGCAGCGGGAGCCGGTGCGTCACGGCAGGATCGCGATGATCCTGACCGGCCCTCCCGTGCCTCCCTTGATCTTGATCGGCAGGGCCACGAGGATCGCCCCCGTCGGCGGGACCTGGTCGAGGTTGGCGACGTTTTCGAGCCCGTACAGGTTGGCGCCGTTGACGATCTGGTGGACGATGAAATCGCGCGAGGGCCCGAAGTCGATGCTCGGGCCGTCGATGCCGATGCCGTACACGTTGCGTTGCGTCACGAGAAAGTCCGCCGCCTCCTTCGAAAACCCCGGGAAGTGCAGTGTCAACGCATCCGACGGGTTGTCGGTCCCGAGATAGCGCTGCTTGTCGGGCCATCGCTGTCCCCATCCCGTCAGCATCAGTACCACCGCTCCCCGAGGGATGCGTCCATGGCGCGTTTCCCAGGCCTCGAGATCGGCGACCGTCATCCGGTAATCCCGATCCTCTTCGACCGCCGGACGGACGTCGATCACCGCCGCCGGGGCGATGAGCTTCTGGAGCGGGATTTCATCGACGGCGAGCCGGCCCTCGCCGAAATGGATCGGCGCATCGATGTGCGTTCCCCCGTGCTCCGACATCGAGAAGTCCCCCGAGGCATACCAGTACCCGCCGGGCGCCGTCCCCCAGGCGCTCTTCTCCCACGTGAAGGGTTTGTTCGTCGGCCAGAAGACCGTCCGCTCGTCCAGCGCATAGGTCAGATCGACGAGCTTGCGTTCGTCGAATTCCGCCAGGGCCGCCGATGCCGCACAGACAACCGTCAGACCGATCACCGTCATCATTCTCGTCATGTGTCCCTCCGGCGCTTCGATCGTATCGGACGCGCCTGGCTTTCATTCGGCGTCCTGTGTTATGTGAGCCTATGAGCGCTCCGACCGTTCTACTGCTGATTCCCCCGCTGACGCAACTCAACCAGCCCTATCCTTCGACCGCCTATCTCACCGGCTTTCTGCGGTCCCGCGGCATCGCCTGCCGGCAGGCGGACCTCGGGATCGAGATGGTGCTGCGCCTGTTCAGCCGGGACGGTCTCCGGCAGGTCTTCCGCGCGGTCCGCGAGCAGGGTGAGAAACTCCCGGAGGAGGCCGGGCGGATGCTCGCCGTCGAGCAGGCCTATCTCGACATGATCGATCCGGCGGTCGAATTTCTGCAAGGCCGCAATCCGGCGCTGGCCGTTCATCTCGCCCGTCCGGGCGTCCTGCCGCAGGGACCGCGGTTTCGCGGAAGACCGCCGTTCGCCAAGACGGCGCCGGTCGACGACCGGGCGAAACAATTCGCCACCTGGTATCTGGAAGATCTGGCCGACCTCGTCCAAGCCACGATCGCCCCCCAGTTCGCCCTCAGCCGCTACGCGGAACATATCGCCCGGTCCGCCTCCTCCTTCACCGCGATGGAAACGGCCCTGGCCGTCCCGCCGAACCTGACCGACGAGTTCATGCTCGAAGCCCTGTGGCGCCATCTCGACCGCGTGAACCCGACGCTGGTCGGCATCTCCGTGCCTTTTCCCGGCAATCTCTACGGAAGCTTCCGGATCGCCCAGGCGATCAAGCAGCGCCGCCCCGGGATCACGATCGTCCTCGGCGGCGGCTATGCCAATACGGAGTTGCGCCGGCTCAGCGAACCGCGCTGTTTCGACTACGTCGATTTCATCACGCTCGACGACGGGGAGCGCCCGCTGCTCTCGCTCGTGGAACATCTGCAGGGAATCAGACCGGTCACGGCCCTCTGCAGGACGTTCTACCGGCGGCAGGATCGGGTCCTCTTCGCCGACGACCGTTCGTCGGAGGATTTTGCGATGGAGGACGTCGGTTGCCCCACCTACGACGGACTCGCCCTCGACCGCTATATCACAATTCTCGACAGCACGAACCCGATGCACCGGCTCTGGTCGGAAGGCCATTGGAACAAGCTGACGGTCGCCCACGGCTGCTACTGGAAGCAATGCACCTTCTGCGACGTCGACCTGAACTACATCAGCCGGTACGAAATGACGCCGACCGACCGCTTGATTCAGCAGATCGAACAACTAATCGCCGAAACGGGACGCCGGGGCTTCCATTTCGTCGATGAAGCGGCGCCACCCGCCGCGTTGAAATCGCTGGCGCTCGGCCTGCTGGAGCGGGGGCTGGCCATCTCCTGGTGGGGCAACATCCGCTTCGAAGAGACCTTTTCGCCGGACCTCTGCCGCCTCCTGGCCGCATCCGGCTGCATCGCCGTGACGGCAGGGCTCGAAGCGGCATCGGACCGTATTCTGAAACAGATCAAGAAGGGCATCACGGTCGATCAGACGGCGCTGGTCGCGGCCGCCTTCAAAGAGGCCGGCATTCTGATCCATGCCTATCTGATGTACGGCTGCCCCTCCGAAACGGTCCAGGAAACCGTCGATTCGCTCGAACGCGTGCGCCAGCTGGTTGCCGCCGGTCTGATCCACTCGGCCTTCTGGCATCGCTTCACCGCGACGGCCCATAGTCCGATCGGCCTCAATCCGGCTGCCGCCGGCATTCGCATCCTGGGGCCGGAGTTCGGCGGTTTCGCCGAAAACGACCTGATCCATCGCGACCGGCACGGCGCCGCGCCCGAATGGCTCGGCGAAGGCCTGCGGCGATCGATGCTGAATTATCTGGAAGGCCGCGGGCTCCGGATGGATGTGCGCGACTGGTTCGATCACGACGTGCCGAGGCCGAGGGTGTCCCCGGCCTGGCTCAGCCGCCTCCTCAGCGCCCGGCCGGTTGCGGATGACCCGAAGGCGGAACGGCGGTTTGTCTGGCTGGGCGGGCAGCCGCTGTGTGAAACGCGGAAAAACCGGACTCGCCTCGTCCTGCCCGGCCGAACGAAGGAAACTGCGGTCGCGCTTCCCTCTCGGCAGGCCTTGTGGCTCGACGATCTGCTACGGCAGGCTGTTCCGCGCGCCGACAGAACGACTCTCTACCCGCTGCTCCGCGAGAGGAAGGCCGCGTTCCCCGGCAACGACAGCGACTTCGCCTCGTTCCTGAGCAGTCCGGCCTGGAAGAAGGTTCGCGCCGCCGGCCTGTTGCTCGTCTGATTCCGACCGCTCAATTGCGTGACGATCATTCCCAGCCTGTCAGGACGAGTTTGCCGATCATGGTGCCGGACTCCAGCCTGGCATGGGCGTTCTTCAGATTCGCGGCGTTGATCGGCTGCAGCGTTTCCCGATGGATGCCGGCCAGCTTTCCGCCGTCGATCCAGTCGGCAACCCGGTTCAGGAGCCGATGCTGCTCGATCATGTCGTCCGTCTGATATTTGGCGCGCGTGAACATGAGTTCCCAGACGTGGGTCACGCTCTTGAGCTTGAGCAGCTGCTGATTCAACGGGCCCTTGTTCTCCACGATCGTGCAGATCTTCCCCTGGGGCGAGACCAGATCGGCCGTCGTGTCCCAGTAGCCGTCCGTGTCGGCGCAGTTGAAGATGTAGTCCACGAACCGGCGGCCCGTCGCCTCGACCTGCGGTCGCAGCGGCTGCCGGTGGTCCAGCACATGGTCCGCGCCGAGCCGCCTGACCCAGGCGATGGAATCGGGGCGGGACGCCGTGGCCAGGACCGCGAGCCCTGCGAGCTTGGCCAACTGGATACCGATCGACCCGACGCCGCCGGCCCCGCCGATGAGCAACAGCGAACGGCCGCAATGGGCGCCGTCCCGATCGATGCCGAGCCGATCGAACAGGGCTTCATAGGCCGTGATGGCCACCAACGGAACCGCGGCGGACTGGACCATATCCATCGACCGGGGCTTGGATCCGACAATGCGCTCATCGACGAGGTGATACCGGCTGTTGCTGCCAGGTCTGGTGATGTCCCCCGCGTAATAGACGGCGTCGCCCGGCTTGAAGAGCGTGACTTCCGGTCCGACGGCCTCGACGACTCCCGCCGCGTCCCAGCCGAGCACGTGCGGGTCGATCCTATCCGGTTTGCCGGGTGCCCGCACCTTCGTATCGACCGGATTCACGGAGATCGCCTCGACCCGCACCAGGAGATCGCGTCCTTGGGCCTCCGGTTTCGGCACGTCGAGATCCAACAGACTCTCCGGATGATCGATCGGCAGGTACTTGTAGAGCCCGACGGCTTTCATAGGCCCCCCTCCCCTTCGAGCAGAAACAGGAAGGGCGGGAGCCGGCCATGCCCACTCCCGCCCTTCACTCGACTACGAACACCCGTTACTTATTGGGCTGCGGCGTATAACGCAGATACGGCTTGACGACCGTAAATCCCTTCGGGAACAGGGTCTTCGCTTCGTCGTTGTTCACCGCCGGGGTAATGATGCAATCCTCCCCGTCCTTCCAGTTCGCCGGCGTCGCCACCTTGAATTTCGACGTCAACTGCAGCGAATCGATCACGCGCAGCAATTCGTCGAAATTCCGGCCGCATGACGCAGGATAGGTCAAGGTCAGCTTGATCTTCTTATCCGGCCCGATGATGAACACGGAGCGCACGGTCATGTTGTCCAACGCGTTCGGATGGATCATGTCGTAGAGCGTCGCCACCTTCTTGTCCGGATCGGCGATGATGGGATAATTCATCGTCGTCTTCTGGGTCTCGTTGATATCGTTGATCCAGCCCTTGTGCGAATCGAGCGGATCGACGCTCACCGCAATTACCTTGACCCCGCGCTTCTTGAACTCAGGCGTGATCTTGGCGACGGTACCCAGCTCCGTCGTGCAGACCGGCGTGTAGTCCTTCGGATGCGAAAAGAGAATCCCCCATCCGTTGCCGAGCCATTCGTGAAAATTGATCGTGCCTTCCGTCGTCTCCGCCGTGAAATTCGGTGCTTCGTCTCCCAAACGCAGTGCCATGTTCGACCTCCTTGGTTTCCATCCGTCCGGCCACGGACGAACGACCTACGATACTGTCTCTCTCGGACCAGCGCAAGGGGGGGGCGGGCCTCACCCCCCGGCCGTGATGTTCAACCGGCTCCTGACCTTCTCGTTGCCCGAGGCGGTCAGGTCCACTTCCGTCACGAAGAGGCGTTCCTCGGCCAGTTTGCCCTCGCCGGCCATGTACGTACGAATCCGCTCCGCCCGTTGCTGGGCCAGGGCCCGGAGTTCGGCCTCGGTCACGGGAATCGCCGCCGCGAGCTGCTGCCTCATCTCCTCGACCGTCGGCGGTTTCGGCGCCGGTTCCGGCTTCGCGGGAGGAGCCGCGCCGGGCGGCGGAGCGTGCTCCTGCTCGAACCGTTCCTTGATCATCCGCTCTTCTTCCTCGATCGGCAGCTCCGTATCCTTCGGCAGCGCCCGTTCCTGCTGCCACTTGGTCTGAAGCTGGGCCTTGAGCTTTTGAAGCCTGATGGCCTGGCGGTCGCGCGCGTCATCCGCGGTCCCGGTCACTTCCAGCCGCAGGCCGGGCCGCTCCTCCAGCCCTTTCGACAGCGCCTCGCATTTCTTGAGTTCCGCAGGGACGATCGCCGCCGTGCCCGGTTCGAATTCGAGATACTGCAGATCCTCCCCCGACCCGCCCCCGGGAATCAACTTGCCCATGAGGGTAAAGGGCGACGCGACCAACTTGGTCAGGAGATTCAACAGCGTGGAGAGCAGCACCCGCCCGTACTTGAAATCCGGATCGTTGAGATCCCCCCGGATCGGCAAATCGATGTCGATGCGCCCCTTGCGGTCTTTCAAGAGCGCCACCGCCAGCGGCACCGGCAGGGATGTGGCGTCCGGACTGTCCGTTTTCTCACCGAAGGTCAACTGGTCGATGGCCACCTTGTTCTCGGCCTCGAGCTGCTTCCGGGAGATCTTGTAGGCCAGGTCCAAAAAGAGTTTGCCCTTGCGGATGGGATAGCCGGCATATTTTCCGCTGTACGGCGCGGCGGCGACCAGATCAACGTTGTCGAACTTGATCACGAGATCGGTAAAGGCATCCTCGGTGAGCGGATTGATCGCTCCCGTAATTTTCAACGGCGCGACCTTGTCGACCTTGCCGGACAAGTCCACGTCCGCCTTGGCCAGTTGTTTCGAGGAGAGGCCCTTGACCGTTCCCGTCAGGTCGTAAATCCCCGTCTGCACGGTCGGTTGGATCGACTCGTCCTGAAAGGTCGCGGTCCCCTTGAGCAGTTTCACCGTCTTGACGGCGATCACGGGAGGCGCGGTCTTCTTGCCGGCGGCCGGCTGCGGCTTTTCCGGCGCCGGTTGAGGCGCAGCGCCGGCCGGCTGCGGCAGGAGATTCCTGAGATTGAGCTGCCCGTCCGGTTGCACGACGAGATGGGCGGTCGGTTGCTCCAACCCTACTTCCTCGATCGTCACCGCGGTGGGATCGACCGTCAGCGCAATCCGGCTCAGCTGCAACTGCTTCCACGAGGCCACTGGCGCACCCTGGTCGCGATCGGCGATCGCCAGCGATCGCACGCCGAGGTTCCCGTTGAAGGTGAGGAGCGGGCGCTTCGGATGCTTCACGGCCAGATGCAGTTGCCCGTCCAGGTCGATCGCGCCAGAATCCACGGCGATGCGTGCGAACTTCTCAAAATAGGGCTGGAACGGCTGAATCGCAATGCCCTTCAAGCCGACGGCAAGGTCGGCCTCGAACGGCTCGACCGTGACTCGGCCCTCCGTCTTCAACTTACCGGATTCGTTGAGCGTGAGCTCGACATCGAGCGGAAGAGGTCCCTTGATCGGCACGGCCAGATCGTGCGTGCGGACCGACAGGCCGGTGATGTCCGCCCTCATCGGAATGGCGGGCGTGCGGTCTTCGAAGTGGATCGTATGATTGACCAGGCGCGCATCGGCGAGGGTCACCGACCAGGGTGGTTCCTTCTCGTCCGCAACCGGCGGCTTCGCGGGGACCGGCGGTGACCCGGCCGGCGGTTCCGCCGCCGGACCGAAGAGCGTCTGATAATTCACGGTGCCGTCGGAATTGACCCAGGCGTTCCAGGTCGCATCGTTCACGGACGCCGACGCAATCGCGATCTTCCGCCGGCCGAGGTCGAACTGGATCCCGCCGACCTTCACCGAAGGGATCGTGATGGCGGGAGACGTCTCTCCCTTCTCGCGCAACGCGATGCCCGCGAGCTCCAGCGAGGCGTCGGTCACTTCCACGGCGACCGGCGCTGAGGAGGTATCCAACCGGTACCGGCCGTCGGCCTGGACGGTGCCGGCCGCGATCTCGAACTTGAACCGCTCCTGTACGTACTGCCACAGCGTCGGAAGCTTCACGCCGCTGAGCGCGAGTTTGCCTTCCGAGCGGACAGGCTCGAGCGAGATCGTCCCCTCCCAGGCCAACGTCTCGCCCTTTCCCAGCTCCGCGGCGAAGGCATAGGTGTTGCCGCCGCCCGGCTTCGTGTGAAAATCGTTCAGCACGATATTGACCGGCACGATGTCGATCGAGAACGGCTTGGCTTTCGAGGCGTCGTGGAATTCCACGATGCCCTGCGTGATCTCCAGCCGTTCGATTTCCACGGCCGGGATCCCCCCGGCAGGCTCCGGTTTCGGGGGCGGCGGGCTGTCCGCCAGATCGTCGGGCGGGACCAGATCCACGAGGTTCAACCGGCCCGCCTTGGAGACTTTGGCGGAGACATACGGCATCGCGAGACGGATGGTGTCGAACACATAGGCCCGGCGGAACAGAGACACCGATTGGAAGTTGACGAAGAACTCATCGAACCCAAGGACCGCCGACTGGTCCGGCTCCCGGATTTCAAAGCCCGTGATCCGCAAGGTCAGGTAGAAGGGATTGACCTCGACCTCCTTCGCCAGAACGGGGCGCTGGAGCCGTTCCGATACGGCGGGGATGACGAAGGATTTGATGACGTAGGGAACGAGCAGGAACCCCACGAGGCCGTAGCAGGCGAGAACGATGAACGCGGTGACGATGAGCGGAACGGGACGGAACAGCTTGCGCATGCATGAAGCCGTATGGTGCGCCCGGCTGGAATCGAACCAGCGACCCTCAGCTTAGAAGGCTGATGCTCTATCC
>DIHJ01000013.1:12280-13095 GCA_002420105.1 Nitrospira sp. UBA5699
ATCCAACTGAGCTACGGGCGCGAGCCGCATGATTAAGACCGATCACTGCATCACTCATGAAAGCCCGAGAGCATGAACTGTGGCAAGTGTTAAGCTTTTCGAGACGTTCCGTCAAGTGCCGGTCCGGATCGCCTTCCGGAACCCCGCCCCGGATGCCGGCTACGACGGAGAAAGAAACGCCCTGCAGCGGTCACCCGCTGCAGGGCGTACGGTACCGCTGCTCGTCCCCTTACAGCTCGACCCGCAATCCCAACGTCCCGCGTAGTTGTTGAACTGGTTGTTCCCGACCATCGCGCGGAAATTGATGAACGGCTGCAACCCGTTCGGGAGCACGGCGATCAGGCCGGTTCCCACGTCGAAGTAGTTCCGGACGGGTACGTCGGTCTGGAACCGGAACTGGAAGGGGTTCGCCCGATTGTCTTCGACGAACTGCGCGTTGATGAACCGCTGCGAGTTGGCGAATTCGTGAATGTAGTTCGCGTTGACCTGCGGAACCAGCACGCCGAAGCCCGTGCTGAATGCCGCCGACCCCTGCACGCCGAGCACGCTCTGGAGCGAATTCACGTACTGATCGCCGTACTTGAGCTCCATCCCCGTGCCGCCCTGTTCCGCATAGTCATGAATGTGCGTATGGGCATAGTTGAAGCCGACCCGGGGCCCGACGGTGAACCGGCCGACGGGCTGGTCGTAACCGGTGAATCCCATAATCGTGGATCGGTACCCGTCCTGCTTGAAGCGGGCGCAATGCATTCGTCGCGGATTTTCGGGAAGACCGGCACGAGCAAACTTGGTGTGGTCGGGGCGAGAGGATTTGA
>DIHJ01000111.1:0-221 GCA_002420105.1 Nitrospira sp. UBA5699
ACTTCTTCGTTGGCTCCGCCGTGGAGCGGCCCCTTGAGCGCCCCGATGGATGAGGCGACCACCGTGTACGGGTCGGCCAGCGTCGAAGCGGTGACGAGACCCGTGAAGGTCGACGCGTTCATCGTGTGCTCGGCATGCAGGATCAGGCAATCGTCGAAAATATCGGCCCAGAGGGGGTGCGGAAGGGATTCGGTCAGCATGTAGAAAAAGTTCTCGCTGAA
>DIHJ01000111.1:432-1524 GCA_002420105.1 Nitrospira sp. UBA5699
GGATGGCCCTGCTCCGGCAGGCACTTCATCAGATCGATGATCGAATACTTCACCCGGCGATGGTGGATGACGTCGTGTTCCCATTGCGCGAGCGCCTGCTTGGCCGGCAGATGACCGAAGAGGAGCAGGTAGGCGGTCTCCAGAAAGGAGGAGTGCGCACAGAGCTCTTCGACGCGGATGCCGCGATATTCGAGAATGCCCCGCTCGCCGTCCACGTCGCTGATCGCGGATTTTGCGGCGGGAATTCCGGCCAGTCCGGGCATGAAATCGTGCGGCATGATGTGCTCCTCCGGTTACTTTGCCCCAGGGCGCTCCGAGGATGCAAGGTGCGGCGGCGCGATCTTGCAAAGGGGCCACCCGATTGGCATACTGGTTCAGGTCATTCCCGTTGGATGCCTTGGATGAGACGATTCCTTCCGGTCTTGCTCACAGCGGGCCTGCTTGTTCTCCTCCTCGCGCTGATGCTGCTTCGGGCGCCAGGCCGCCCGCCCGCCGGTTCCGTGTCGACGAAACCGGTGGGCGTGAGCACGCTCGGCCACGGAGGGCCCGCTCCGGCCCGTGAGGACCGACGGGCGAAGGATGACGCTCCCGGCCGCACGGCCGATCACACAACCACGAGGTGAGACATGAACGTGCTCCCGGCGGGTGTGCTGCTCGTGATCGCGATGATGGTTGGGACGGTCGGTCCGGGGCATGCCGAGGATGAACTGCTGATCTTTGCGGTGGTCAGTGAAGTGCCGAAGAACAAATCGCGCGTGGCCGTCAAGGCGTCGGTCGCCGACGTCGTCTCCGACACCAAGCTGGTGGCTACGGACACGATTCTGAACAATCCGATCTGGAAGAAACTGGAGATCTGCCATGCGATGCGGGTGGAAGGGAGCAAGACGGCCGACGGCTATCAAGTGTCGACCGTTCGGATCATCGACGCCAGCATGCTCCCGATGTCGCTCCAATCGTTTGCCGGGGATTGTCTGATCAAGAAGGCGATCGAGGTGGCGCCGCTCGTCGATTAGCGGCCGGGTCATTCCCGACATTCCGGGCAGGCCGTCGGCTCGTCTTCCGCCTCGCATTCTTCGATCGTGAGCGGGAACA
>DIHJ01000111.1:1635-30210 GCA_002420105.1 Nitrospira sp. UBA5699
CTGTTCGCACCGCCGGCACGGACGGATTTCGAAGTAGGCGGTTCCTTCCGGGTCGATGTCCGTGGGCAGCAGCAGTTCGAACGGATCGTAGCCGAGGGCCATGCCGTCCGGAAATTTCACGACGGCGAGGCGATCGTTGAACACTTCGAAGGTGGCCTCCTGCCCTCTGCGTTCGAGGATGTGCCCCATCACGAAGACGGGCTGTCCCTTTCGTTTGATGCGGAGGTCGCGCAACGTGCGTTGTGTCGATGTCGCGCAGGAGAATTGGCCGCTGGAACTCGTCCCGACCGTTGGCATGACAAATAGTGTGTCCGTGTCGATCCTGATGGAGAGCATGTATCACAGGGGCAAAAATGGCGTCAAGGTACGCACGTCCCACGAACGCAAGGAGTCTTCGCATGGCTGAGGTCACGATCTACCAGAAACCCACCTGCTCGACCTGCCGGCAGGCGGTTCAATTGCTCAAGGAGAGCGGCGAGCCGTTCGTCGCGATCAACTACTATGAGCAGCCGTTCACGAAAGCCGGACTCAAAGCGATCCTTAAGAAGGCGAAGCTCTCGGCGAAAGACGTGTTGAGAACAAAGGAAGACATCTATAAGGAACTGGGACTGGCGAAGAAAGACCTTTCGGACGACGAGTTGGTCGATCTGATGATCCGGTATCCGGATCTGATTCAGCGTCCTCTCGTCGTGAAAGGCGAGAAGGCGATGCTGGCCAGGCCCGCCGAAACGGTGAAGAGCATCCTGTAGGAGGCGGGACGGTCAGTACTCGCCGCTGGGGATGATTCTGCCCGCAGTGCTCTGCGCCCGCCGAAGCGGCTCCGGGGATACGATCCCGCGTTTGACGACGTTTCCGCCCGCGGCCTTCGCCTCGTACAGCGCTCGATAGGCGGACTTGATCACCGCGCCGAAGGATTCCGAGTCCGGGGAAGAATCCGCCACCCCGATGCTGACGGTTACGGGCAGCTCCCGGTCCCTGCCGCCGGGCCGGCTCGTTCCCCGGCTGTCTTCCCAAACCCGGTCCCGCCCGCGCAGGAACAAGGACATCTGTCCGACCGTCTTCCTCACGTTGTCCAGCGCGACGAGCGCGTCCAGCGCCGTCTGGTCGGAAAACAGCATGGTCAGCTCTTCCCCGCTCACCCGAAACACATGCCCCCTTTGGCAGGCGGCCTGAACCTTCGGCGCGGCCGATTTCAGGATCTGTTCGGCGACTGCCTTTCCATGGGCGTTGCCGTAGGCTTTCAGCTGGTCGATCGACAGCACAGCCACGGCAAACCGTTTGCCCAGTTGCGACGTCGCCTCCTGATAGGCGACGCGGCCGGCGATGCCGGTCAGGTCGTCCCGGTAGGTCCGTTGATAACAGGACTGGATCAGCGCGACGAAGAGAATCAGGCCCGCCGCCGCAAAGAAATTGGTCGGGCGCCAGCCGAACCTGGCGCCGTGGTACGCGAGGAAGGCGGCGCCCAGCGCCCATGCCGCTCCGGCGTCGAGCGGGTCCCGCCGCAGCGTGAACCGTACGAGATGCAGCAAGCCGGCGACCGCAAACGCCACCAGCGCCGCCTGGGGAAGCGGCGTCCAGGCCGTCGGCAGCCACGGGAGATACGGCATCTCGAGCGCGGCCGCCAGGTCCCGTCGCTCCGGGGCGCAAAGCCAGAGCAGAAGGAACGGCTGGATGAGTACCGCCAGGATGCGTATCCCGCCGCGCATCGTCGTTGTCCCCTCTTCCTTCAGGATGGAAAACGCCAACAGGTTGAGGGGAAGCAGGACAGCGGTGGCGGCGAATATGATGCGGCCGAGGGCATGCGGATCGGGTCCCGCCGCCGGAAACGCGATCAAGGCGCGATCGGCCGACGAGAGGACGAGGAGCGACAGGATGACCCTGACGCTGGAAAAGTACCAGCCGAAGACGAGGCCGAATGCGAGGACGAAATAGGGAAAGGCCGCAACCGGCTGCTCCAGCCAAACGGGAAGACCCTGCGGGCGCAGATAGCCGACCGCAGCAAGAAGGATCAGACCGCCGGGCATGAGCAGAGCCGACAGGGTTTTCGGCAGTCCGGTCAACATGGTGTGTGCTCCGGGGGATCACGAGGGGTCGGCCTGCCTATGGTCTGCGAGTTCTGTACCAGCCGGTCGACGGGGGCGGGCCCGCAATCCGCCGGATTCACGTGCACTTATCGGCGGCGAGCCCGAATGCGATCGCGGGAGGATGACGCGGCCTGAGGGGAGTGCGGACAGCTGGGCCCTTTTTGAACGGAGTGCAAGGACGGGAAACCGGCCGCAGAGCGGGGATCGCGTCAGACGGAAGGGGGCGACGGAGGAGCGGCTGACAAGCGCAGCGTCCCCTTCGCCGGATCCACCGACACCGTCAAGGTGCCGTCCAGGACCTGTGCGAGGACGTCGCCGGCGAGTTGTCGACGCCACCCGCGCAGCAGGGGGAGGTCGACGCTCGTCTTTTTTTCCTTGGCTTCGACGAGGGACTGGAGATCCGCGCTCGTGGCGATCAGGGTCGGCGCGATTTCGGCCTCCGCGGCAAGCGCTTTCAAGACCGCCTGCAGCAGCTCGACCAGCCCGATGGATTCCGGCTCCGGTTTTCGCTCCCGGGGGATGTCCGGCCAGGCGGACGGCGGCAGGGCGAGCGCGCCGGTGATCGTGGCCAGCAGCTGCTCCCCATTTCGATCGATCTCCGAACCATGGACGCCCCGAAGGCCCCGCAACTCGTCGACGCTCCTCGGGGGATGACGGGCGAGTTGGAGCAACACTTCATCCCGCATGACGCGCCCCCGAGGAACGTTCCGGCGGCGGGCCTCCGTTTCCCGCCATGCGGCGAGGTCCCGCAGCACCGCGGCCTGCCTGGGCTTGAGGCTGTCCCATCCCCGGATGCGCTGATACCGATCGAGCGGCTCGCGGCTCTTTTCCCCGACGGCGGATTCGAGGCGCGAAAATTCCTCGTAGACCCATTCGACACGGCCGAGGGCGTGCAGGCGCTTGTGCAGCTGCGTATGGATCGGCAGGAGGAAGTGGACGTCCTCGGCGGCATAGGCGATTTGGTCCTTCGAGAGCGGCCGCGCGCTCCAGTTGGTAAAGGTGTGCGCTTTGGCCAGCTTGGTTCCGTGGATCCGCTGCACGAGGTTCGCATAGGCAACCTGAGCGCCGAATCCGAGCATGGCGGCGGCGATCTGCGTATCGAAGAACGGTTTGGGGACCTGTCCGGCATGGAGCGCAAAGAGATCGAGGTCCTGCCGCCCCGCGTGGACGACCTTTTCAATGTTGGGATCGCAGATCAGTTCCCACAGCGGGTCGAGCGAGCCGGCGGCCTGGACTGCGGGAAAGTCGATGACGGCTGCAACCTCCGGCGAGGCCACCTGGATGAGTTCGAGCTTGGGGATGAAACTGTCTTCGCCGACGAATTCCGTGTCGAGCGCCAGGCGCGAACTGCTCCTCAGACGGTCGCAGAGGGCTTCAAGTGCGGGACGGGTCGTGATGTACGTGTCGTGCAAAGGGGTGGTCGTCACTGGTTACTCGGCCGGACTGTAGGGGCGTTCGGGCGGACGCATCGGTTCGGTGTTGCTGAGGCTCAGGTATTCCTTCAGAAACTGATAGGCTTCGAGCATGCGCCGAAGTTCCGGTTCGGAGCTGCGGTCGCCGTTGTTCGCATCCGGGTGCAGCAGTTTCGCCTTCTGCCGGAAGGCCGCCGTGACATCGGCGAGAGAGCTGCCGAATTCCACGCCCATGATGGCATAGGCGTCCACGGCATTGTTGACGCTTCCGGAGCTTTGGGACAGGTCTCCCCCTCCCCCGCTCGCGGCCTTCAGCAGATCGGCCAGACTGATTTTCCGTCTGCGCCGCCGGGGCCGCTCCCGGATCTCGCTGTCCAGATCGTCCCAGCGGTCCTCGACAAACTCGAGCCGGGACTCCAGCCGCATGGCACCGGACAGATCCCGAATCTGCTCCAACTCCTCCTCGATCTGCAACAACGATTTGACGATTTCTTCCAGCCCCTGCTCGACTCGGAAAAAGCTGTCGACCCGATCCTGCATCATTGTGTCGACCGCCACATCCATGCTGTCCTCGGTCTTGGCCCGCAGCGAACCGATCCGCCTGTTCATGCCGTCCCGGAATTTGATGAATTTGCTCGCTGAAAAAGGCATCGGACTCCCCGGGGTTTCGCCCGTCCGGTCGCATTGTAGCATAGCCCTCTCGCCGGTCTGAAGGGTGAATCGGCGGCGGCAACGCTGTCCGGGGATGTCGGAGCAGGCGGGCAGTTACCACGAGGACGGGGGGGCCTCGTCCGAGATTCTCAACCGCCGGCGCGCCACGGCGGTGTCGCGCGCAGCCGCCGAAACGGCCCGGGCGACGCGGGGCACGACGTTTTTGTCGAACACGCTGGGAATGATGTAGTCTTCGCTGAGGGCTTGTCGCGGAATGGCCTCAGCCAGGGCTTTGGCGGCCGCGAGCTTCATCGTTTCGTTGATTTCCGATGCCTGCACGTCGAGCGCCCCGCGGAAAATCCCGGGAAACGCCAGGGCATTGTTGATCTGGTTCGGGAAATCCGACCGCCCCGTGGCGAAGATCCGGCAGTGCGAGACCGCCAACTCGGGACTG
Source organism: Nitrospira sp. UBA5699 (assembly GCA_002420105.1). Lineage (GTDB taxonomy): Bacteria > Nitrospirota > Nitrospiria > Nitrospirales > Nitrospiraceae > Nitrospira_C. The sequence continues at coordinate 6,237 of DIHJ01000111.1, forward strand.
ACTTCGGGATCGGGGTTCGCCATGGCGAAGACGATGCGATCCGGCGCCATCAGATCCAGATCCTGCGCCCCGAGCACGTTTCCGACGGACAGGCCGATGAAGACGTCCGCGCCTCGCAAGGCATCGCGCAGGCTGCCTTGGGGACGGTCCCGCGTGAGGCAGGCCGCGAGATCCGTCCGGCAGAGACGGAGTTGTTCGGCCTCGCCGTGGAGGATGATGCCCTCTTTGTCGCACCCGAGCAGGTGGGAGACGCCGGCGGCCAGCAGCATCCGACAACAGGCGGTGCCCGCCGCGCCGAGTCCGTTCACCGTGACGCGCACCTGCTCAATCGACTTGCCGACGACGGCGAGCGCGTTCGTGAGAGCCGCCAGGATCACGACCGCCGTTCCGTGCTGATCATCGTGCATCACGGGGATCTCGAGGGAGGCTTTGAGCCGCCGCTCGATCTCGAAACAGCGCGGCGCACTGATATCTTCCAGATTGATGGCGCCGAATCCCGGTGAAATGGCCTGAACGGTTCGAACGATCTCGTCTGGGTCCTGCGTATTGAGGCAGATCGGCCAGGCGTCGATTCCGGCCAACTCCTTGAAGAGCATGGCCTTCCCCTCCATGACGGGAAGGGCCGCTTCGGGACCGAGGTTGCCGAGCCCCAGCACGGCGGATCCGTCGGTGACGACGGCGAGGCTGTTGCTTTTGGTCGTAAAGGCATAGGCCTTGGTCCGGTCCCTGGCGATGGCCTGGGACACCCGCCCGACGCCCGGGGTATAGACCATCGACAGGATGTTGCGCGTCGTGATCGGCAGCTTGCTTTGTACCTGGATTTTCCCTCCGAGGTGGAGGAGGAAGATGCGGTCTGACGCCGAGACCACCGTGACTTGCGGGATCCCGCCCAGCCGCTCCAGAACCCGGTCCCCGTGGGCCTCGTTCCGGACGTCGAAGGTGACGTCCCGCACCATCCGGTCGGCGGTGGCCGAAACCAGATCCACCGCGCCGAGGTTTGCCCCCTCCTCGGCCAGCGTGGCGGCAACCCGGGCGAACATGCCGGGTTTATTGGCTAATTCCAGCCGGACTGTCAGGCGGTAGTTCGAATAGGGTCCGATATCGTTCATAACGACGGTCTCGCGGGAGGGACTTCCCTAAGATACCACAGCGAAGGCAGGAAACCTCGCCGGGCGGTCGCGTGACGGAGCCCCAGCGGATTGACAAGAGAGGGAACAATTCGATACCGTACCCGGCGTTTGCCTGATGGTCAGGCAAACATCACATCACAATCTCTAAGGGGGTAGGGTATTATGAAGCGCATGTTGATGGCCATCATGGCAGTCGCAGTGGCGGTGACGTTCAGCGCCCCGGCGTTTGCGGGCGACGAGGGGAAGAAGGACAAGAAAGACGAGAAGAAGGGCGGCCACGTCCTCGTGTACGGCGACGAGGGGAAGAAGGACAAGAAGGATGAGAAGAAGGGCGGCCACATGGACACCTTCGGCGATAAGAAGGACGAGAAGAAGGAAGAAAAGAAGGGCAAGTAATCCCGCTTCTTCCGTTTCGACCTCACGAAGAGCCTATGGTCCTTGGGCCATGGGCTCTTCTTTTTGCTCCGTTGATCCGTCTTTCCCCCGAATGCTAAGGTGACGCCATGTCGTCATCTGCGGCGTCCCGTACCCCCAATCGCCTGATTCACGAAACCAGTCCCTATCTGCTCCAGCATGCCTATAATCCGGTTGACTGGTATCCCTGGGGACCGGAAGCGTTGCAGGCATCCAAGGAAACGAACCGCCCCATTCTGCTCTCGATCGGCTATTCGGCCTGTCATTGGTGTCATGTCATGGAGCGGGAGTCGTTCGAGAACGAGGCGATTGCCGCCCTCATGAACCGCCACTTCATCTGCGTGAAAGTGGACCGCGAGGAACGGCCGGATCTGGATGAAATCTACATGGCCGCCACCGTGACGATGAACCGGGGCCAGGGCGGCTGGCCCATGACGGTCTTTCTCACTCCCGACCAGGAACCGTTTTTCGCCGGCACCTACTTTCCCCCGGATGATCGGTGGGGACGTCCTGGGTTTCCCGGCCTGCTGAAGAAAATCGCCGAAGTTTGGGAGCAGGATGCGGCGGGGATTCGCAGCCAGGCCAGACAGTTGACCGAACGATTGAAGCGCGAATGGCAGGCTCCGGCCCCGGTGTCGATCGGGGAAGAGGTGTTCGATGACGTCGTGCGCGAGTTCGGCCGGGAGTTCGATCCGCAATTCGGCGGTTTCGGTGCCGCGCCGAAATTCCCTCCGGCGGCGGGCCTGTCGCTGCTGCTCCGTTGTCACCGCCGGACGGGCGACAGCCAGGCGTTGCGGATGGTGACGAAAACGCTCGATGCGATGGCCGCGGGGGGAATCTACGACCATATCGGCGGCGGCTTTGCCCGCTATTCGACCGACGAGCGCTGGCTGGTGCCGCATTTCGAGAAGATGCTCTACGACAACGCATTGCTGGCGAGAACCTACCTCGAAGCCTTTCAGGTCACGAAGCAGCCGTCGTATCGCCGGGTGGTCACGGAGGTTCTGGACTACATTCTTCGGGAAATGACCGATCCGGAAGGGGGATTTTACTCCGCCACCGACGCCGATTCGGAAGGCGTGGAGGGGAAGTTTTTCGTCTGGACGCCGGATGAGATTCGCGCGGCGCTTCCCGCCGTCGAAGAGGCCCGGCGTATCTGCGCCTGCTACGACATCACGGAGCAAGGGAACTGGGAACACCGGAGCATTCCCAATCGGATGCGTCCGATCGAATCGGTCGCCAGGGAGCTGGATCTGACGGTCGATGAATTGTGCGAGACCATGTTTCGGGCGCGTCCCCTCCTCTACGAGGCCCGCAAGCGACGGGTGGCGCCGGGCCTGGACGACAAGGTCATCACCGCCTGGAACGGCATGATGATTTCCGCCATGGCCGAAGCCGGATGGGTCCTCGGCCATCCGAGATACATCCAGGCGGCATCCCGCGCCGCGGACTTTCTTCTCCTTCGGCACCGGACGACCGACGGCCGACTCCTCCGGACCTCGCGCCGGGGTCGCGCGCATCTCAATGCCGTCTTGGAGGACTATGCGTATTTCGGAGAGGGGTTGCTCGATCTCTACGAGGCGGCCGGAGAGGAGCGGTATCTCGGCGCCGCCCGGGATTGCGCCGGCCGATTGATCGAGTCGTTTCAGGATACCGAGCAGGGGGGATTTTTTACGACGTCGCGGGACCACGAAGCGCTGATCGTTCGCGGACGGGAAGGCGCCGACGGCGCCACTCCCAGCGGCAATGCCGTAGCCGCGTCGCTGTTGGCGAGGTTGTCGTTCCACGATGACCGCCGTGAATGGCGCGATATCGCGATCGGCGCGGTTCGCGCCTACGGGAAGCAGATCGCGCGATATCCGAGGGCGTTCGCCAGAAGTCTGGCCCTCGTCGACTTTCTCACCGAGGGTCCGATCGAGCTGGCCCTGATCGGCGGAAAGGACGACCCGGGTCTGGGCGCGCTCCAGGAGGCGATCCGGGAAATCTATCTGCCCAATCGCATCCTGGCCGTGGCCCGTCAGACGGATGGATCATCCCGTCATCCCCTGCTGGCCGGGAAGCGGCCGGTCGACGGCCGCGCCGCGCTGTACCTTTGCCGGAACTTTACCTGCCAGCAACCGGTCACCGATCCACTCGCGGCGGCGGAGGCGGTGCGAATGGCCTCGGAACGGGCGGCGTCTCACCCGCGCGGGCGGCGGCTGCAGGGAACACTGCTGCGCGGCTGGGCCACCCCGGAAGGCACGGCCCGGTACGCCGCCCGTGTGATCCATCGGCCGCTCCTGTCCGGGGGCTTCGAGCGGGGCTTTGTGCCGTTCGGCGCGACCGGTCTCACCACGTCGCGCCTGGGGTTCGGTTGCTACCGGATCGATGGCGGCGATCAGGAACATGGCGCGGCCCTGTCGAAGGCGCTCCGCGCCGGGGTGAATCTGATCGACACTTCGACCAATTACACGGACGGCGAGAGCGAGCGTCTTGTCGGCTCGGTGCTGCGCGACATGATTGCCGATCAGTCTCTTGCGCGTGACGAAGTGATCGTCGTGTCCAAAATAGGGTACGTGCAGGGGCAGAACTTGAAGCAGGCGGAATCGCGCGAACGGGCCGGCCGACCCTACCCCGAGATGGTCAAATACGGCGACGGCATCTGGCATTGCATTCATCCGGATTTCCTGGCCGACCAGCTGGAGGCCTCGTTGGATCGATTGGGCCTGGAGACTCTCGACGTCTGCCTGCTGCACAATCCGGAATACTTCTTATCCGAGGCGGCTCGCCACGGCGGGGGGCACCAGGCCGACGTGCGGGACGCCTTCTATCGACGGATCGAGCGGGCCTTCGCCTATCTGGAGTCGCAAGTCGCCGTAGGACGAATCCGATGGTACGGAGTCTCGTCAAACTCCGTGGCGGGCGATCCGTCGGCTGCCGAAGCGACGTCGCTGTCCTGGCTGCTCGACGCGGCGACACGCGCCGCCGCCGCGCGGGGAAACGTGCGCCATTCCTTCGCCGTCCTGCAGTGTCCGATGAACCTCTTCGAAGCGGGGGCCTGGACGACGCCGAACACGGGCGCGGATCAGACCGAAACGGTACTGCGACTGGCGCAACGGGAACGCGTGGCGGTGCTGGTCAATCGTCCGCTCAATGCTATGCCGTCGAAGGGGGCCGGTGTCCTGCGGCTGGCTCAATTTCCCCTCGAGGGTGAACCGGTCGACATCGAGGAGCAGCTCCGCGTCGTTGGAACGCTGGAAACCGAGTATCGGACCACGCTTGCTCCGGCCGTTCCGCACAGCGGAGAGGGGACGGCGCCGAACGAGTTCTTTAACTGGGCGACGGAATTGGCCCGTCTCCGGCCGCGTATCCAGGGATTGGAGCATTGGGAGCAGATCGAGCACCACATGATCGCACCGCAGGTGAACCAGGTGCTGCAAACCGTTCCCCGCCTGCTGAGCGGGGCAGCCGCCGAGCAATGGGAAGCCTGGCGGGACCGGTACCTGCCGCCGTTGCTCGCGCTGCTTCAAGGGCTCCGGCGAGAGGCCGTGCAGAAAAGCCTGGCCCGGACGGACAAGATCGTCGCCTCCATCGATGGGCTGTTGCCGGAAGTCCGGCGAAAGGAGCCGTTGTCGCGGAAGGCCTTATGGGTGGTGGCCAGCACACCCGGCGTCACCGCCGTCTTGAACGGCATGAGGACGAGTCGCTATGTGGACGATTCTCTCGGCATGATGGGGTGGGAGCCGCTTCAAGATCCGGGAGTCGTGTACGAGAAGGTGAAAACGATCTCGCTCTGACCGAGGAAGGCGGGTGCGGCGTCCGGCGCTCGCTATCGGGTCAGTCCGAGCCGGTCTTGCCAGGACCGGAGGACGCCTCCGACCCAGGATTGCTGGGGGGCGCGTGTGATCTTGTGGAAAGCCGGTTTTCTCGCACTCAGGTCCTGAATCCGTCGCTCGACGTCACGGTAGGCGGAATCCTCCCGCCTGATCCACCGATAGACTTCCAACGTTTCATTGATCCGTCCCAGCGATTCAAGCGTGCGTCCGAGCACATAGAGAATCTGGACGGTTTCCTTCGTCGAGGCCTGTGGGGATTGCAGGGCTGCTCGAAACGCCTGCACCGCGTCTTCGTAGCGTCCCCTCGATTTCTGACAGAGACCGATCTGAGCGTAGGCCTTCAGCGCGTATCCGCCGTCCGCCGCTGCCTGCTCGAATTCCTCAATAGCCGGCTTGAAGAGTCCGGCCTTTCGTAGCGCGAGTCCCCGCTCGTAATGTTCCGCTGCGTCAAACCCTGCATCCATGGAAAGGCTTCCTGCGCATGTGTGGGCTGTGCGGCCGGCATACGGCCCGCCGGTCATGTTGTCTCGGAGTCGATCCAGCAAGACTCAGGCCACCTTCCCCAACGAAGACGGCGTGGTGCGTCAAGGAGTTAGAGACCTTTGCCGGACTTGCCGGAGACGCGGGCGAACGAGCCTGTGCAACGCTCGCGCAGAAATGGTCGCACTCAAGATGAAGGGGCAGGGCCGGTGACGGGAGCGTACGGATTAAAAACGCACCTCCCGGATGGCGGCGCGGTTGGCGTTGAACCAGTGAATGGTTTTCTTCAGGCCTTCGGCCAGCGAATGCTTGGCCTGAAAGCCGAGCATCCGTTTGATGCGGCTCACGTCGAGGCATCGCCGCGGTTGCCCGTTCGGTCTGGTGACGTCCCACACGATCCGGCCGGTATATCCCACTTCCGTCGCGATCATGCGGGCAAGTTCGCTGATCCGGATTTCCTCGCCGGTTCCCAGGTTCAGCGGCAGGGATTCCTCGTAATGTTCCGCGGCCGCGAGAATGCCGTCCGCGGCGTCTTCGACGTAGAGAAACTCGCGTGTGGGGGTACCGTCACCCCATAACACGATTTCAGGCCGCCCAGCCTGCTGCGCCTCCGCGCACTTTCGGATCAGGGCCGGGATCACATGGGACGTTTCCAAATCGAAATTGTCGCGGGGACCGTACAGGTTCACGGGGAACAACACGCAGGAATTGAACCCGTATTGCTGGCGATAGGCCTGCGACTGGACCAGCATCATTTTTTTCGCCAGGCCGTACGGCGCGTTGGTTTCCTCCGGGTACCCGTTCCACAAATCCTCTTCACGAAACGGAATCGGCGTAAACTTGGGATAGGCGCAGATGGTCGACAGCGCCACAAATTTCTTGACGTTGTTCCGGCGGCCGATCTCCATGAGCTGGGCGCCCATCATCAGATTGTCGTAAAAGAATCGTCCGGGATTGGCCTGGTTGGCGCCGATCCCGCCGACCCGGGCCGCCAGATGAAGCACGATGTCCGGCCGGGCGTCGGCATAGAGGCGTTGCACCGCCTCCATCTGCACAAGGTCGTACTCCCGGCTGCGGGGGACGACGATCTCGGTGCAGCCCCGTGCACGAAGCTGTTCCACGACAAAGGAACCCAGGAAGCCGGCGCCGCCCGTGACGACGACACGCTTGTCCGCCCAGAACGAAGCCATGCCTACTTCTTCCCTCTCACGCCGTCCAGCCGCTCCCGCTCCATCGCCAGGTCGGCGTCCACCATCATGGCGATCAATTCATCGAATTTCATCTTGGGAGTCCATCCCAACTGCCGTTTGGCCTTTCCCGCGTCTCCGATGAGCAGATCCACTTCCGTGGGGCGGTAGTATTTCTCGTCGATCTTGACGTGCTTTTTCCAGTCCAGCTGCAGGCGATCGAACGCCAGTTCGAGCATCTCGCGCACGCTGTGGGTTTCTCCGGTGGCAATGACGTAATCGTCGGGCTGCTCGGCCTGCAGCATCATCCACATCGCCTCGACATAGTCGCCCGCAAACCCCCAGTCCCGCTTCGCGTCCAGGTTTCCGAGATAGAGATCCTGCTGGACGCCGAGCTTGATGCGGGCCGCGGCCTTGGTGATCTTCCTGGTCACGAAGGTTTCGCCCCGCCGCGGCGACTCGTGGTTGAAGAGAATTCCGTTGCAGGCGAACAATCCGTAGGCTTCACGATAGTTCACGGTGATCCAGTAGGAATACACCTTGGCCGCCCCGTACGGGCTGCGCGGATAAAACGGCGTGGTTTCCCGCTGGGGAACCTCCTGGACTTTCCCGAACATTTCGCTTGACGAGGCCTGATAAAACTTGGGTTTCAGGCCGGATTCACGGATCGCTTCGAGCAGCCGGATGGTGCCGAGGCCCGTGATTTCCCCGGTGTATTCGGGTATGTCGAAACTGACGCGGACGTGACTCTGGGCGCCGAGGTTGTAAATCTCGTCGGGTCGGACCGTACGGATGATGCGGTTCAGCGAGCTGGCGTCGTTGAGATCCCCGTAGAGGAGGTGCAGCCGTCGATGCGGAACATGGGGATCTTCGTAGATCGGGTCGATCCGGGAGGTGTTGAATGAGCTCGATCGTCGAATGATGCCGTAGACCTCATAGCCTTTGCCCAGGAGCAACTCGGACAGATACGACCCGTCTTGGCCGGTGATCCCGGTGAGAAGCGCTTTCTTCACGACCTGTCTCCTTATCTGAAAAAAGAAATTATGGATGGAATCGACATGATTGTCCACTGACTCGGTGCATCCGTGCCCGTCCGTCATGCGGCGGCACGGTCCCGCAAGAACGCGACATCTATTGCGCCCCGTATGTTCGCGCATTAGAATGTACCCACTTTCTGTAACATCCCGGTTAAGGCTCATTCATGCTGACGACGCGCCGGACGCTCATCCTGGTTTTTCTCGTCGGGGCCACGTTCCTGATTGCCCACACGATCAATGCCGTGATCGCAGAGGCGCTGTTCATGCCGACGGGCCCCGCCCAGTCGCGGAACGTCGCCGATCAGGACAGCGCCGGAGCGCATTCCGCTTCCTCATTGGCCGAACAGATCAGGACGAGCGGACTGTTCCCGCTTCCGGCCGGTCTGCCGGGGATGCCGGGGATGGCGGGACCCGGCGGGGTCCCGCCGCGCGCCGCGTTGAATGTGGCTGCAAAGATCAAGCTGCTCGGCGTCGTGGTGGGGGATCGCGAAGGAGTCTCGGCGATCATCGAAGAGCTGGCCGGCAAACGACAGCTCTTTTTCCGGTTGCACGATCACATTCCCGATGTCGGAGAAATCAGCGAGATACGCAGGAACGGCATCGTGATCCGCCAGGGAGATCAGGAGGAACTGCTGGAACTGTCGACCGGACAGCCCGACCGGCCCGCGATGCCCCAGGTCGCCTCGCCCGGTCCCGCGGGGGCGGTGCCCGGCGGACCGATTCGTAAAGTTCTGGATCGGCGTGAAGTGGAACAGGCGATGAACAATCTGCCCAAGCTCCTGTCCCAGGCCCGTGCCGTGCCGTATCTGGTCAACGGAACGATGAACGGGTTTCGGCTGGACTATATCGCGCCCGCCAGTTTTTATGAGAAAATCGGGCTGCAGTACGGAGATATTCTGAAGCAGGTGAACGGGGTGGAGATCAAGGATCCCGGCACGATGCTGTCCCTGTTCCAACAGCTGCGCAACGAGCAATCGGTGAAGCTCGACGTCGTGCGCAACAATCAGCGCACGACGATGACGTTCGATATTCGATAAGCCGGTTCCGGCCGGCTTCGCGGGGCATGCTCCCCTTCCCCATCCTTCTTCGACGCACATGGTTCGATGCGAGGCTTCGGTGCGCATGCCCGCTGATTGCCGGCCGTGCTTGTCAGGGCAGGTCGAGAGGAGTACCGTATCCTTTTGATGGCGGTTGATGACCCGTTCCGGGGCGAACGCCCGGGGGCGGCGGGACCGGCTCGCGCCAGACGGATGACGCAATGACAAGACACACGCACATCACCAGACCGTTGCTCGGCGCGATTCTGGAGCAGAAATTCGGCTTGTCCGAAGCGAAGTTGCTGGAGGCCCTCAACGTCCAACAGACCAAAGGCGGTCGTCTCGGCGAAGCCTTGCTCAAGATCCGGGCCATCGAAGAGGACCTGCTCCTGCAGGCCCTGGCGATTCAGTTCGAGATGCCGTGGCTTCCGCACCTGGAAGTCGGCCAGGTCGATCACGAATGGATCAAGAAGGTTCCCATTCATTTCGCCCGCCGCTACCGCGTGCTTCCCTTGAAGGTGGAAGAAGGGGCCATCGTGGTGGCGACCACGGATCCGCTGGAAACCGCCGCGCTCGACGATCTGCGGTTGTTGCTGGGCATGCCGGTGAAGCCGGTGCTGACCAGCGCGATGTCGCTGATGAATTGTCTCAATCGGGCCTACGACGAGATCGCCAGCCCGACCGGCGCGGAACAGGTCATGGAGGACATCGCGGCAAGCGAAAATCTCGACCAGTTGGCCCACGAACTGGACGAGCCGCAGGACCTGCTCGATGCGACCGACGAAGCGCCCATCATCCGGCTCGTGAATTCCGTCCTGTTCCAGGCGGTGCGGCAGCGGGCCAGCGACATCCATTTCGAATCGTTCGAACGGGGGCTCGTGGTCCGGTACCGGATCGACGGCGTGCTGTATCCGATCTTAACGCCGCCGAAACATCTCCAGTCTAGTATCATCGCGCGTCTGAAGATCATGGCCGGTCTGAATATCGCCGAAAAACGGCTGCCGCAGGACGGGCGATTCGCGATCCGGACCGCGGGCAAGGACGTGGATCTCCGCGTCTCCGTCCTCCCGACGTCCCACGGCGAACGGGTCGTCCTGCGTCTGCTCGAAAAGGAAAACCGGCTGCTGAATCTTTCCGAAATGGGGTTTTCCCCGGAACGGCTGCAGACGATCAAGCAGCTCATCCAACTGACGCACGGGATCATCCTCGTGACGGGACCGACCGGGAGCGGCAAGACCACGACGCTCTATGCCGCATTGAGTGAAATCAACGCGCCGGACAAGAACATCATTACGGTGGAAGATCCGGTGGAATACCAACTGCTCGGGATCGGCCAGATGCAGGTGAATCCCAAGATCAATCTGACGTTCGCCGCCGGTCTCCGGTCGATCCTGCGACAGGATCCCGACGTGATCATGATCGGGGAAATCCGCGACCGGGAGACCGCCGAAATCGCCATCCATGCATCGCTTACGGGCCATCTGGTCTTTTCAACCCTTCATACCAACGACGCCGCGAGCGCGGCGACCCGTCTGATCGACATGGGCATCGAGCCGTTTCTCGTCGCTTCGTCGGTGGTGGCGGTGCTGGCGCAGCGCCTGATCCGGAAGGTCTGCCCGGATTGCAAGAAGGCGTATCAGCCCGATGACGAGGAACTGATCCGGTTGGGAGTCGTGCCCGGGAAGACCAGGCCCACGTTTTATCGCGGCGCGGGATGCGCGGCCTGCAGCCAGACCGGCTATCGCGGCCGTACCGGGATCCACGAACTGCTGGTCATGGACGACGAGATCCGCCGGCTGATCGGAAACAAGGCGGATTCGGCCGCGATCAAACAGGCGGCCGTCGCCAAAGGCATGGTTCTGCTCAAAGAGGAGGCGGCCGAGAAGATTTTCGCGGGCGTCACGACCACCGAAGAGGTCATGCGGATGACGCAGCAGGAGGTCGAAGTTTAGGGCCATGCCGGTCTATCAGTACAGAGGATACAGAGCCGACGGGGCGTCCGCGACGGGCATCATCGACGCCGAGAGTCCGAAGGTCGCCCGGCTCAAGTTGCGGAAAGACGGCGTCTTCCCCACCGAGATGGCGGAGCAGGAAGGCGCGAGCAGGACGATGACAACCAGGCTCGGCGCGACGCCGGTCGCCGGAGTCGGGCGCACTCCGGCCCTCACGGTTACCGACGTGGCCCTGATGACCAGACAACTGGCGACGTTGCTGGTCGCGGGCCTGCCGCTCGTCGACGCCCTCGGCGTGCTCATGGATCAGACGGAAAGAAAGGGCGTGAAGGGATTGCTGGCCGACATCCGTGAAGCGATCCGCGGGGGCGCATCCTACAGCGCCGTCCTCGAACGGTATCCCAGGGACTTCTCCCCCATCTATGTGCACATGGTGCGCGCCGGCGAAGCCAGCGGCGCCCTGGATCAGATTCTCTTCCGGCTGGCCGAATTTCTAGAGAAACAACTCGCCCTCAAGAACAAGGTCACCAACGCCATTCTCTACCCGGCGATCATGCTGGTGGTCGGCACGCTCGTCCTGTTCTTCCTCGTGACCTTCGTCGTGCCGAAAATTACGGCGGTCTTCGCCCATTCGAAACAGGCGCTTCCCTGGCCCACCGTCGTGTTGATGGAGGTCAGCCATTTCTGTCTGAATTACTGGATGGTGCTGTTGGGAGGACTCTTGGGCGTGATCTGGGTCGTCCGCCGGGCGCTCAGGACGGAAGCAGGCGCCGTCCTGGCGGATCGCATTCTGCTCAAAGTGCCCTTGATCGGCCAAGTCGCCCGCATGGTGTCGATCTCGCGGCTGGCCAGCACGTTGGCCACCATGCTCTCGAGCGGTGTCCAACTCCTCGACGCCCTGGACGTCTCCAAGCGGGTGATGAACAACCGGATTCTGGAGCAGGCCGTCGAGGAGGCCCGGCAGAACATCCGGGAGGGGGAAACCATCGCAGAACCGTTAAAGCGGAGCGGCGAGTTCCCGCCCCTCGTCACACACATGATCGCCGTGGGCGAGAAAAGCGGCGAAATGGAAGAAATGCTGCGACGGGTCGGGCAAATTTATGACGGGGAGGTCGACCGGGTCATCACGCGATTCACCTCGCTGCTGGAGCCGGTCATGATCGTGGTGATGGGCGTCATCGTACTGTTCATCGTGGTGGCCATTCTGTTGCCGATCTTCGAAATGGGGCAGATGGTGCGATAGGAACGAACGCGCGGACGGCGGGACGAAGCGAAAGGGGTGACGGATGGGAATGCGATGGCGTGCGGCAGCGGAGCGGTTGAAGCGGGCGAGCGGAAGGGTGACCTCCCGTCTGCCGCCCTGTGACCGCCGGAGCGAACGGGGTTTTACCTTCATCGAGATCATGGTGGTGGTCGCCATTTTGGCGATCCTTGCCGCGCTGGTCGTTCCGCGGATCATGGGGCGGACCGACGACGCCAAGCGGACGGCCGCCAAGGTCCAAATCCGGAACATCGAAGGCGCGCTGCAACTCTACAAGCTGGACAACGGCGTCTATCCGTCGACGGAACAGGGTTTGAAGGCGCTGGTCGAGAAGCCGACGGTCGGCGTGATTCCGAAGAAATGGAAAATCGGAGGCTATCTTCCCAGTCTGCCCGAAGATCCCTGGGGGAATCCCTACAAGTACCTGAGCCCGGCTCCGGTCCAGCAAGGACAGTACGGGCAGGTGAAGGGCGATTACGAAATCACCTCCTTGGGCACGGACGGCGAGGCCGGCGGAGAAGGTGTGAACGCCGATATCACGAACTGGAATATGGACAAGGATTAGGCGTGAAGCAGAGACTTCCCGGCGGCCTCGGTAACGACGCCATGGCTGAAGGCGGCTTTACGCTGCTCGAATTCATCATGGTGCTCTTCCTGCTGGGCGGCATGCTCAGCCTGGTCATTCCCCGCATCTCCTTCGGCGACAGCCTGACGACCGTGGCCAGGAAGTGGGTTGGCGCCCTCAAGTCGTTTCAGGAAATGGCGATGTCGACGCAGAAAACGGTGCGGCTCTATGTGGATCTCGATCGGGGGATCTATTGGCCGATGGTGCTCGAGGGCAATCAGGAAAAGGCGCCTCTCGACCCCGCCTGGGCCGCACCGATCAGTCTGCCAGAGTCGATCCGTTTTGCGGACGTCCAGATCGGGACGGCACGAAAGGACGCGGGCCGCGTGGAGCTGTTTTTCTATCCCAACGGCCGAATCGATCAGGCTACGATGCACCTGGCCGACAGCGCGAACAACGTGATGGGCATCGTGATCGAGCCGGTGACCTCGCGGATTCGCGTGACCGACCAGCGACTCGACCCGCAGCAACCCTGGATCATCCCGGATCGACTCCGGCCCCTGCTGCAGCCGGTACCGGCGGGATTTCAACCTCCCCTTCCCCTCCCTCCCCCGCGGTAGGACATTCCGGCGGAAGGTTGTGAGGTGTAACGCATGAGGAAAACGCAGACCGTCAGGTTCGTTTCTCCGGCCGGCTCGTCCGGGTTTACGCTGCTCGAAGTGCTGATCGCGATCGCGATTCTCGCGCTGACGCTGCCGATTCTGCTCGGTCTTCGAAACCGGGATCTGGACCTGCATGCCCGGGCGGCCGATATCACGGCCGCCACGATGCTGGCTCAAGAAAAGTTGACCGAAGCGGAGATGAGCCCGGTGTTCCCCATCGGGGAAACCAGCGGCGATTTCCAGAATCCCCCTCTCGGATATCAGGTCCTGGGCGATACCGCCAACCGGGCGGACAAATACCGGTGGAAACGCATCGTGACGACGACGCCTCTGAATGCGGTGCGCGAAGTCAAAATCCAGATTCTCTGGCAGCAGGGCGCCGCCGACGAAGTTCTCGAGGTCAGCACCTATGTCTTTGCCCCCGGCCCATCGTTCTGACGGAGGATTCACCCTCGTCGAAGTGCTGTTGGCCACGGCGTTGCTCGCCGTGGTCGCCGCAATGGTGTTCGGATCGTTGCATCTGAGCACCCTCGCCATCGACGGCGCGCGCGCCACGGCGGCCCGTGATCAGATGCTGCGGAGCACCTTGCGGGTGATGACGGAGGAGTTGACCGCCAGCGTCACCAATCCCATCGGACCCTGGATGGGGCTCAATGCGCAACAGGAAGGGCAACCGGCCGATACCCTGGCCTTCCTCACGCTGGGCCAATTCCGGGGTTTCGAGTCGGGGCAGGAAACCGAATTCGTCCGGATCGTGTATGCCAGGGAAGGCGACCGTCTTTTCCGCTTCGTGCGGCGCAATCTCTACGGCCTCACCGACGACAGCGTGGATCGACTGGAATTGGCGTCGAATGTGAAAGGATTCAACGTCAGGTATTTCGATGCGCAGGCCAATCTGTGGACCGACGATTGGGACGGGCGCGCCAGAACCTCTCCTCCGGGGGCGGTGCTGATCGAATTGACGTTGATGCAGGAGAATGCGGAACCGCGGACTTTTCGCCAGTGGGTTCCGGTGGGGGTTCGGTCATGATCGGCCGATTGTCATGGCCGCCGGCCCTTGACGTCAAGAGAGAACCGGTTGTCTGGGTGTTGGCCGGGGTGGGAACCTTTCTGCTGTTTCTCTTTCTGACCTTTCCCTACGCGGCGTTGCAATCAAGGATTCTCTCGGAAATTACCAGAGCCACCGGCTGGGAGGTGCGGGCCGCCGATTGGTCGGCGGGCGTCCCCATAGTCGTGGAGTGGCGGGACCTGACCTGGATCAAGCCCGGCGTCGCCAGCATTCCGGTGCAGCTCATGCGGCTGAACGTCGGGATGGCGGGATTGATCATGGGACGACACACGCTGGACGGGTTGGTGCAATTTCCCGGCGGCGGTCCGGCCGGTGCGGGGCGGGCGACGGGAACGGTCAGCGCCTCATCCTGGTCGTTCCTCGGGCCCCTGTCCTTTACGGGACATTTCCAGCAGATCGATCTGGCATCGGTTGCGAAGCCCTATGTGGCGCGCGGGCTGTTGCAGGCCGATCTCATCCACCGGTGGGAAAACCACGGCCATGAGGGCGTCGTCTTCAAAGGAGACGGTTCCTGGAAGGTGGACATCAAGGACCTGGTCATGGAGCGGATTCCGGTCGGGACCGCGGTCATTCCCTCTCTCAGCTTCAGCCGGGTGACGGCGACCGTCGCCTGTCACGATGCCGTCTGCGATGTGGTGGAATTCAAAGGGGACGGACCGGATGGAACGGTGACGGCGCAGGGACGCATGGTCCTCCAGCAACCGATTCAGTCGAGCATGTTGGACCTCTCCGTCACGGTCATAGCCGGGGCCGGATGGGCTCAGAAAGCCGGAACCCTTCCCTTCCCGCCCCTTCCCCCCGGTACCCCCCTGACGTTCAAACTGGCCGGATCAGTCGCAAATCCCAGGCTAACGTTGTAAGATAAACCCCTTATGACCCGGGCCCCTTCCAACCGCCCTGGTTGAACAGGATGAGAGCGCCGAGACGATGATTGCCGAATGTGTCGGTCTTGATATCGGACAGACAGCCATCAAGGCCGTCCGGTTCCGCCGGCGTTTGACCGGCCGCGAATCGGTTGAATATTTTCATTTG
Source organism: Nitrospira sp. UBA5699 (assembly GCA_002420105.1). GTDB lineage: Bacteria > Nitrospirota > Nitrospiria > Nitrospirales > Nitrospiraceae > Nitrospira_C. The sequence continues at coordinate 21,878 of DIHJ01000111.1, forward strand.
CCGCTCCCCTACGGGAAGCCGGAAACGGCCGAACCGGCCCATCGGGCCGGGCTGTTGCGGAACTTTCTGTGGCAGCACGGCCTGTACGGGAGCGGGGATATCGTCACGGCGCTTCCCTGTCAGGATCTCTTCATCCGGACCCTCTCGTTTCCGTTTCGTGATGCCGCCAAGCTGGAGCAGGTCGTCCCCTTCGAAGTCGAAAACCTCATTCCTATGGCCCTGGACGACGTCGCGATGGGCAGCGTGGTCTTACCGCCGAGAGGGCCGTCCGAGGCAGGGCAAAAACCCAAGGGGGCCGACGTGCTCGTCACGGCGGCACCGAAGGACAAGGTCGCCGAGCATCTGCGCTTCCTGGCCGCCGCGGATTTGAAACCGGCGGCGATCGGAGTCGACGGGATGGCGCTCTATTCCGTCACCAAATTCCTTCAGGAGGAAGGCGCGCATGTTCCCGGCGATCTCGCGATCATCGACGTCGGCGCAACCAAGACCACATTGTGCCTGATCCATGAAGGCCGTCCCGCGCTCCTCCGCACCGTGCTCTGGGGCGGCAATCATCTGACCCATGCCTTGGCCGTCCGGTATGCCTGCAGCTTCGCCGAGGCGGAGCGACGGAAACGGGCGATGGCCGTGCAGGAAGTCGATGCCTGGCTGGAACCCCTGCTGAAGGAATTGCGGGTCTCGCTCCATGGATACGAAGGCACCAGCCGCCAGCGGCTGTCCCACTGCTGGGTGTCCGGCGGGGGATCCAAGCTCAGGGAATTGAGCGGGCATGTGGCTCACGAACTGGGCCTGACGCCGGTCGGGCCCCGGCAGGGATTCGGATCGAACTGTCCCCGGGCCTTTTCGATCGCCTTCGGGCTGGCCATCCACCCGAAGATCGTCCGCCCCCGCTGGAAGCCGAAGGCGATCGGATCGGATGTCGCGCTGGATCTGAATGCCACGGCCGATTCCACGTCGGTCCAACGGGAGGCGTCACGGCACGACCGTCGTCTGGCGCTGTGGGGAGCGCTCATTCTCGGCTGTCTGACGTTGCTCGATCTGTCCGTTCGGGTGATGGTGAAAGAGTCCACGCTCAAAGAGGTCAAGCAGAGCCTCCAGACGCAATTCGCGCAGACGTTCGGAGCCGGCGCCGCGTCCGGCGAGGAGATCGATGTGGCCCGCTATCGCGTCACCGCGCTCGACAAGAGCTTGGCCGTGATCGACGGCAGCCGCAACAATGTCCTGGCGCGCCTGTCCGAATTGGCCAAACAGATTCCCGCCGGCATCCCGCTGACGATTCGGGAACTGACCATCGAAGGAGCGGCGGTGCACCTGGAAGCAGAAACCAATTCGTTCGACGCCGTCGAGAAGATCAAACAGGCCTTTACGGCCAGCCAAGCGTTTCAAGGCGCCGCGGTGACCGATACGCGGGTGGGCGCCGCGGCCAATCAGGTGGTGTTCCGACTGGCCTATCAGGTACAGCGGCCATGATGCCCGTGCTCAAAGAACGGTGGCGCCAACTGGCTTCGCGGGAACGGACGATTCTCGGCATCGGCGGAGCCGTCGTCGCCACGAGCCTGCTGTTTCTGGCGGTGGTCGATCCCCTGCTGGCCAAGATCGAGAAGCTCGAGCGGCAGGCCGTCAGGAAATCCAAAGAGCGTGTGGAACTGGCGGAACTCGCCGCGGCGTATGCGACCAAACAGGCGCGCGTCGCCAAACTGGAGCAGCGGATGCCGCCCGCCGCGGGGCAGTTCTCCCTGCTGGCGTTCCTGGAGGAAGCGGCGACATCCGTGCAGCTCCGCGATCGCATCGTGGGCATGCAGCCGCAGACGCCGACCGCGACGCAGGGCTATCAGGAAACGGCGGTCGATCTGCGCCTCGACGGCATCCAACTGCCCCAATTACTGGCCCTCCTGGTCGCGCTCGAACAGGCGCCCTACGACGTGCAGGTGCACCATCTTCAGATCAAGCCGAAGTACGACAACCCGGTGAATCTGGACGCGACGCTCAGAATCGTCTCCTATGCGAAGGCCTGATGAACGGGGCGTCGCCCTCCTCCTCGCCCTCCTGGTCCTGGCCCTGCTCGTTGCGCTGATCCTCGAGTTCGACGCTGAAGCGCGCCGGGAATATCGCGATGCCGCCGCCTTTCGCGATAATTTTAAAGCCACGGTCCTGACCAGGGCCGCCGTGCAGGCCGCTAAGGCCGTCCTGCAACAGGATTTTCTCAGAGACAAGCAGACCGGGCAGCTGTACGACGCCCCGACGGATCTCTGGGCCTTTCCCATCGAGAAATACGCGATCGGCGACGGCCTGCTGACGGCCCAGATTGAGGACGAACGGGGGAAACTGAACCTGAACGACCTGGCGGCAGGCGGTGATCTCAACGCCAGGAAAACGAAAATTCTCAGGATCAAACGCCTGTTTGAACTCCTCCAGATCAATCCGGATCTGGTCGACGGCATCGTGGATTGGGTGGATGCCGACGACGTTCCGGAGGCGGCCGGGGCCGAGACCCTCTATTACCAGTCGCTGCGCCCGCCCTATCGCGCGGCGAACGCCCCGCTGCAGACCGTGCGCGAGCTCAGACTGATCAAGGGAATGACTCCCGAGATCGTGGAGAAACTCCTCCGCTACGTGACGGTGTATCCGCTCCAGGGAGAGGGCAAGATCAACATCAATACCGCGGATGCGTTCGTCATCCAGGCGCTGGATCCGGCCGTCACGCAGTCCATGGCTGCGGAGATCATCCAGGCCCGTCCGATCAAGAATGTCGTCGATCTGGATCAGATCGCCAGCGCGAAGGAAACGTTCGCTCGACTGCGACTGCCGCCGGTCTACGACGTGAAAAGCAACCTGTTCTCGGCCCGCATGACGCTCACCGTCGGTGAAACGACCAAATCCGGCGCCGTGGTCTTGCAACGCGACGAAGCCACCGGCAACAGCACGATCCAGTATTTCCGCTTGTTGTAGCCGCGTCTCCCCCGCCCGTCATCGAATCCCTATCAAAAGTTAACAATTCTGTAACATGGCCGTCACACCTTCTTAATTTCCCTGCACCATACTTCCGGCTGTCACAGTCGGCCGGACTTGTCTTCATACTTCATGTGAACCAGACGAGCCGCAGTCATCAAGGAGGGAGGGTGCATTTTGCAGATCCAGCGCAATTCGCCACACTTGCAGGATAGAGGGGCGATGTGTTTTCGGAGGAATGTAGAACGCGTATGTGTGTCGGTCGCCTTGCTGCTGCTTATAGCTTTCGGCGGCATCCTGGAGGCGGTGGCGGCGGAACCGGGCGTCATCGGGCCCCCTTCCGGAGCGGTTGCGACTCCCGTTGCGGACGCCAAAGAACGCTCCATGTCGGGCCAGCGCCTCGTAGTGGAAAGCACCAATCTTGAAAATCTGCTGCTGGAAAAGGGGGTCATCACCCAGGATGACTGGATTCGTCTGAAAGCGGAAGAGGAACGGCGCAACTTCGAGCAGACGGCAGAGATGGGAATGGTCGGCAATCCCCGCTGGTATGAACGCATCCGGATCAACGGGTACACCCAGTTCCGTTACGCCGCCGGGGCGACGGACGGCAAGATGAGCATTCCGCTCGGCGATAGCGCGGCAACCCAATCGCCGCGCGAGTTTTACTTCCGGCGCATCCGCCTCGTCTTCCAAGGACAGATTTCCGAGCGGCTGGCCTTCTTTCTGCAAGGGGCCTTCGAGGGAGATCAAGCCACCCAGAATATGTTCAACAAGGAAATCATCGATGCCTACGGCGATTACTATCTGACGAAGGACAAGATGCACCGGATCCGATTCGGGCAGCATCGAGCGCCGAACTCTTTCGATACCTACCGGTCCAGCACGAATCGACAGGAGCTGGACCGGCATGAATCGATCCAGAGCGGCGCGCCCGGGGAGCGGGACCTTGGGATTGCCTATTACTGGAGTCCCAAAATCGCCCAGGAACGCTACAATCAGCTGGCGGCCTACCATAACGGGCCGGGCGACTACGGTGTCTTCGGCGTCATGGTGTACAACGGGCAAGGACGCAACAAAGCGGAATTGAACGGCAACAAGCATGTCGGCGTCCGGCTGGCCTATCCGTTCGAACTACCGAACGGGCGGCTTTTGGAAACCGGCGTGATGGCCTATCGCGGCATGTTTTCGGTGACCGGAGCGGGGTCGCCGACCAGCACCAGTTCGGCGGCCAAATGCTACGACGCATTGAACAAAGAAAACGGGTGCGATGTGAACGACGAGCGTGTGACCGCCTACCTCTGGACTCCGCCGCAACCCTGGGGCATCCTCGCCGAGGGAACCATCGGTCGGGGTCCCAAGAGAAACCCACTCAATAACACCATTGAAGAGTCCTCGCTTCGAGGCGGCTATATTCAAGGGTACTATACCTGGCAGTATTCGGATGTGGGCATGCTGACGCCGTACGTTCGGTTCGGTGAATACTATGGCGGTTTCAAATCGCTAAGCGGCGCACCGGACGGCCAATCGCGAACCTGGAACTTCGGTCTGGTCTGGGAACCGGATACGCACTGGAGGTTCGTCACCGAACTGATGCTGAAGGACGGGCTCAACGAACACCTGGTACGTAATCAGGCGCAGGATCAATTCGACGCATCTCTGTTGCGATTCCAGGCCCAATGGTTCTTCAATTAGCGACACCTCCACGGTAAAGAAAGAGGAAATGAAGATGAACCGCACCACCTATCAGTCGATTCGCACTGCTCGTTCTGCGCATGCTCTCATCCTTGTGTCGGTACTGACCGTCTGGTATGCCTGGGATGGCGAGGCGGCGGCCGAACAGGCCAATGCGCTCGCCCAGTCCGCCCAGGAGGCGATCGAAGAACAGTACCAGCCGGCCCAAAGTATCAGCGGTCGCATCACCATCGTCGGATCGACAACGATGCAGCCCCTGATGACGAAGCTCGCCGCTGCCTTCAAATCCTTTCAGGCCAACGCGCAGTTCGGTGTCGAAGGACAGGGATCCGGAGAGTCGATACGCGAGTTCATGCTGGACCTCTCCTTCCAACGGCGAGGAGACAAGGCGGGAGGCCGAGGCACGGAAGGGGCCAGCGGGACCAGTCTCTTGGCTTCGTCCCGGCCCCTGACGGACCAGGAAATCAAGGGGTTTGTCAGCAATCACGGATACGAGCCGGTTGGCATTCCTGTGGCGATGGATGCCGTTGCCATTTATGTCCACAACAACAATCCGATTGAGCGGCTGACCCTCGAACAGGTGGACGGCATGTTCAGCTCCAGCTTGAAGCGAAGCAAGGGAGGGCGTCTCACGACCTGGGGCCAAGTGGGACTCAAGGACCAATGGAGCGGACAGCCGATTCATCTGGTCGGGCGAGACAAGAAGTCCGGCACACGCGATTTCTTTAAGCACGTGGCATTACTCGACGGAGAACTCCACAAGGATGTGCTGGAGCTGCCGGGATCCGCGTCTGAGATCCTGGCCATTGCCCAGGACCCTCTTGCCGTGGGCTATGCTGGCGTGGGGTTCCACAGTTCCATGGTTCGCATGGTCCCGCTGGCAGAGGAAACAGGGGCACCGGCGATGCTGCCCAGCCCCGAGAACGTGTCCGGCAGTCAATATCCGCTGGCTCGACCGCTATATCTGTATGTGAACAAGAACCCGAAGGACAAACTCGATCCCTTGGTATGGGAATTCTTGAAGTTCATCAATAGCCGGCAGGGGCAGGAGACCGTGGCCCGGGCGAATTTCTACCCGTTGACATCCACGCAGATTTCGAAGAATCTGGAAATGTTGGGGCACAGTTTATTGACCGCGCGGAATGTTGCGCCCTGATCCCCGCAGCCGAATACGGTGGAGCGCGATAGACGTTCCTATTTCGATCACCACGGTTTCCGTCCAGGGAAAGGAACGGTATGCGTAGCTGGATGATCCTCTGTGCTCTAGGGGGCGTCGTCTCGCTCGGCGTCGGATGCACCACTGCTCCTCCTCCACGCACCATCTATGTGGATGGGGCCACAGCCGTCAGAATTCAGCCGGACCACAAGGCCGGCAAAGGCCACAGCCATCCTGCCAGCCTCAAACCGGACGTGATTCAGCAGATCCTTGCGGGGGTTAGAATCCAGCGCCGCGGATCATTCGTTCCCTCTGTCCTCACCGGAGACGAACCACTGGTCGCAGCCTTTTCGAAAGAAGAGCAGGCGTTCCTGGCTCCGCATCTGAGTCAGGCGTTCGCGGAGGCGAAATCGGATGAGCTGGTCACGTTTTATCGTCGTCTCTCCACCGCCACCACCGGACTGGCCATCACGTCCGGCGGCATGCTGGTTCATGATCAGCGCTTGTATGTGATATTGGCAAACTGTCGGACCCTCCCATCCGAGGGTATGAATCAGAACATTGTGTCCGAAATCGACCCCGTCGACACCCCTCTCCTTCCGATCAGCCGAACCAGTTTTCGCGCCGCCTTTGTGCCGGGGACATCGGTTGTGCCTGAAGACGAGCGGTGGCACTGGCCTTATATTGACCAGGGCCGGGTCGTGGCGATTGATCTCGTCCAATTGGCCAGGGACCTTCGGCAGTCTCATCCTCCCTCTGCCCCCTGACGCCGGTCCCGGTACGGTCCCAGGCAACTGGTGTCCGGTACTGCTACAACAGTTCCTGACATGTCCTGCCCACGAAGGCGCTTGTAGCGGTGGGCAAACTGCCAACAGGCTGTCTGCCCTTCGACGAAACCGTCTCCCGTCTGCTGCCTGAGTTCAACGGAACACACGAGCCAGCACTCGGTCTTTATGTTTGGCTGATCAATGAATTGAGATCAGCAGTCGGGACAGGACCCATAACAAATGGAAGGAATGTGTAATCAAAAGGGTAGAACGACCGGCGGCGCTATGCTGCTCAGGCGGCGTAATGCAGCGAGAAGAGCGTGTACTCGAATCCATGCCGTCGGAGCACGATCCTTCTGCGTCGAGCCAGGGTATCGACAGCCTCGAAGATCTGATTCCAGCCGTATTGGGGGAGGAAGCTGACGAGGGAGTCCAGTGTCATGACCGCCTCTGTGTCGAGATGGTCGAGAATGTCTTTCTGCAGCGTGGCGGCCGGACGTTCAAGAGCTGCCGGCACATCCAGGACCGAGCTTCTAGGCATAGACGCCTCCTGATTGAGTGATATTGTCTCCACTGACCAATCCCGACGGTCCTGCAACCGCCTGCTGCAAGCCGTTCAGCCCAGCGGAATATCTTTCCCCGATACGTCCCATCACGAGGTCTTCCTCTAACGAAAGAACGCCTGGCGCACATCGCGGTAGATTGAGTACAGGAAATAGGCCAATCCTACGCCGAGAGCGGTTTGGGCGCTCAAAAGCAATGGGTGGCTGAACCAGTCGATGATCATCTGCCGGTCTCCTGCCTGTTTGAATAAATTGTCAGGTACGCTGTCGAAGCGAGAATCCCGTTCACGGATCTGGCGTTGATACTCATGTCGGGAGTCTAACGGACGGGTATTCCGTCCCTGTCACCAATGCGTAAACAGTGTGTTAACTGGAACAGGCGGAAACGCTACCGTGGTGGGAAACGGCAATCAGCGGAGAGGATTGTTTTAGGCCCGGCGGGCCATATCGGACGGCGCCGATACTCGGGAGCGTGGGTGGACGCTCACTGCTCGACCAAACGCCAGCCTTCTTTCTGGAGGCACCGTTCGGTGGCGTTGAGGATCAGTAATTGGCTGCCTTGCTGGAGTTTCGGGTCCCGCAGGACCAGGTTCTGGCACCGGTTGTACTCGTTCGTGAATTCTTCTGACGGCTTGTTCGGATGGACCCATTCCGTCGAAGAGCAAGCCGGGAGGGTAAGTCCGGCGAGAAGCACCGTCAGCAGCCACAGCATGCGCATGAATTCCTCCTGGATGGCCTCCGTTGGCCCCGCAACATAAACCTTGGCTGATGCATCGTCAAGCCGCTGGAGTTGCGCCGTCAAATTCGTACGGATCCGGAGCAAGCTATTCCAGCCTCAGAGTCTCTTCCTGATGGGAGGCGATCTCCGACTAAACAATGAATTGTGCCAATAACTTCAAGTGTCACGCGATTATCATGCAGGATTACTTTATGAGCTGCCACCATCTCCGCACCTCGAAGAGTTGGAACTCCATCTCAGGATCGATTCCGGCAAGCGGAAAAGCCCCCACATCGCGTTGGTCCACGAAGAAAGTGATTGAATGCGCCGCACGTGCGATCAATCGACTCATCTCCGCTCCAATCGCCCTCCCGAGGACATTGCTTGACAGTCCTCCGAGCAGTTGTTACGTTTCCGCTGGAACAGGGGCTTTTCCGATCGGCAGGATTTTCGACAAGACTGGCTGGCGTAGCTCAATGGCAGAGCAG
>DIHJ01000111.1:30282-35910 GCA_002420105.1 Nitrospira sp. UBA5699
CCGGTTGGAGGTTCAATTCCTCTCGCCAGCTCCAACCCAACCTTCGGTTGACCCGGCTTTTATCGCTGTATCGGCATTAACGCCGCCGGATACGCGCCTCAGGTTCTCGATCTAATTGCTCCCGACAGAGAGTTTTCAAGCGACGGATGGCAAGATGAACGATGCCCCCGGAAGCCGTACGGGTTCCGGAGGCGTGCTGTTCCTGCTGGATTGATGGGAGCGAACGAAAGGGCGAACGGCGCTAGCGTTCCGCTTCGGTGAGAGTGGTTTCGTTTTCGAGTTCGTCGATTTCGGGCTCCGGCTTGCCTTTCGTGGTCGAAGGGTGGAGCCCATATTTCTTGAGCATCTTATAGAAGTCCGCACGATAGCGCCCCGCGAATTGCGCCGCCCGCGAGATGTTCCCGCCGGTCAGCTGCAGGACGTTTTTCAGATAGGTCTTTTCGAATTCTTCCTTCGCCTCGGTCAACGGCTTCAATTGCGAGTCCGGGGCGGTGCCGATGGAGGGCAGCAGGTCCGGCGTAATCATGTCCTGCCGCGACATGACCACGGCTTTTTCGATCGCGTTCTCCAGTTCGCGGACGTTTCCCGGCCAGAGGTTCGTGACCAGGCGGTGCAGCGCGGCGGGAGTGAACCCGCGCACGTCCTTGTTCGCCCGCTTCGCGCTGGTCGCCAGGAAGTGCTGCGCGAGGATGGGAATATCGTCCCGGCGGTCGCGGAGCGGCGGGATAAAGAGCGGAACCACAGAGATCCGGTAGTACAGATCGCTGCGGAAGCTCCCGTTCTTGACCGCTTCGCCGAGATCCTTGTTCGTGGCGGCGATGATCCGCACGTCGACTTTCGTCGCATGTTCGGAGCCCACTTCGCGCACTTCGCGTTCCTGCACCGCCCGCAGAAGCTTCACCTGCATGGACAAGGGCATCTCCCCGATCTCGTCCAGGAACAAGGTGCCGCCGTTGGCGCTTTGAAAGAGCCCTTTCTTCGGCCCGTGCGCGCTGGTGAATGCGCCGCGGACGTGTCCGAAGAGCTCCGACTCGAACAGCGTTTCCGGGATGGCGGCGCAATTGAGCGCCACGAACGGCCCTTTGCTCCGCCGGCTGTTCGCATGCGTGACCCGGGCGAACACCTCTTTTCCCGTTCCCGTTTCGCCGAACAACAGCATGGTGGCGTCGGAATCGGCGACCTGGATGACCTGTTGCAGGAGCCGCTGCATCGCGGGGCTGCGGGCCACGACATTGTCCATGCCGTAGAGTTCGTTGACCAGCGACTTGAGCCGCTGAATCTCGCGGCTCATCCGTTGCGGCGCGAGGCCCTCTTCGATCTTGGTCTTCAACTCCTTGTCGTCGAACGGCTTCGTGAGATAGCCGAAGGCGCCGCGCTGAACCGCCTCCACCGCGTTCGGAATGCTGCCGTGCGCGGTGAGGATGATGACCGGAAGTCCGGGATGGATGCGGAGCAACTCCTCCGTCACGTCCAGACCGTCCTCGCCCCGGAGCCGGAGATCCGTAATCGCCAGATCGAACCGATTGGTTTTCGCGGCGTTGATGGCGTCGCGTCCGGTCGTACAGGCCGTGACCGCGAACCCCATTGCGGTCAGCCGCATCTTGACCAGTTGCAGCAGCCCTTCTTCATCGTCGATTACGAGAATATGCTCTTGTTCCATGACGTTCCTTTACTATGGATTTGCGGGTTCTGGCGTCGGGGGCGAGACGATGGTGGACGGAGGACGGATCGGGCGGACTTTTTCCCGCATTTCCTGATCGATACGCTTGAGCGCTTCCAGCTGGCTGGAAAGTTCGTCGATTTTCTTCTCCCGCTCCTGCAGTTGCTTCTGCAGGGACTGGACGGTCCCCGGGTCGGCCGGGACTTTCGGCTGATCTTTCTTTCCGAGGAGAGCCTCGACCTTGCGGTCCCGTTCGGCCAGGTCGCGCTGGAGCAGATCGATCGACTGGGCGTCGGCTTCTTTTGCGGCACGCAATTGCTGGATCATCGTTTCACGATCAAGCAAGTCCCGCACCAGACGGTCTGATGTCTGGCCCAGTGCCGCCTGACCATCCGAAATCGCCGGTGCGGCCATGACCGAGTCGAACCAGGACCGTTCGCCGGGGGCCGGGTGCTGTTGGAGCAACTGGAGCCAGAGTTTGCTGGAGGCGGCCAATTGGCTCTTGGGAGCCACCGTGATCACCTTCTCGAAATACTTCGCCGCAATGTCGCGGCTTTCGTATAACCCTATGAGTCCACGGGTGAAATAAGCCTGGTCGCAGACATTGTGTTCGCCGCACTTCGCGGCCACGGCATCCTGTTTTTTCCCGAGCGCATGGAAGGTCTTGGCTTCTGCCTGATCCACCGTGAAGTAGGGCTGCGACGACGGCGGCGCCGGTGACCATGACGCGCAACCGCCGATCGCAAGGACGAGCGGAGCCAGACGGCAGACCTCGAGCAGACGTCGGTTCATGCCGCCGACCCCGGTTTGGTCAGGCGTAGGATAAACCGTACAGTGGTGCCCTTCTGGACTTCGCTTTCGATCCAAATTCTGCCTCCGTGCGCTTCCACGACTTTCTTTGCCAGGGCGAGCCCGAGACCGCTTCCCGGGGTGGAATATTTCGATTTCGTGCTTCCTTGGTAGAACCGCTCGAAAATATGCGGCAATTCGTCGGCGGGGATACCCGGGCCCACGTCGGAGACGGAGACTTCGAGAACACCAGCCTTCTGGTCCGGCTTCATCTGCGTCTTTACAATGCCCCCTTCCGGGCTGAACTTCAAGGCATTTGATAGCAAATTATCCAGGACCTGCTCAATACGAATCGCATCGGCCTTGACCCACACCCGTTGAGCCGGCGCCTCCACGACGAGTTGCACATGCTTGGCGTCCGCCAGCAGCCGGATCTTGTTCACGGACATGTCGGTAATCCGCTTGAGATCCGTGGGGACGATCCGGTATTCCATCATGCCCGCGTCCATCTTGGAGAGGTCCAGAATCGTCGAGATCAACGTGATCAGGCGCCGGCTGCTGTCGGCCATGATCCGCAGCGTGGTGCGCTGCTCCTGCGACAGGGGGCCCGGAATTTCGTCGAGGAGCAGATGCGTGCCCTCCTGGATCGACGCCATGGGCGTGCGCAATTCGTGCGACACGTGGGCCAGGAACTCGCCTTTCATGTCGTCGAGTTCCTGAAGCTTGCCTCCCATCCAGTTCACGGTATCGACCAGGTCGCGGAGTTCGCTGGGCGCGCGAATGTTCAATGAGGCGCCGAAATGCCCCTGCCCGATCTGTTTGATATGACTCTGCAACTGACGGAGCGGCCGGAGGATCGTGTAACTGGCGATGCCGGCGAGGCCGATTCCGAAGACCAGCGCCAGAAGCACGAGCTGCTCGGTCACCGCTTCCGCCTGAGCCGAACTCTCCCGCGCCCGGCTCACGCCGACGCTGATGGCCGCCTCGTGAAAATTCACATACTGATCGAGGGTGGCCGTCATCCGGTCCATGACCGAGTTGCGCCGACTTTCATATTCGGAGGAGAGTACCCCCGGCGCCGACGGGACGATCTCCAACTCTGCGTGGAACAGGGTCAGACGCTCCTGCTGATACCGCTTCGCCTGGTCCAGAAACCGGCGACCCTCCTGGGAGGTTTCCTGCCGCATGAGACCCTCGATCCCCCGGTGGAACTCCTCCACTTCTTCGTCGAAATGCTGGAGGAACGTGGGGTCACGGACGGCAAGATATTTCTTCTCGCTGTTGAGCTGTTCATAGGCCAGGGTCAGAACCCGCTTCGCGAGCTCGATCGCGGGGTAATGTTGCGCGGCCAGTTTGGTGCTCAGTGCGGAGAGCTGGCGCAGCTGAAAGAGGGCGTAAAAATTGACCGCCGCCATCACCACGATGATGAGGAGCGAGGTCAGAACGATACGCCAGAAAATCGACAACCGCACGAGCGAGGCTCCCTGTTGGGCTGAATGCGCCGTGGCAAGTGATTGAGGTGTAGGTAAATCCATACACTATTTCCAGGTCTCACTCAAGCACTAAGCCAAAGCCCTTCGCCCTGGCCCGCGACCCGAGTGCGTTCCGATCCCGTGAAGACGGCTCCCTGCTTGGTGAATCCTGACTGGAGAGGCTCCGAAACGCTAGTCGCCCCTGCCGAACTGAGAAGCAAATTGGCGTTGGCGCCGGGAGGAACCTGATAATGATGCAAAGAGGTGGCCACGAAACATGAGAATGGCGACGGCCAGCACCGGCGTGAGGAGCAGGCTCAAATAGCGGGCGACATCCGGGTCGATACCGGCGTACGCGAACCAGCTTCCCAGCACCGCAAAGGGAAGCATGAGGATTTGGGAAAAATCCAAACCGGCGCCCCGGCCCACCCGGCGCGACAGGAGGAAGAACGACCTGAGTCCGTCCGGAGCCGTCAGAAGCGGAATCAACAACAGCGCGATCGGAGCGAACCACTCGATCCAATTTTCCATCACGAACGCATAGGAGTGCTTGAAGACGTCCAGCGGCGAATCGTGGCGCACCTGATAGATGACTTCCGGCGCGGGGTTCAGGAGGAGAAAGATCAGGAGCATCACCGCATAGGAAAGGAAGAGACCGTTGGGGTTCGCCTGCGTTCCCAAATCGAGCGCCATGAGCGGAAGCCAGAGGACGAATCCGACGCCGATGACGTCCCAAAAGTAATGACCGAAGCTGCCCAGGACGTCCTGGAGCGTCAGCCGACGCGCGTACGAGATCGACTGTTCGATGAGGCTCAGCGTTGCGCCCACGAGCAGCGCGTTGACGGCGCCGAGGAGAAAGCCGCCGGCCATGCCCAGGGGGATGGCGATCTGCTGCGCGAGCATGAGCAGAAACACGAAACCGATGACGGCGATGATGGTGATCCAGCCGCGCAGAAGCGATTGCCGGGTCTTGGAGAGGGCTTTCCGATAGAGTTCGAGCGCGACGGTCAGGTGATCGGCCATGGGGCGACAATAGTCCGGCCGAGTCCGCCGGTCAAGCCGTTCTCCGTCGAGCGGTTGACTTTGCCCCCCCTGTGATTATGATCCCTGTCATCGGCACACATTTCAGCCCAGGGAGAAGACCACAATGGATATGAACCGGATGACGATCAAGCTGCAGGAAGCCCTTCAGACGGCTTCGTCCCATGCCATGAGGCGTAGCCATCAAGGCATGGACGTCGAGCACGTTCTGTTGGCCTTCCTGGAGCAGGAGGGAGGCATCGTCCCCGCATTGTGCGAACAGGCGGGCCTCGCGCCGCCCGCGGTACGACAGGCGGCCGAACAGGCCTTGGTCAAACTCCCCCAGGTCCAGGGCGCGGCCGGCAGTCCCGGCCAGCTACATCTGACGGCCCGCCTCAACCAGGTCCTGGTCAAAGCCGAGGATGAACAACGCTCGCTCAAGGACGACTATCTCAGCGTCGAACACGTGCTCCTGGCGATGGTGCAGGAAGGCGGGATCTTCAAGAAGCTGGGCCTCTCGAAGGAAAAACTGCTGGGCGCCCTGCAACAGGTTCGCGGGCACCAGCGGGTGACAAGCCAGGATCCGGAAGGCACCTATCAATCGCTCGAGAAATACGGGCGCGATCTCACGAAGCTGGCCGGCCAGGGGAAATTGGATCCGGTCATCGGCCGCGACGAGGAAATCCG
>DIHJ01000111.1:36097-37517 GCA_002420105.1 Nitrospira sp. UBA5699
GCAAGACCGCCATCGTCGAGGGCTTGGCCATCCGCATCGTCAAGGGCGACGTCCCGGAAGGGTTGAAGCAGAAGCGCGTGGTCGCGCTGGACATGGGCGCGCTGGTGGCCGGCGCCAAGTTCCGCGGCGAATTCGAGGAACGGCTGAAAGCGGTCTTGAAGGAAATCCAGGCCTCGCAGGGCCAGGTGCTGTTGTTCATCGACGAGCTGCACACGGTCGTCGGCGCCGGCGCGGCCGAAGGCGCGATGGACGCGGCCAATCTGCTCAAGCCTATGCTGGCGCGGGGCGAACTGCACTTGATCGGTGCGACGACGCTGGACGAATATCGCAAACACATCGAAAAGGATGCGGCGCTGGAGCGGCGCTTCCAGACCGTGTTCGTCGATCAACCGTCCGTCGAAAACACCGTGTCGATCCTTCGCGGGCTGAAAGAGCGCTACGAAGTCCACCACGGCGTGCGGATCAAGGACGCGGCGCTGGTGGCCGCCGCCAAGCTGTCGCACCGCTACATCGCCGACCGCTTCCTGCCGGATAAAGCCATCGATCTGGTGGACGAAGCGGCCGCGCGGCTCCGGACGGAAATCGACAGTCTGCCGGCCGAATTGGACGAGGTCTCCCGCAAGGTGATGCAGCTCGAAATCGAGCGCGAAGCCCTCCGCAAGGAAAAGGATCAGGCGAGCCAGGCGCGCCTGGCGACGCTGGAAAAGGAGCTGGGCGAGAAACAGCGCGATCTGCAGGCGCTCAAGACCAGATGGGACAGCGAAAAAGCCTCGGTGGCGCGCCTGCGGAAAACGCGGGAGGCGATCGAGGACGTCAAGCTGTCGATCGAGCGGGCGGAGCGGGCCTACGATCTCAACCGGGTCGCCGAATTGCGCTACGGGGAGCTGCCGCGCCTCGAGCGCGAGCTGGCGATCGAGCAGCAGCAGCTCGGGAAAAAGCAGGGCGAGAGCCGTCTGCTCAAGGAGGAAGTCGACGAAGACGACATCGCCGCGATCGTCAGCCGCTGGACCGGCATCCCCGTCTCCCGTCTGGTCGAAGGCGAAACGGAGAAGTTGCTCAAACTGGAAGACCTGCTCCACCAGCGGGTCGTCGGTCAGGATGAAGCGGTGCGGGCGGTCGCCGACGCGGTCTTGCGCGCGCGGTCCGGCATCAAGGATCCGAACAGGCCGATCGGATCGTTTCTCTTTCTGGGGCCGACCGGCGTGGGCAAGACCGAACTGGCCCGGGCTCTCGCGGCGACCCTCTTCGACGATGAAGCCAACATGGTCCGCATCGACATGTCCGAGTACATGGAGAAGCACACGGTCGCCCGGCTCATCGGGGCGCCGCCCGGCTATGTCGGCTACGAAGAAGGGGGCCAGCTGACGGAAGCGGTCCGCCGCCGCCCCTTTTCCGTGATCCTCTTCGACGAGATCGAGAA
>DIHJ01000111.1:37588-37723 GCA_002420105.1 Nitrospira sp. UBA5699
CGACGAGATCGAGAAGGCGCACCACGACGTCTTCAACGTGCTGCTGCAGGTGTTGGACGACGGGCGGCTGACGGATTCACAGGGCCGGACGGTGGATTTCAAGAATACGGTCCTGATCATGACCTCCAACATCGG
>DIHJ01000037.1:0-33618 GCA_002420105.1 Nitrospira sp. UBA5699
CTGGTCGCCACCCTGCCGATCTATCTGAACGCGCTGGAGGGCAAAGGCGCGCATCTCGTCACCGTGAACGACTACCTGGCCAAACGGGACGCCCAATGGATGGGCCAGCTCTACCATGCCCTGGGCCTCTCGACCGGCATCATCCAACACGACGCCTCGTTCATCTTCGATCCGACCTACGACGCCTCGGACCGGCGGCTCCAGCACCTGCGTCCCTGCACCAGGCCGGAGGCCTACCGGGCCGACATCACCTACGGGACCAACAACGAGTACGGATTCGACTACCTCCGCGACAACCTGGTCGTCACCGACTTGAGCCAGTGCGTGCAGCGCGACTTGAACTTCGCGATCGTGGACGAAGTCGACAGCATCCTCATCGACGAGGCCCGCACGCCGTTGATCATCTCCGGCCCGACGGATCAGACGACCGACCTCTACTACCGCATCAACGCGATCATTCCGCAGCTCAAGCCGGATCACGACTATACGATCGAGGAGAAGACCAAGACCGCCTCGCTGACCGAAGAGGGCAACGTGCGGGTGGAAAAGCTCCTGGGGGTGGACAATCTCTACGATCCCGCCAACATGGACCTCGTGCACCACGTCGTGAAGGCGCTCCAGGCTTACGCGCTCTACAAGCGCGATGTGGACTACGTCGTCAAGGACGGCGAGGTGATCATCGTCGACGAATTCACGGGCCGGCTGATGCCCGGCCGCCGTTGGAGCGACGGGCTCCACCAGGCGGTCGAGGCGAAGGAAGGCGTGAAGATCGCGAACGAGAACCAGACCCTCGCCTCCGTCACGTTCCAGAATTATTTCCGGATGTACAGGAAACTCGCGGGCATGACCGGCACCGCCGACACGGAAGCGGCGGAGTTCGCCAAGATCTACAACCTCGACGTGAACGTGGTGCCGACCAACCGCAAGATGATCCGCCTCGATTACGCCGACGTGGTGTACCGCACCGAGAAGGAAAAGTTCGCCGCCATCGTGGAGGACATCAAGGAATGCCACGAGCGGGGACAGCCCGTGCTGGTCGGCACGATCTCCATCGAAAAATCCGAAAAGCTCGCCGGCATGCTGAGCCGCAACGGGATCAAGCACAACGTGCTCAACGCGAAGCAGCACGAACGCGAAGCCGAAATCGTGGCCCAGGCCGGACGCAAGGGCGCCGTGACGATCGCGACGAACATGGCGGGCCGCGGCACGGACATCCTCCTCGGCGGCAACGCCGATTTCATGTTCAAGCAGGTGCTGTATCGGGAGGAGAATCTCCCCGAGGAACGGAAGCTCGCCGTGTACGAGGAGATCCGGGCCGACTGCGAAAAGAACAAGCAGGAGGTCGTCGCCCTGGGCGGCCTGCATATTCTCGGCACCGAACGGCATGAAAGCCGCCGGATCGACAACCAGCTCCGGGGCCGCGCGGGCCGGCAGGGCGATCCCGGTTCCTCCCGCTTCTACCTGTCGCTGGAAGACGATTTGATGCGGATCTTCGCCTCCGAGCGCGTCTCGCAGCTCATGCTCAAGCTCGGCATGGAGGAAGGCGTTCCGATCGAGCACGGCATGGTCACCCGCGCGATCGCAAACGCCCAGAAGAAGGTCGAGGCTCACAACTTCGAAATCCGGAAGCAACTGCTCGAGTACGACGACGTGATGAACAAGCAGCGGGAAGTGATCTACCAGCACCGCCGCGCCGTGCTCAGCGGTGAGAACCTCACCGCCGACATCCTCGACATGATCGACGGCCTCGTGGAGTCCGCGATCAACGTCTACTGCCCCGCGGAACAGTACGCGGAGGAATGGGATGTGAAGGGCCTGGCGGAGATGATGCAGGGGCAGTTCGGCCTCGACGTCACCCACGGCAGGCACGACGAAGGCGAATCGCTCCGGGACATCGGACGCGATGCGCTCCTTCAGGACCTGAAGACGCAGGCCCGCGAAGGCTACGCGCGGAAGGAGAGCGAGCTGGGTTCGGATCTCATGCGCTTCCTGGAGAAGAACTTCATGCTCCAGGTCATCGACCACCATTGGAAAGACCATCTGCTCGCCATGGACCACCTGCGCGACGGGATCGGACTCCGCGGCTACGGCCAGAAAGATCCCCTCATCGAGTACAAGCGGGAAGGGTTCGATCTGTTCGCCGGCATGATGGAACGGATCAAATCGGACACGATCGACCGGCTCTTCCGGGTCCAGGCGGTCAGGACCGACACCGAGCAGGCCGCGCCGCCGCCCCCGGTCATCGCGCGCCCGCAGCCCAAGCTGACGCTGAATCGGGGCGAAGAGCCGGTCGCGGCCCAGACCGTCCATCGCAACGACGACAAGGTCGGCCGCAACGACCCCTGCCCCTGCGGAAGCGGCAAGAAATATAAGAAGTGTCACGGGGCGTAGCAACGTCATCCCTGCGCCTGCTTCGCGACTTGCCGGCATCCCTCCTCCTCTTTCGCTCCCACACAGGGCGGAATCCCTGCGCTGATGAACGACCTGCCCGGCTATTCCGGCACCGTTCCGTCTCACCCCTGCGGCTCGCCACGGCGAGTGGCGTCGATATCCGAAGGTCCGTTCATGCCCCGCATGGAACGGAGCAAGTTTCGATGCGAAGCAGCGGTGAGACGGAGAACGGTCGAAGGCATGGACGGGCGCCATTCGGCGCAAGGATTCCACCTGATTCCACCTTGACTTAGCGCGCTCCCGAAGGCTACTCTACGCCACTTTTGGCCCGCGAACGGGCGCAGGTGGGGTATTCCCTTCACTCCTCGCCCTGTTTTCCGTGCTTTGTCAGCGACAACGGGAACCGTTCATGACGCTTGGGCACCCTGAACTCGTCGCCGCCATCGCGTCCGAGATCACCTCCTCGGGACCAATAGCCTTCGTCCGCTTCATGGAGCTCGCGCTCTACCATCCCCAGTTCGGCTACTACATGCGGCCGCCCGACCCCGGCGCGGAGCGCATCGGCTGGTCCGGCGATTTCTACACGAGTTCCGACGTCCATCCGATTCTGGGGCAGGCGCTCGCGAAGCAGGCCGTCCAGATCGATGCCCTGCTGGAATCCCCGGTCCCCTTCACCGTCGTGGAGATGGGGCCGGGCAAGGGTCTGCTGGCCCGCGACTTCCTCCAGGCCGTCGAGCGCGAGAGTCAGGAACTCCGCCGGCGGCTCCGGTATGTGCTCGTCGAACGCAGCCCCGCCATGCGTGCGCAGCAGGAACAGCACCTCGCACCCTGGCTCGGCCGTGACGGTTGCGTCGCCTGGGTCGAAGGGCCGGAGAGCCTCGCGCCGTCCAGCGTGACCGGCCTGATGTTCAGCAACGAATTACCGGACGCTTTTCCGGTCCACCGCATTCAGATCGCGGACGGCATCGTGCAGGAAATCTTCGTCGATTACCGGGACGGACGCTTCGTGGAATGCCTCAAGCCGTTGACGAATCCCGCGGTTCAGGCCTACCTGCGACGGCTGCGTCTCGCCCTGCCGGAGGGCTATCGCACCGAAATCAACTTGCAGGCGCTCGACTGGATGAAGCAGGTGGCGGAGAGCCTCGCCCGCGGCGTGATTGTCACGATCGATTACGGGCATTCGGCCCAGGACCTCTACGGCCCGGACCGAACGAAGGGAACCTTCCTCTGCTACTACTCGCAGATGGCCTCGGAGGATCCCTATATCAGGGTCGGGCAACAGGACATGACGGCGCACGTGGACTTTACGAGTCTCGCGACGGCCGGAGAGGAAGCCGGTTTGTCCGTGACGGGCTTCACCAACCAGATGAGTTTTCTGATGGGGCTCGGCGTCGAAGAGATGATCGGCCGACTGGAGCCGGAGAGCCCCCCGTTCCGCGCGGCGCTTCATCTTCTGAAGCCCGAAGGCATGGGACGCACGTTCAAGATTCTCGTGCAGCACAAAGGGATCGCCCGGCCGGAGCTCGACGGCCTGACGTTCAAACCGTTTTTCGGCTCGGCGCTGACCTCAAACCAGGTACGAGGCGAGAGGCATGAGGCAATGGGGCGGCATCCTGCCTCCAGCCGCCCACCCCTCACCTCCAGCCTACAGGCATAAACGAGATGGGTAATACCGAGGTCCCCGTAAATTATCTGCCGATTCTGCTCTTTATCGGCATCGCGATCGTGTTCGGCGCCGTGTCGCTCCTGGCCGGATGGTTGGTGCGGCCCAGCCGGCCGTACCGCGCCAAGCTGAATCCCTATGAAAGCGGCAGCCCGCTGTTCTCCGACGCGCGCGTGCAATTCCCGATGCGGTACTACATCATCGCGATGCTGTTCGTCATTTTCGACATCGAGGTCATTTTCATCATTCCCTGGGCGGTGCGCTTTCAATCGCTCGGCCTGTTGGGTCTGGTCGAGATGCTGGTCTTCATCGCAATTCTGCTGGTCGGACTCTGGTATGCGTGGAAAAAGGGGGCGCTGGAATGGGACTGAGCGCGCCGGTGGCGCGCAATTTTCAATGTCGAATGACGAATGTTACGGCAACGGACCGGTTCCACCATTCCTCATTCCACATTCAACATTGGAGCGAACGAAGTGAGCTTCTTAGAGCGGCAGTTTGAAGCGAACATCCTCACGACCAATCTGGACGCCCTGGTCAACTGGTCGCGCAAGTCGGCCTTGTGGCCGATGACGTTCGGGCTCGCCTGCTGCGCGATCGAAATGATCGCCAGCGTGTCGTCCCGATACGACATCGACCGGTTCGGCGCCGGCGTGTTTCGCGCGTCGCCCCGGCAGTCCGATCTGATGATCGTGGCCGGCACGGTCACCCGCAAGATGGCGCCGGTAATCCGCCGCATTTACGACCAGATGCCGGAGCCGCGATACGTGATTTCCATGGGGTCCTGCGCGACGTCGGGGAATCACTACAACAGCTATGCGGTCGTGCAGGGCGTCGACCAGATCGTGCCGGTGGACGTCTACGTGCCGGGCTGCCCGCCGCGGCCGGAAGCCCTGCTGGACGGCCTGTTGAAGTTGCAGGAAAAAATTCAGCGGGAAAAGGTGTTTGTGAAATAGCTGGCAAGCGGGAAGGCTGACAGGCTGACACGAATTGCTTGTCAGCCTGCGACCTGCCACTTGTCAGCGATATGCTGTCTACCATGCAACCGTTGATCGAAACATTGATGACCCGATTTCCCCGGGCCGTGCTGTCCGTGGAAGCGGATACGGCGAGGGCCGAGGTCTCGGTCCGCATCGCCGCCGACCGGCTGATCGAGGTGGCCAGGTTCCTGCACGACGCGCCGGAGGCGCTGTTCGACCACCTCTCGGACATCTGCTCGGTGGACTATCCGGAGGACCGGCAGCGGTTCGAGGTGGTCTACCTGCTCCATTCGCTCCCCTACCGCCGTCGCCTGCGGCTCAAAGCCCGCGTCCCGGAGGACAATCCGGCGATCGCCTCGGTGACGGGCATCTGGAAAGGGGCCGAGTTCCTGGAACGGGAAGTCTACGACATGATGGGCATCACGTTTTCCGGCCATCCCGATCTCCGGCGGATCTTGATGCCGGAGGACTATGCGGAGGGGTTTCCCCTGCGAAAGGATTTTCCCGCCGAGGGGCGCGGCTGGCGCAGCCAGTTCGACTTCATCCCCCGGCTGGACGAAGCGCCGGTCGAGCAGACGGACAGCGAAATCCCGGAACGCGACAAGCAGGCGTTCCGCGCCGAAGCCGCTCCCTCGAGTTCCCGCCGGCGCGAGGAGCTGCTGCTGAACATGGGGCCGCAGCACCCGAGCACGCACGGCGTGCTGCGCGTCGTCCTCGAACTGGACGGCGAGCGGATCGTCAAAGCGACGCCGGACCTGGGGTACCTCCATCGCGGAGTCGAAAAACTCTCCGAAGGCCTGGCCTACATGCAGATCATCCCGCATACGGACCGGCTCGACTACGTCTGCGCCATGGCGAACAACTATGCCTACGTGCGGGCCGTCGAGAAGCTGCTCGGCATCACGATCCCCGAGCGCGCGGAATACATCCGGACCATCGTGGCGGAGATGCAGCGGATCGTCGGCCATCTGTTCTGGCTCGGCACCCAGGCCCTGGACATCGGCGCGATGACGGTGTTCTTCTGGACGTTCCGGGAACGCGAAGTGCTGCTCGACATGTTCGAAAAGCTCTGCGGCGCCCGCCTGACCCTGAACTACTACCGCATCGGCGGCGTCGACAGCGATTTCACCCCCGACCTGGTCCTGCGGCTGAAAACCTTTCTCGACACCTTCCCCGAGAAGGTCAAGGAATACGATTCGCTCATCGCGTCGAACCGCATCTGGCTCGGCCGGACCAAAAACGTCGCGGTCATCTCCGCCGAGGACGCCATCAGCTTCGGCTGCACCGGCCCGGTCCTGCGCGGGTCCGGCGTGGCCTACGACATCCGCAAAGAGGAGCCGTACGGCGTCTACGACAAAGTGGACTGGGAGGTGCCGGTCGGCAAGAACGGAGACACCTACGACCGCTACTGGATCCGCATGGAGGAAATGCGGCAGAGCGCGAGAATCATCCGGCAATGCCTCGATCAGCTGCCCGCAGGCCCCATCATCGCGGACGCGCCGCAATACATTCCGCCGCCGAAACAGCACGTGATGCGGGACATGGAGAGCCTCATCCACCATTTCATCATTTTCACCCAGGGCCTCAAGCCGCCCAAGGCGGAGACGTACTGCGCGACCGAGGCGCCGAAGGGCGAACTGGGGTTTTTCATCGTGAGCGACGGGAGCGCCAGGCCCTATCGATTAAAGATCCGCTCGCCGTCGTTCGTGCACATGGGCGCCTTCGATCATATGGCGCGGGGCTATCTGATCTCCGACATCATTACGATCTTCGGCACCTACGACATCGTGATGGGGGAATGCGACCGATAAAAATCAGCTGACATGTATGCATGCTGACAGGCTGACACACTCGCCTTGTCAGCATGCGACTTGTTCGCTTGTCAGCCCAGGATAAAAGCTGCATGACGTTGTCCGAAAAATATGGAACCGAAATAGCCGAGATTCTGAGCCGTTATCCGGTGAAGCGGTCGGCATTGATTCCGTTGCTCTACCTGGCGCAGCGGGAGGGCGGCTACATCACCGAGGCCGCGATGATCGAGATCGCGGGAATCCTGAAACTGACTCCGCCGCAGGTCTACGAGACCGCCACCTTCTATACGATGCTGAACCTCAAGCCGGTGGGGACGTTCCATATTCAGGTCTGCAAGTCGCTGATGTGCGCGCTGGTGGGGTCGGATACCGTGATCGGCTGGATCAAGGCCAAACTGGGGATCGGCCCCGGTGAAACCACGGCCGACGGCCTGTTCACGCTGACGGCGGTCGAATGTCTCGCCGCCTGCGGCACGGGCCCCATGATGCAGATCAACGACGACTACTATGAACGGTTGACGGAAGAGAAGGTCGACCGGATCCTGGCCGATCTGAAGTCGACGGGCTCCTGCGCTCTGAAGACGGGGCCCTTCATGTGGCCGGAACCAGCGAGGAACGGCTGACAGGCAACCAAGCTGACAGGCTGACATTCTTTCTTGTCAGTATGTTACTTGCTCATGTCAGCCATTGAACATATGCCGACATACGAACCAGTGCTTCTCAAGAACATGTCGCAGCCCGGCTATACCGGGTCGCTGCCGGACTACGAGAAAACCGGCGGCTACCGGGCGCTCCGGAACATTCTCGGCAAGGTCGCGCCCGCGGACGTCACCCAGTTGGTCATCAAGTCCGGCCTGCGCGGCCGCGGCGGCGCCGGCTTTCCGACCGGCGTGAAGTGGGGATTCCTGCCCAAGGATTACCAGGGGCCCCGCTATCTCTGCTGCAACGCCGACGAGAGCGAGCCGGGCACGTTCAAAGACCGCCAGCTGATCGAGCGCGACCCCCATCAGATTCTCGAGGGCATCGTGCTGGCCTGCTATGCCATCGGAGCCGAGTCCGCCTACATCTATATCCGCGGGGAATTCGTCCTCGGCGCGAAGATCCTCGAACAGGCCATCGGCGACGCGCGCGCGGCCGGCTACATCGGCAAGAATATTCTGGGAACCGGCGTGCACGCGGACGTATGGGTCCACCGGGGCGCCGGAGCCTACATCTGCGGGGAGGAGACGGCGCTGCTGGAATCGCTGGAAGGCAAGCGCGGGCTCCCCCGCGTCAAGCCGCCGTTCCCCGCAACACACGGCCTCTACAACAAGCCGACCGTCGTCAACAACGTGGAGACGCTCGCGAACCTGCCCCACATCATCAACCGCGGCCCCGAATGGTTTGCCGCGATCGGGTCCCCGCCCAAGAGCACGGGCACGCGCATCTTCTGCGTCAGCGGGCACGTCAAACGGCCGGGCAACTATGAAGTGCCGATGGGCATCACGTTCCGGGAGTTGATCTACGAGCACGCGGGCGGAATGCGCGGGGACAAAGCGATCAAGGCGTTCATTCCCGGCGGCGCATCGGCGCCGTTCCTGACGCCGGATCACCTGGACGTCAAAATGGATTTCGAATCCGTCGCGGCGGCCGGCTCGATGCTGGGGTCGGGCGGCGTGACGGTCATGGAAGAAGGGACGAGCATGGTCTGGGCCGCGCTCCGTCTGATGGAATTTTTCTACCACGAGTCCTGCGGGAAGTGCAGCCCCTGCCGGGAAGGCAGCTCCTGGCTGGTGCAGACCATGCGCCGCATCGTGGCCAAGCGGGGCCGGGCGCAGGACCTTGAAACGCTCAGCGATCTGTGCAAGAACATCGCCGGCCGTACGGTCTGCGCCTTCGGCGATGCCGAAGTCTCGCCGATCATGAGCACCCTGAAACACTGGCGGCACGAATACCTCGCGCTGATTCACGAGGCGGAAGCGGCCCATCTGCTCCGTCCGGAACCGGCCGCGAAACGACATTGACCATGCCCGAGAGCAAGACCGACAGCGTACGTTTGACCATCGACGGCATTCCGGTCACGGTGCCGAAAGGCACGCTCGTGATCGAGGCGGCCCGGCGCGTCGGCGTCATGATTCCGCATTTCTGCTACCACCCGAAACTGAAGCCGGACGCCAACTGCCGCATGTGCCTGGTGGAAGTCGAGAAGATGCCGAAGCTCCAGACCTCCTGCAGCACCGTGGCGACGGAAGGCATGGCGGTCCGGACGGCCACGACGGTCGTGAACGACGCGCACAAGTCGGTGCTCGAATTCATCCTGGCGAACCACCCGCTCGACTGCCCCGTCTGCGATCAGGGAGGGCGGTGCGACCTGCAGGACTTCTCCCATCAATACACGGCCACCGCCAGCCGTTTCGTCGAAACCAAGCGCATCTTCCAGAAGGAATACTTCAGCCCCCTCATCGAAACACAGATGAACCGCTGCGTCCAATGCCTGCGCTGCGTGCGCTACTGCGACGAAGTCATGGACGTGAAAGCCCTGGCGCCGGCGGGACGCGGCACGATGACCGAGATCAAGACGTTCGGCACGCACGAGCTGGACTGCGAATTCTGCGGCGGCTGCGTGCAGATCTGTCCGGTCGGCGCGATCACGAGCCGCCTCTCGATGTACGAATACCGCCCCTGGATGCTCAAACGCGCCGACACCGTCTGCCAGTTCTGCGGCGACGGCTGCCAGATTACGGTGCAGACCAAGGACAACGAATTGATCGAAGTGAATTCGGAGTACGGCGCCGGCCGCAATAGCGGCGATCTCTGCGCGCGCGGCTTCTTCGGCTTCCGCGCCACCGGCCACCCGGACCGTCTGACCAAACCGCTCATCAGACGCAACGGCGCCCTCGTCGAGACGACCTGGGAAGAGGCGCTGGAATACACGGCGCAGCAGATCGCGCGGATCAAGAACGCCCATGGCGCCCAGGCGTTCGGCGGACTGATCTCCGGACGGTGCACGAACGAGGAACTGTATCTCTTCCAGAAGTTCATGCGTCTGGCGATCGGCACGAACAACCTCGACAGCAGCGCCCGCTACGGCCACATGAACGGCGTGCAGGCGATGCGCCGCGTGCAAGGCACGCATCGCTGGACCCTGTCGTTCGAGGAGATCGTCCAGGCCGACGTCCTCCTGCTGGTGGGCACCAACGTCACCGAAACCAACCCGATTACCGGGCTCAAGGTCAAGGAGGCGGTCAAGAAACGCCAGGCGCGCCTGTTCACGATCGAATCGATCCGGCCGGCGATCGGCACGATCAGCAACATCACGAACCTCGTGGACCAGCATGTCTGCGCCCTGCCGACGCAGTTCGGCGGCGCCGTGCTCGCCCTGCTCAAAGCGGTGGTCGAGAGCCGGCTGGTGGATCAACGGCTGCAGCACGAGTCGCCGGACTATGTCGGGGCGGTCACGCAGGCGCTCGAACGCCTGTCCTGGCCGGAGCTCGAAGCCGCGACGGGAGCCGCGCGCGACACGTTCGTGCAGATGGCCACCGGGCTCGCTCAGGGCCGGCGGGTCGTCGTGCTCGCCGGGCAGGAGCTGTTGCGAAGCGCCGGCGGCTACGGTTCCTGTCTGCTGCTCCTGGACCTGCTGCTGCTCACGGGGAAATTGACGGAACCGGGCTGCGGGTTCGCCCCGCTGGCGGAAGAAAACAACGACCAGGGCGCGGTGGAATCGGGCGCGGTGGCCGAATTGCTGCCGGGCGGACTGGACCTCGCCAATCCGGAGGCCCGCGCGCGGATCGCCCGCGCATGGAAAGCCGACCTGCCGCTCGCCGCCGGCGCCACCCTCGTCGAGATGATCGACCGGGCCAGATCCGGCCTCGTCAAAGGCATGCTCATCGTGGGGGAAAACCCGGTCGGCAGCCTGCCGACCGTTGTGGGGGCGAAAGAGGCCCTTCAACGGCTTGAGTTCCTGGTCTGCCAGGAGCTGTTCCTCACCGAGACCGCTTCCCTGGCGCACGTCGTGCTTCCGGCCGCATCCTCGCTGGAGAAGGCCGGCACCTTTACCAATCAGGAAGGCCACGTCCAGGCCGTCCGCCCGGCCGTCGACCCGATCGGAGAAAGCCGGCCGGACTGGGAAATCCTTTCGGCCCTGTCCGTTCTCCTCGGCACGCCCTTGGAGTACGGAGACGCCAAGGAGCTGCTCAAGGAGATTCGCGGCGTGATCCCCGGCTACGGACTGCTCGGCCCGGCGCCGATTCCGCCCAAAGTCGATCGGGCCGCCGTCGAACGCTACCTCGCGGGGGACTATCGCCGGGCCCTCGCCGCTCGCTATACTCTGGCCGGACCGGCGGATGCGGCCGGGGGAACGACGCATCTGGGATTGTTCCAGAGCCTCTTCCACTCGGGAAAGCTCTCGACCAGATCCAAAGGCCTGCTGCAGATCGAAGCGCAGGCCGCGCTGCGGATCAACCCGGCCGATGCGGCGCGGTTGGCGCTCGCCGACGGCGATCGGGTCCGGCTGTCCAACCGGCGCGGCGAGGTGACGACCACCGTCAAGGTGCTGGAGCGCGTGCCGGAAGGGTCGGCCTGGTTCCCGGATCACTTCGGGCAGGACACGGCCAAACTGTTCGAGTGCGCCATCGATCCCGACACGAACGTGCCGGCCTTCCGGACGGCGTCGGTATCCATTGCCAAAATTTCATGAGCGGACGTTTTCACATGCACCATTCACTCGTCATCCGGGAGAGTCGTCGTGACTGAACTGAGCTTGCGACTTGCGGTATCACTGGCCCAAATTGCGGCGGTCATGGGCGTGGTGATGTTGACGGTCATGATCCTGACCCTGGCCGAGCGGAAAGTCCTCGGCTGGATGCAGGACCGCATGGGCCCGATGGAAGTCGGCCCCTACGGTATCCTGCAGCCGATCGCCGACGGCCTGAAACTCTTTTTCAAGGAGGACATCGTCCCGGCCGGCGCGAACAAGTTCATGTTCAGCCTCGCGCCGATCCTCGCGATGGTCCCGGCCCTGATCGGATTCGCCGTCATTCCCTTCGGCCCGAGCAACAAGTTCGAGCTGTTCGGCATCACGGTCGAACCGTTCGTCATCAGCGACATCAACATCGGCATCCTGTACATCCTCGCCTTCGCCTCCATCGGCGCCTACGGCATCATCCTCGGAGGCTGGGCCTCGAACAGCAAATATTCCCTGCTGGGAGGGCTGCGGTCCGCCGCGCAGGTGATCAGCTACGAATTGAACGTCGGGCTCGCCATCGTCGGCGTCCTGATCCTCGCCGGCTCGCTCAGCCTTGTGAAGATCACCGAGGCCCAGTCCGGCGGGTTCTGGCACTGGTACGTGTTCGCCTTGCCGGCGCCGCAGATCTTCGCCTTCGTCGTCTACGTGATCTCGGCCGTTGCCGAAACCAACCGCGTCCCGTTCGACCTGCCGGAGGCGGAAAGCGAACTGGTCGCCGGCTTCTTCACGGAATACAGCGGGATGCGCTTCGCGTTCTTCTTCATCGCCGAGTACGCGAACATGGTGCTGGTGTCCTGCGTCGCCGCGGCCATGTTCCTGGGCGGATGGAACGCCCCCTACCCCGGCACCATTCTCGAGCACGTCGGGCTCGGACAGTTCGCCTGGGCCGAGAACATCGCCTGGTTCACCGTCAAGGCCTATCTGTTTCTGTTTTTGTTCTTCTGGCTGCGCGCGACGCTGCCCCGTCTCCGGTACGACCAGCTGATGAAATTCGGCTGGAAGGTCATGCTGCCGATCGCGCTGGGCAACATCGTGGTGACGTCGATCGCGGTCTATCTCTTCCCGAGGTAGGCCGGCATGAGGCCAGCGGCACGAGGCGAGGAGTTTTGAGGTCATTCGTGAGGACTTCGACAGGCAAGCCGATGACGAAACTGAAAGCCTGGTTCAAAACGATCATCTTTTACGAGATCCTCGTCGGCATGAAGGCGACGCTGTCGCATTTGCTCCACTACAAGCCGATCACCCTGCAGTACCCCCATGAGAAGCGCGCCCTCCCGGACAACTACCGCGGGATGCTGGCCTTGCTGCGCTACGATGACGGCACGGAGAAGTGCGTCGGCTGCGACCTGTGCGAGGCCGCCTGCCCGTCCCGCGTCATCCGCGTCGTCAGCGCCGAGGTGCCGGGGGAACCGACGAAGCGCTATTCCAAAGAGTATTACATGGACATGACCCGATGCCTGTTCTGCGGCATGTGCGTCGACGCCTGCCCCGTGGATGCGCTCGGCATGACCCGGGAGTTCGAGTGGGCGGTCTACGACAAGCGCCAGCTGCACCTGAACAAGGAGCAACTGCTCGCCATCGGCGATCGCTCGTTTCCGGTCCGCGAGAAGCGCCTGGAACTGCAACATCCGAACGTCGCGTTCTTCAACGTCTCGTTCGGCCACGTACCACAGAAACCGAACTGAACGTGGCAGCAGCGATCAGCCGGCCGGCGACGCGCCGTCGAACCGGCCGGGCGGGGGCAGGGTTGTCTTCGGTCTGAAGGAAAGCGGGACGCCGTCTAGATGGAACAGCTCTTCTTTTTCTACTTCGCCGCGGTGATCGCCGTCGCATCGGTCCTGGTCGTCGCGCTGCGCAATCCGATCTACAGCGCCCTCTCGCTGCTGATCATGTTTTTCCACGTGGCGGGGCTGTACGTCTCCCTTCGGGCCGAATTCCTCGCCGCCGTCCAGGTGATCGTGTACGCGGGAGCGATTCTGGTGCTCTATCTGTTCGTCGTCATGCTGCTGAACCTCAAACAGGACGACCGGTATCACCGGCAATGGCCCGTGGCGGGCGTCGTTGGACTCACGCTGGCCGTCGAGGCCGTCATGCTGACGCTGCTGAAAGGGCGGGCGATCCCGCCCGCGCCGGCCAATACGAACGAGACGGTCGAGGGGCTCGGCAACACGGAGGCGTTGGGCGACGCGCTCTATTCCACCTATCTGTTCCCGTTCGAAGTCGCCTCGCTGATCCTGCTCGTCGCCATGATCGGCGCGATCATCCTGGCCAAGAAGGACATCGGCGGAAGTGAGGCATAGGACATGAGGCGCCAACCGTCACTCGTCAAGCGTCACACGAACGCAGAGCGGATATCGTTGGCGCACATCTTCTCACAAATGACGGTTGACGAATGACGATCCCCGTCTTTTACTACCTCATTCTGAGCGCGGTGGTGTTTCTGACCGGCCTCGTCGGCGTGCTGATCCGGCGCAACATCATCATCATTCTGCTCTCGGTGGAACTGATGCTGAACGCGACGAACATCAACTTCGTCGCCTTTTCGCAGTACTTCCACAACGTCGCCGGGCAGGTCTTCGTCTTCTTCGCCCTGACGATCGCCGCGGCGGAGGTCGCCGTCGGATTGGCGATCATCATCGCGCTGCATCGGGCCAAGTCCAGCATCAACGTCGATGAGTTCCAGCTCCTCAAATGGTAAGGACGCGTCAAATGGTCATTCGTCAAGCGTCAACCGTGAGGGAGCCCATTGCGCCATGAATTCTGATTCACCAATGACGATTGCCGGTTGACGGGTTTCTGTATGGCCTACGAACTCATCCCACTGCTTCCCCTGGCCTCGTTCGTGATCCTCGGGCTCTTCGGCCATTGGATCAAAGACAAGGCGCATCTGGTGGCGGTACCGGCGGTGGTCCTGTCCTTCTTGATCTCTGTCTTCGCCTTCATCGACGTGGCAGACGGACATCATTCGACCATCCAGCTCTACACCTGGCTCACCTCCGGCACGCTGGACCTGCACCTCGGACTGACGATCGACCGGCTGACCGCGGTGATGCTGTTGCTCGTCACGACCGTGAGCGCCCTCGTCCACGTCTATACGATCGGCTACATGCGGGGCGAACCGGGCTATGCCCGCTTCTTCAGCTACATCGCCCTCTTCACCTTTTCCATGCTGATGCTCGTGCTGGCCGATAATTTCCTCCAGCTGTTCATCTTCTGGGAAGCCGTCGGTCTCTGCTCCTACCTGTTGATCGGCCATTGGTACGAGCGGCCGGCGGCCTGCGCCGCCGCGACCAAAGCGTTCATCGTAAACCGCGTGGGCGATTTCGGATTCATCCTGGGCCTGCTGCTCGTCTGGACGACGTTCGATTCGCTGGACTATGCCGACGTCTTCGCCAAACTCCACGACCCCGCCGGACGGGTCATGAACCTGCTCGAGCCCCTGGGCGGCAGTTGGGAGGTGTCGGTGCCGACCGTCATCTGCCTGCTCCTCTTCACCGGCGCCGTGGGAAAATCGGCGCAGGTCCCCCTGCATGTCTGGCTGCCCGACGCGATGGAGGGCCCCACGCCGATCTCCGCCCTCATCCACGCGGCCACGATGGTGACGGCCGGCGTGTTCATGGTGGCCCGGCTGGCCCCGCTCTACAACCTGTCTCCGGCGGCCATGACCGTCGTCGCCCTCGTCGGCGGCCTGACCATGATGCTGGGGGCGACCATCGCCCTGACGCAGACGGACATCAAGCGCGTCGTGGCCTACTCCACCATGAGTCAGCTCGGATACATGATGATGGCCTGCGGGCTGGGCGCCTACGGCGCCGGCATGTACCATCTGCTGACGCACGGCGCGTTCAAGGCCCTCCTGTTCCTGGGCTGCGGCTCCGTGATCATCGCCCTCCATCACGAGCAGGACATGCGGAAGATGGGCGGACTAAAAGACCAACTGCCCGTCACCTACTGGACCTTCGTCGTAGGATCGCTGGCCCTCGCTGGCTTCCCGCTGACCGCGGGATTTTTCAGCAAGGACGACCTGCTCGTGTCGGCCTGGTCCGCCGGCACGCTCGGCCAGGTGCTGACCGTCTGCGGCCTGCTGACCGCGCTCCTGACGGCCTTCTACAGTTTCCGGCTCGTGTTCGTCACCTTCTGGGGCCCCTCGCACGTGGACCGCCACCATGCGGGGCACGTCCATGAGCCCTCGAAAACCATGACCGTTCCCCTCATCATCCTCGCCGTGCTGAGCATCGCGACCGGCTACGTCGGCATTCCCGGGTTTCTGGAGCCGATGTTCGCGACCGAGGGGAGCGACGCGGCGCACCATGGCGGCGGCGCGATCGTCATCATGCTGCTGGCCACCGCGATGGGATTGCTCGGGATCGCCGGCGCCTATTACGCGTATGTCTTGAACCCGTCGCTGCCCGACCGCTGGGCCCGGCAATGGCAGGCGGCCTATCAGCTTTCGCTCAACAAATGGTACGTGGACGAAGCCTATGATCGCAGCATCGTCCGGCCGACCTTTACCGCCGCGGCGGAACTGTGGAACCGCGTGGATGTCGCCGTCATCGACGGCGCGGTGAACGGGATCGCCCGGGCCGTCGCCTGGGGCGGATGGCTCCTGCGGCTCGTGCAAAGCGGCCAGACGCAGCACTACGCCCTGGGGATGGCGCTGGGCGCGGCCGTCATCCTGACGCTGTTCATGATGATCTGAGGACCTATGCAGACCGGCGGATTTCCCTGGTTGACGATGCTGATTCTCCTGCCGCTGGCGGGGGCCGGCGCGTTGTATTTCGTCAAGGACGCGGCCGCCCGCCTGGTCGCGCTCGGGGTCACGCTCGCCGATCTCGCTCTGGCCCTTCCGCTCTGGTGGCTGTTCGATCCGCAGTCGAGTCAGATGCAATTCACCGAACACGTGACCTGGATCGTCGCGCCGCCGATCCATTACAGCCTGGGCCTCGACGGCATCAGTCTCCCGCTGGTGCTGATGACCGCCGCCCTGATGCCCCTCTGCGTCCTGATCTCGTGGGAGTCGATCACCGCCAGGGTCCGCAGCTTCATGGCCATGCTCCTCATCATGGAAGCCGCCATGCTGGGCGTCTTCGTGGCCCTGGACTTCGTCCTCTTCTACGTGTTCTGGGAGGCGATGCTGATCCCGATGTACCTGCTGATCGGCGTCTGGGGCGGACCGAATCGCCTGTACGCCGCCATCAAGTTCTTCCTCTACACCCTGGCGGGAAGCGTGCTGCTGCTCGTGGCGATTCTCGCGCTGTACTTCTACGGGGGACGCACGTTCGACATCCAGGCGCTCAGTCAGGTCACATACCCGGCCGCGCTGCAAACCTGGCTCTTCCTCGCGTTCTTCGCCGCCTTCGCCGTCAAGGTGCCCATGTTCCCGTTCCATACCTGGCTCCCCGACGCCCACGTCGAAGCGCCGACGGCCGGCAGCGTGATTCTGGCCAGCGTCCTGCTCAAGATGGGTACGTACGGCTTCCTGCGCTTCAGCCTGCCCATGCTTCCGGACGCGAGCCGGGAAATGACGCCGGTCATCGCGGCGCTGTCGATCGTCGCGATCATTTACGGCGCGTACATGGCGCTGGCCCAAACCGATTTGAAAAAACTGATCGCCTACTCCAGCGTGAGCCATATGGGGTTCGTGACGCTCGGCCTGTTCGTGCTCAACCAACAGGGCATCGAAGGCGCCGTGCTGCAGATGGTCAATCACGGGATCACGACCGGCGCTCTCTTCCTCTGCGTCGGCATCATCTACGACCGCACCCACAGCAGGCTGATTTCCGACAACGTCGGCCTGGCCAAGCCGATGCCGCAATACGCGACGCTGCTGGTGATCTTCTCCCTGTCCTCGCTCGGCCTGCCGGGCACGAACAGTTTCGTGGGCGAATTTCTGGTCCTCATCGGCACGTTCCTCTGGAGCAAGGCGGCCACGGCTCTGGCGTCCCTGGGCATCATTCTGGCGGCGGCCTATATGCTCTGGATGGTGCAGCGCGTCGCCTTCGGAGTGCCTTCGCCGCACCATCTTCCCCGGCTGAAAGATTTGAGACCGCGCGAACTGGCCGCGCTGATTCCGCTCGTCGTCTTGGTCTTCTGGATCGGCCTCTATCCCAATCCGGTGGTCAGCCGCATGCATGCGAGCGTCGCGAAAACCCTGGAGAGCATGGCGCGGACGAAAGTCGCTCCGGCGACGCACCCCTCGGCCGCGACTCCGCCGGCGCTGGCGCTCACGTCCGGCGGCCCCGGAGCGGAGAGAGGTCCGCAGCCATGACCTCGTACGGGGCGGACCTCCTTGTCATCCTTCCGGAGTTGATCGTGGTGGGCGCGGCCTGCCTGCTGCTGGTCCTGGAGCCGCTCACGCCGCCGTCGAGGAAGGAGCTGCTGGCCTGGCTGAGCCTCGGCGCGTTGGCCCTCTGCATCGGGTTGACCGGAGGACAGATCAGCGTGCTGAACCTGCGCGTGTCGGCGTTCAGCGATCTCGTCGTCGTCGACGGCTACGCCCGCTTCTGGAAACTGCTGCTCTACGGCGTCACCGGCCTGACCATTCTGATGTCGCTCCCCTATCTGAAGGCCGAACGGCTGCAGCTCGGCGAGTACTACGGGTTCATCCTCCTCGCGCTGTCCGGCATGATGGTGATGGTCTCCGGCGCCGATTTGCTCACGATTTATCTCGGAACCGAATTGATGTCGCTGTCGCTCTACGTGATGGCCGGCCTCAAACGGTCCTCCCCGCGTTCGCTGGAGGCCTCGGCCAAGTATTTCGTGCTGGGGGCCTTCTCCTCGGGCCTGTTGCTGTACGGCATCTCCCTGCTGTACGGCGTCGCCGGCGGCACCAAGCTGGGCGCGGTCGCCGCGGCGATCGGCAGCCGGGGATTCGACGACCCCCTGCTCCTGATCGCGACGATTCTCCTGGCGGCGGGGTTCGGCTTCAAGCTCGCGGTCGTCCCGTTCCACATGTGGACGCCGGACGTGTATCAGGGCGCGCCGACTTCGGTCACCGCCTTCATGGCGGTCGCCTCCAAAGCCGCCAGCTTCGCCGCCTTTCTCCGCGTCTTCGTCGAAGGGCTCGGCGGGCTGAAAGCCGACTGGTCGAACCTGTTCCTTCTGCTCTGCCTGGTCACGCTGATCCTCGGGAACCTCGTGGCCATCGTGCAAACCAACATCAAGCGGATGCTGGCCTATTCGAGCATCGCGCATGCCGGCTACGCCCTGATCGGCCTCGTCGCCGCGGGCCGCGGCATGGGCGAATCGGGCGGCGCCTCCGGCCTGGCCAGCGTCATGCTCTATCTCGCGCTCTACGCGTTCATGACCCTGGGCGCCTTCGCGGTGATCGGCATGTTCCGCAAGGGCGGGCTGGAAGGCGAGGACATCGAGGATTTCGCGGGGCTCGCGAAACGGCAGCCCCTGGCCGCCTTCCTGATGCTGGTGTTCATGGTCTCGCTGGCCGGCATCCCGCCGACGGCGGGATTCATCGGCAAGTTCTACGTGTTCATGGCGGCGGTGGAAGCGGGGTTGGCCTGGCTGGCGGTTGTCGCGCTGATCTTCGCCGCAATCTCCGCCTACTACTACATGCGGGTGGTCATGGTCATGTACATGCGCGAGCCGGATCCGTCCGCCGGCGAAGTCCCGCAGCTGGTCGCGTCGCCGGCGTTGACGGTCGTGCTGGCCTGCGCGGTCGCCGGCGTGATTCTGTTCGGCCTCTTTCCCAATCCGCTGGTCAGCCTCGCGCTCCAGTCGGTTCTGCCTCTCAAGTAGCCGTGCCGGCCCGCATCAGGCCGTACAGGGAAGTCCGGCTCGTGCTAGGCTGAAACGGTCGCGCAAACCCGCCTGCGGATGAGACCCATGCTGACGTCGCTCTGGCGAATGCTGCTCGATACGGCCAAATCGTTTCTTCGCCACGGCTGCGCCAGCCTGGCCGCCTCCCTGGCGTTCTTCTCCCTGCTCTCGCTGTTTCCCCTCGTCTTCCTGCTGCTGTACGGCGTCAGTTTCGTCGTCAGTCAGGACGTGATCGGCGGGCAGGTGCTGCTCGGCTTCCTGAAGGGTTTCCTGCCCACCCTGGGAGAGCGGCTGGCGGTCGAATTGCAGCGGATCAGCGAGTTGGAGACGGTCCGCTGGCTCGTGTTCCTCTCCTTCGCGTGGTTCGGCACGCTGGTCTTCTACGAGCTCGACTACGCCCTCAACGTGGTGTTCGACAGCACTTGGAAACGGCACCCCTTGATCTCGACGGCCATCGCGGTCGCCTCGCAGGGCGCCGTCGGCCTGCTGCTGATCATTTCGTATGTCGCCACGCAGACGGTCAATTTCCTCACCGCCTCTGTGCCCCATCTCTGGGGACTTGACCTGATCGCCCTCGCCGCGCACGATCTCTTCCTCACCTACACGCTCCC
This sequence comes from Nitrospira sp. UBA5699, assembly GCA_002420105.1. Classification (GTDB taxonomy): domain Bacteria; phylum Nitrospirota; class Nitrospiria; order Nitrospirales; family Nitrospiraceae; genus Nitrospira_C. The sequence continues at coordinate 19,950 of DIHJ01000037.1, forward strand.
CTTCACCCTGGCCTTCCTCGCCGTCGGCACGCTGTACCGCTACGTCCCGCGGCGGCGGCCGCAATGGCGCGAAGCCCTGATCGGCTCCCTGACGTTCAGCCTCCTCTGGGTGGCGGCCAAGCTGCTGTTCGTCACGTACAACGACTATGCGACCATCTATGCCAACCTCTACGGATCGCTCCTGGAGGTGATTCTGCTCCTGCTCTGGATCTACTACTCCGCCGCGCTGCTCCTTTTCGGCGCGGCGGTGGCCCACGCCCTGCAGCAACGAGCGCAGGCCGAAGCGGCGAGCGCCGCCCAGACCGGCCTCGCGTTCCCGCCAGGACCCGCCGGCGGCTGATTTCCGACCTGCCGGCTTCCAGGTTTTTCTGGCCGCCCTCCCCCTTCCTGGCTAGAATGAACCCCGGAACGGAGGGGCCGGACATGAACGAAGACATCGGGAAAGAACTGATGATGCTGGGCGGCACCATCGCCGGATTCATCGCCGCCCTGCTGACGGTGATGGAAAAACTGCTCGACATCCAGAACCGGCTCAGCACCAAGAAAGACCGTAAGGCGCCCGCCGCCCAGGAGCGGCAGGCGTCGGCTCCCGCAGCGAGCATCGATTTCTTTTCCGCCAAGCCCTTGCGGGGCACCTCCTATCTGCTCATGTACGAAACCGGCGTGATCGTCGCCGCCGGGCTCCTGCTCAACTACGTCGGACTCACGCTCAGCCGCCACCTGGAGAGCATCCTGTTCCTGGATATGACCGGCACCGCGCTGGTCGCGTTTCTCCTGGGCCCCTGGTGGGGCGCCATCGCGGCGCTGCTCTCGAACTCGATCGTCAACTGGCTGCTGTTTCCGGAATCCGGAGCGGACGTGGTGATCTTCCCCTGGTCGCTCGTCAGCATGACCGGCGCGATCTATTGGGGCTGGATGGCCCGACAGGCGGGATTCCAGAAATACCTGCGCACCGGCAGGAGTTCCGCGCTGTCGCACGCGTGGTTCCTCTACATCTTCGGGGTCGGCGGCGCGGTGATCATGAGCATCCCGGGCACCTTCGTGCAGGCCGCGCTGAATGAACATTCGATTTTCGCCTTGAACCCCGCCGTCGCGGACAGCCTGAATGCGCGCGTGCTCCAATGGGAACAGATGGTGCACTCGTACATTGAATCGCTGTTCGGGCTCACCTGGGGGGAACATGTCGGCTGGTGGGTCGTCAACTGGTTCCAAAACTGGATCCGCTACGTGCCGGACAAAACGATGAGCGCCGCCATCGCCCTGGTCGTCCTGAAGTACGGCTATCCGCTCTTCGAGCGGGAATTGATCCACGGGGGCCCGGAGGGCGAGCGCCCCCGCGACGAACGGATCCTGCCGTTGGTCCTGGGGCTGCTCTACGCCCCCTCCTTCGCCACGCTCATCAGCAGCGAGACCTATGGAGACGGCGCCTATTCGCCCCTCTGGGCCATGCCGTGGGTCGTCATCCTGGGAGGGTATCTCTATCTCCGGTATTGGGGAGCCAACGATTCCGAGTTAAGCGACGCGAGGCTCCAGCGCGCAGAGCGGTACGCGCGCGCCCTGAAGCCGATCGGCAAGGAGGCCTCGTACGAATTCTGCCGCCGATTGACCTTCGTGACCCTGATCGCCAGCCTGCTGTTCGCCCTCTGCCTTCCCGTGCTGCTGATGGACTTCTATCGCGTCACCTTCAAATTCTTCTGCGTCGTGTACGGGTTCCTCCTCGTCGTCCACCTCGTGCGCATCGCGATCGCGCAGAACATTTCCGTCGCCCGGGCGGACGGATAGGCCGCGGGTTTGAGGGGTGACGCCTCCTCCCGCCCACCCTTTGCCTGTTGTGTGTTACGCTTTGTGCAGCTGCAGAAACTGCGCGACGGCGGAGCGCGTGATCAGACCGACCGGCTGTCCCGCCTCCACCACCACCAGCCGGTCCCATCCCGTCAGCACCATCCGCTCCATCGCCTGCATGATCGACCAGTCCGGCGGAATGAGGTGATCCGGCGAGGCCGGACGCATGACGTCCCGGACCGTCCGCCAGGCCCAGAGGGTCTGCGGGACGGCTTGCACGTCTTCGACGGCGACGAGGCCGAGAATCCGTCCGTCTTCCGAGACCGGAAATCCTCCATAGCCGGAGGCGATGAAGAAATCATCGACCACGGCTTGAACAGTCAGGTCCGGCGGAACCGAGACTACGGCGCGGATCATCACGTCGCGGACCGCGGTCGAGGCCAGAGCCGAGCGGATCGCGACCTGCCGCCTCGTGTTCCAGGCCGCTCCGAAGAGGAACGCCCCGATGAAGATCAGCCAGCCCCCGTTGCTCGCCGTCGAATGGTCCAGCACGCCCGCGATCGCCCCGCCGACGAGGGCCGCGCCGGCCGCGCCGAGCAGCAGGCCGAACCCCAGCCCGACGAATGCGGCCTGACTCGTCGCCCGATGGAAGTTCTTGCTCCACGCCCAGAGCCCCGCGCGCAAGGCCCGTCCCCCGTCGAGCGGAAAACCCGGGATCAGATTGAAGAGGCCCAGCACCACATTGTTGAACCCGAGCAGACCGCCGAGCACCACAAATCCCCGTCCGCCGGACGGCAGCGGAAGCGCCTCGGCCGCGACGGCCGCGCCGAAGCAGAACGCGCCGAGGGCAAAGCTCACCGCCGGACCGGCGAGGGCGATCAGAAACTCGGCCAGCGGACTCGGCGGTTCTTTTCTCATGTGGGCCACGCCGCCGAACAGAAAGAGCGTGATCTGGCCGATCGGAATGCGATAGCGCAACGCGACATACGAATGCCCGAGTTCGTGCAGCAGGACGGAGAGGAACAGCAACAGGGCGGCGATGGCGCCCATGCCCCAGTAGCGCGAGCCGGAGAGGCCGGGCAGGGCTTCGGGCAGATACCCCGTCGCCAGCGTCCAGGTCACGAACACGAAGACGAAGAACCACGAGGCATGCACGCGAATGGGGATTCCCAGCGCCCGTCCGATTTCCCAGGCCGGCAGATTCATGCGGCCACGGTATCAGCGCGGGAATCGGACCGTCAACCCGCCTTCCATGACACGGAGGTTTTGCGGCTTTCGGCGAGTGAATCTTCGGGTATACTAAACGGCATGCTCCGACGATTCCCTCTCCCGATCTTCTGCTTCTCGCTCGCCCTATTGATGACCCGGACGCCGGTCGCCGGCGCACAGGCGGAGGTCATCAGGTCGGGGCCTCCGGCCTGCCCCGCAATCGCGCTGACGTTCGATCTCTGCCCGGTCCGCAAGGGGACGGGATACGACAAGGCGCTGATTGACTACCTGATCGACCACAGAATCCCGGCCACCTTCTTCCTGTCGGGCCGGTGGATGGCCAAGCACGACGCCGAAGTCGAGCGGCTTCTTGAAATCGGCTTCTTCGAGGTCGGCACCCACGGCGAGGTCCATGCCCATCTTCCGATGCACAGCGACGCCGAGCAACGCCGGGAAATCCTCGGTCCGGTCAAACTGCTCAGCGAGCACTATGCCCACGAAGCCGTGCTGTTCCGCCCACCCTACGGAGAGTACAACGACGTGACCGTGGACGTGGTCAAGACCCTGGGGCTCAAGTTCATTCAATGGAACATCGAATCAGGCGACCCCGATCCGACGCTTTCGGCGGACCAGATTCTGGCCCGCATCGAACGGCGCGCCAAGCCGGGCAGCATCGTCGTGCTGCACGCGAACGGGAAGGGGAAGCAGACCCGCCAGGTCGTCGAGCGCCTCACAGCCGACGTCCTCCCCCGCAAAGGCCTCAAGCCCGTGACCGTCAGCGAACTCCTGTCGTGCAAGCAGCCGGTCCGATGAGCGGCCATACGATCAGACCGATGCGACCGGAAGACCGCGACGCCGTCGTCTCGATCCTGAGCGATTCCGATCCCTGGAAGACGCTCGGCTATTCCCAGGAGGACTGGGGACGGATCTTTTGTCCGGTCCCGCAGGGCCGCGAGTGCTTTGTCGCGGAAGCGGACGGGGCCGTCGCGGCCGTCGCCATCGTCCGCCGGAAGTTTCTGCTCGGCGACTACCTGGAACTGCTCGGCGTCGCGCCCCTGGCGAGAGGCAAGGGGATCGGGGCTGAACTGCTGAGCCACGTCGAGTCGCTGGTGTTTGCCCGGACCAAGAACCTCTTCGCCTGCGTCTCGGATTTCAACGGCGGGGCGCGCGAATTCTACAAGAAACAGGGGTACCGGGAAATCGGCCCCATGCCGAATTTTCTGATTCCCGACACCGCCGAGATTCTGTTGTGGAAAACCACGGGGCCGGCGAGGGGAAAAAGTCAGTAGTCAGTAGTCACTCGTCAATGGTCAATGGTAGATTGAGAGGGCCCTCGCATGCTCCAATGACCATTGACTGTTGACCAATGACCAATGCCACATTGAAAATCAGGAAGCTCCTCCACACCCGCATGCGGGTCACCGATATGGATCAGACCCTCCGGTTCTACACCGAGGTGCTGGGACTGGAGGTGTTGGAACGGAAAACCTCGCCGCGCGGGTCCCACCTGGCGTTCCTGCGCGTGCCCAACAGCGAGGAACTGATCGAGTTCTGCAGTTTTCCTCCCGGCGGTCCGGTCAGAGTCCAGGAAGACCTCGTCCATCTGGCCTTTCAGGTCGAAAGCCTCGACGACACGATCGCCGCCCTGACCGCGAAAGGGGTCCCGATCACCGACGGCCCGACGACGACCTCATCCGGCAGCCGATTCATCTTCATCGACGCGCCGGACGGCTATGAGGTGGAACTCATCGAGCGGCCGCCTGGGACGGCGATCGTGTAGGTTGAGGGTCGAGTAAATCAACTCCATGTTTCGGCACACCGCGAATCAGCTCGCGCTTTTTCACTCACGGTTCGTCGGCTCGCTTGTCGCGTTCCTCCTCTTGCTCGTCCCGGAGGCCTGGAGCGGTGTTGACAGCATTGAGGAGCACTATTACCCCTCGGTTGTTAGACTTGAACAGACTGCATCAGGGTTGCGAGCACTCCTGGGAAGAAGATTTATGCAACCCGGAGCACAAGGGCTTCCCATCGCGAGGCCCATCCTGCGATTTAGTGTTGCCAAAGGCTGGGAGCCTGAGAAGTCGTTTGCCTGTGGAAAGGATATGGACTTCACGTGCCTTCCGGAAAAGCGGGTTGAACAGACTGCCATCCCGCCAATCACGCTGCCACGGAAGGAAGCCGTTGCTTTACGGCCAAGTTTGCAGCAGGCAGAGCAAATCGAGCAGCAAGTTTATGCCTGGACCCGTTATGGAGAATTTAATTGGTTCGGAATCGGCTTCTATGACGGAGAAGGCATGTCCGGTGTCGGGGGTATCGGACGGTACCATCCAAAGACTCAACAGATGGAGATCCGTCGGCCCCAGGTGCTTCGCGACGTGTCAATCAGCCATCTCGCGCATGATGGAGAGGCTCTTTGGCTCGGCACGGTGGGAAATTATGAAGGCCCGGACGGCTTCGCTCACGGGCTAGTTCGCTACGAATGGAACACCGGCCGTATTGAAACCTTCGAGGGCAAAGACGATGGGCCCTGTGGATTCATGGTGAAGGATCTTCTCCTGGACCGGAAATATCTATGGGTTGCTACAGACCTGGGAGTGTCCCGCTGGGATCGGGAAAAAAGAACATGGGATCACTACGTGCCAGACCCTGGAAAGTCCCCTCCTATGCGCGCTGTGACTTGCCCTGAGGTGTACGCAAGCCTCCTGAAGATCCTCCCTCAGGTGTATCAGCCCAGCTTCGATACCATCCCCTATTCCGTGTTGTTTGAATCAATTAAACACTTTCGTCCCCGGTTCCTGAGCAGCTATGTCAAAGCGATGCCTCCAGTGGACTGGGGGTGCGATGAACTGAAATTCATTGCCGAAGGCGCGCAAGACTTTCAAGCCCTCAAGATCAATTTGCTTGGCCTCCGGCCTGTCGGTAGCCCGCACTTCAAATGCATTCTCGCGGGATTCGCCGGCAAGGACAGCCGCGCCCCGGAGTGGCGCGATCTGCTCCTGGCAGCGTTGGAGGGTCTCGGTCCCGAGCAACGCTACGAGGATGAAGTTGTTTTATATCCTCTCCTCAAAACTTTTCCTGATGACATCAAGATTGGGAAAGCGTTAGCTCGCAGACTGAAGACGGCGAACAACCCATGGCATGAGGCCGAAATGCTGCCGGTCTTCTTGAAGGAAAAGAGCATCCCGCCTCTTATCGAGGCACTGGATCGGTTCACGGATCAGGAACGTTCGGCTCATATTCTGCTTGCGATCGTCAAGGCTCTTGTGCAAGCCACTCATTTGTCGATCGGACCGAACGGAACGATTCAGCGTGTCCCTCCGAATGCCGACCCCGACCACTATGAGGTGAGCAAGAAAGCGCTCCCGCATGTGATCGCCCGATGGAAAAACTGGTGGGAAACCCACAAAGCAGAATATGGAGCAGGCCCTGTCCGGTCCGAATCTCAAAAGCCGGAGAGGCGTGCCGTCAGCCCCGTCACGCGTATTGAGCCCAGGGTTCTTCTCTCGACACCAACTGCTCCTATCCCTCTCGGAACGGTTTGTATCTTAACCGCCTCGGTCAAAAATCTTGCCGACCCCTCGAATCCTCCTCTCCCGAATTTTCCCCTGGCGTTTCGCGTGATCGATGGGCCTCATGCCGGCATGGTGAAGCCTTTTCGGGGCGTGACCGATGCGAACGGGACGCTAACCTTTCGCTACGGCGGGACCAAGTCCGGCAAAGATACGATTACCGTCTTGCATGAAGGCGACGACGTGTTCCTGGATGAGAATTATGCTGAGGTCACTTGGGGCGGGCCTGATCTCGTGATCCCGCTGTTTGCTCCCCCCGTCCTCATGTCCGGAGGAGGTAAAACTTTTTTTGCGACCGATTGGACTCAGAACAGCGGCAGTTTCCCTGCCGCCGCGTCTACGACGCGGTATTTCCTGTCAGTGACGAACCCTGTGAACCCCGCCAAAGCCCGCGTCGTCGGTGAGCGAGCCGTTCCGGCCCTGGGTCCCGGCGAACGCAGCGAAGTCAAACAGTTACAATTTCTCCTTCCGAGGGAGCTGCCCGCCGGCACGTACTATCTGGCCGCCTGCGCCGATACGGACGGGTCCGTGCTGGAATCAGACGAACACAACAACTGCTCGTTTCACGGGAATACAGGGCATGCGGGCGTGGTTGTTCCATTGAACCCCTCCGAAACTTCATCGCCCTGAGAGCCCGGCCTTCAGCACCTGTGAGTACCTCACTACGCCCCTGGCGAATCTGATTGAATTCTGTTAACCATCGCACTGTCGTCTGAATCTCGGTCAGGCTCAAACAGCATCCCTGGCGGCTCAGCGCGGAACCGGTCTTACGGTCCTCCTGACAAGGTACCCTCGTTCCGGTATAATCCCGCACCGCTTTTCGGAACAGTCTCGTCGTCCATTCTTCTTCCAGCGAGGGGGAACAGCATGAAGAACGCCTTTTTCCGCGGACATGGGCTCGGCAACGATTACATCGTGATGGACCCGAAAGAACTGACGTTCAGGCTGACGCCCAAGAACATTAAATCCGTCTGTGACCGCAACTGGGGCCTCGGAAGCGACGGCATTCTCGCGCTCGTCCCCACGAAGAAGGCCGACTTCGGCCTGCGCATTTTCAATCCGGACGGCAGCGAGGCGGAGAAGTCCGGGAACGGCCTCCGCATCTTTGCCCGCTATCTGCACGCCACCGGCAAGACCAGGAGGAAGCGCTTCACCGTCGAGACCCAGGGCGGCCTGGTCACCATCGAGCTGCACCTGGATCGCCACGGCGACGCGAGCGCGGCCACCGTCGAGATGGGCCGGGCGACCTTCAAGCCGGCGGCCCTGCCCTGCGCGCTCCAAGCGGAAGAGCTGATTCAGCAGCCGATCGAAGCGGCCGGCCGCCCGCTCCTGTTCACCGGCGTCAGCGTGGGCAATCCCCATTGCGTGGTCTTCAAGCCGGCGGGCGAATCCTGGTCGCGCGAGGATCTGCTCGCCCTCGGGCCGGCGCTCGAACACCATGCCCTGTTCCCGAAGCGGACCAACGTCCAACTCGCCGTCCCCACCGGTCCCAAAGACATCTTCATCCTCATCTGGGAGCGCGGCGCGGGCGAGACGCAGGCGTCCGGTTCTTCCTCCTGCGCCGCCGCGAGCGCGGCGGTCCGCCTCGGCCTGGTCAAGAGCCCCGTCACGGTGAGAATGCCGGGAGGTACGCTCAACATCGACGTGGCCGGGGATTTCAGCCTCACGATGAAGGGACCGGTGGCGGAAGTGGCGCGGGGCACGCTCAGCCCGTCCTTCGTCCGATCGCTGCGGTAGACCTCGTCAACCGCCGCGCGTCAATCGTCAACCGCACGGTCACGGAGGAAAACCGCCGGCGGTTCCTGCTATCCTTACCATTGACGCATGACGAACGACGCTCTTCAATCCAAGCTCGCCTTCCTGCCGGAGCAGCCCGGCGTCTATCTGTTCAAGGATCACGCCGGCGACTTGCTCTATGTCGGGAAAGCGGCCAGGCTGGCCGACCGTGTGCGCTCCTACTTTCTGAAGAGCGCCGACCACTCTCCCAAGACGTCGTTGCTGGTCGGCCAGATCGCCGACGTGGAAACCATGGTCACGCGGTCCGAGTTGGAAGCGCTGATCCTGGAAAGCAATCTCGTCAAGCGCCACCGCCCGCGCTTCAACGTCGTCCTCCGCGACGACAAGCAGTACCCCTACCTGCGCCTGCCGGTCAAAGAGAACTTCCCGCGCCTGTCGATCGTCCGCCGCGTGCAAAAAGACGGAGCCCTCTACTACGGTCCGTACACCCCGGCCGGCGCGCTCCGTGAAACGCTCAAAGTCATCAAGAGGGTCTTCCCGCTGGCGACCTGCGCGATCGACATCGACGGCAGGGCCGAGCGGGCCTGCATCGAGTTCGAGATCAAGCGCTGCATGGCCCCCTGCACGGGGAATCAGTCGCAGGAGGACTACCATAAGATCGTCCGGCAGGTCCGGCAGTTTCTCGAAGGACGCGATCGGGAACTGCTGGACGATCTCCGTGCCCTGATGGAAGCGGCCGCCGAGCGGGAGGATTTCGAGGAGGCGGCCAGGCTGCGCGACCGCCTGTTCAAGATCGAGCGCACGCTTGAGCGGCAGCGAATCACGCAGATCGCATCGGTGGATCAGGACGTGGTCGGCATCGCCCGTCAGGGTTCGGCGGTCGACCTTCAGCTGTTGTTCGTGCGCGGAGGGCTCCTGATCGGCCGCAAGGACTTCTTCTGGCCCCAGTCCGCGGACGCCGCGGACGAGGAACTCGTCCGCGGCGCGATCGAACAGTTTTACAACAAGGAGGGGCAGCCGCCTCGAGAGCTGCTCATTCCCGTCGAGATCCCCGACGCCGACCTCATCGCGCGCTGGCTTTCCGACAAACGGGGAGAGACCGTGCGCGTGCTGGCTCCGGAGCGCGGCACGAAACACCAGCTCGTGCTGCTGGCGGAAGAGAACGCCGCCTCGGCGATCGCCGGGCACCTCCGGGACGAAGAAACCGACCGGCAGGCCGTCGAGGAACTCACGCGGCTCCTTCGGTTGGAGAGGCCCCCCCGGCGGATCGAAGGCTTCGATATTTCCAACACGATGGGGAGCCAATCCGTCGCGTCGATGGCCGTCTGGGAGGACGGCCGGATGAAGAAGGCCGATTACCGGAGGTTCAAGATCGAGACCGTCATCGGGGCGAACGATTTTGCCAGCATGCAGGAAGTCGTCGCCCGACGGTACGGCACGTCGGAGGGCCTCGCGAGGCCCGACCTGGTCCTGATCGACGGAGGGCCGGGTCAGTTGGCCGCCGCCATGGACGGGCTCAGGCAGGCCGGCGCGGAGGGAATTCCGATCCTCGGCCTCGCGAAAGCCCGCGGCGAAAAGGAGGAGCGCATCTTCCTCGCCGGACGGAAGAATCCCATCCCGTTGAAGCCGACCGCCCCCGCCACGCACCTCCTGCAGCGGATCCGCGACGAAGCCCATCGCTTCGCCGTCACCTATCATCGGCGCCTGCGCGGCCGCGCCTTCCTCGCGTCCCGGTTGGACCGGATCATCGGCATCGGGGAGATCCGCCGATCGGCCCTGCTGAACCGGTTCAAGACCCTTGAGGGCATCAAGGGCGCCTCGGACGACGAGTTGCGCGAAGCCGGATTGACGACGCAATCCATCCGGGCGCTCAGGACCCTTGCCTCCTCCGACGCTCCGGATCAAGCCCCGCCGCGCTAGCGAGGGGGCGGCCTTTCCACTGGATTTTCGGCAGGCATCCTCCTATCCTATCCGCCGACTCCGCACGTCCCGGCCCGGAGAGCGTAATGGCTGCCTCACAGGGAATTGCATCCGATCTGGCCGAAGAACTGCAGCGGCTGCGGCAACGGGTGGCCGAGCTCGAACAGGAACGGGCGACGTCGCTATCCGGCGGTCCGCCCGCCGAGGCGCCGGCGACGGATCACTTCAGGCTGCTCTATGAAAACACTCCCTCCATGTCCTTCGCCCTGGCGCCCGACGGCACGACGCTTTCCGTCAACCGGTTCGGCGCCGAGCAACTGGGGTATGAGCCCGAGCAGTTGATCGGCCGATCGGTGCTCCTCGTCTTCGATCCGGCCGATCACGCGACGGTCCGCGAGCAGCTCGTCGTCTGCGCCCGAAGCCCGTACAGAATTTTTCAATGGGACATTCAGAAGGTGCACCGCAGCGGCCGGCGGCTCTGGGTCAGGGAAACCGCGAGAGCCGTTCGGGATCATCGTGGCGCCCTGATCGTGCTCGTAATGTGCGAGGACGTCACCGCACGAAAAGCCGCCGAGGAAGAAGCCCGCACCCTGACCGGCACGTTGGAGGCGCTCATCAGGACCTCGCCGCTCGCCATCATGGCGCTCGACGACCGCGGGGAGAACGTGACACTCTGGAATCATGCGGCCGAGTCGATGTTCGGCTGGTCGGAACAGGAAGTCCTTGGACGCCCCGCCCCGTTCCTCACCGAAGATCGGCGGGAACAGTCGGACCGGCTCTGGGCCGAGTTGATGGAACAGGGGCAGCTCCTGGGCGCGGAGCTCCGGCGCGTCCGAAAGGACGGGACCCCGATCGATCTCTCGCTCTGGGCGACACTGCTCCGGAACGAGCAGGGCGCCATCGTCAGCACCTTCGGCCTCCTGGCGGACATTACCGAGCGCAAGCAGATGGAAGCCTCGCTGCTGCTGAGTGAACAGGCCATTCGCGAGCTGTACGAGATTACTTCCGGCACCGCCTCAAGCTTTGAGGAACAGGTTCGCGCCCTGCTCGACCTCGGCCGGCGGAGATTTCAACTGCCCGTCGGCATCTTTGCCAGCACGCAAGGCGAAGAACTCGAGCTGACCGCCATTAGGTCCGACCTCCTCTTGCCGGCAGAAGGCACCAGGCTCGCCCTGCGCGACAGCTATTGCTTCGACACATTGCGCTCGGATGCGCCGATCGCCTTCGAGCACATCGGAGCATCCGATTGGAAGAACCTGCCGGCCTATGCCCGCCTCCCGTTCGAATCGTACCTGGGAGCGAGGCTGTCCGTGCACGGAGAAGCCGTGGGCTCCATCTCGTTCCTGAGCCCGCAACCCTATCCGGCCACCTTCACCGAATCGGACAAGTATTTCCTCCAGTTGATGGCCCGCTGGCTCGGCAGCGAACTCGAGCGACGCCAGGCGGAGCAGGATTTGCGCAGGAGCGAAGAGCGGTTCCGGCTGATGTTCGAAAACGCCCCGGTCGGCATGTGCATCCTGGACGGGAACAAGACACTCCGCAAGATCAACTCGGCCTTCCAGAAGTTGGTGGGCTATTCCGAAGAGGAGCTGCTGGGACAGCCCTACGCGCTCTATACGCATCCGGACGATCTGGCGGACAACCGGATCCTGACGGACCGGTTCCTGCGCGGAGACATCCCCGGCTACAGCCTGGAGAAGCGATACCTGCGCAAAGACGGCCGGTGCATCTGGGTCAACGTGACCGCCAGTTCGTTGCAGCTGCCCGGCGAACCGGCCCGCCTCCTCCTGGCCATCGTCGAGGACATCACGGATCGGAAACGGGCCGAACGGGAACTGACCATCGTCCGGGAACGGCTCCAGCACCTCATGGCCTCCAGCCCCACGGTCATATACTCCTGCAGGCCCTCTCCGGATTACGTCGCGACCTACGTCAGCGACAACGTGGCCGACCATCTGGGATACGAACCGCGCGAGTTCGTCGATGCGCCGGACTTCTGGGCGTCGCGCATCCACCCCGAGGACCGGACGCGCGTCTTTGCCGAACTCTCCCGCCTGAGCGAGCGGGGATCTCATGTGGACGAATACCGCTTTCTTCACAAGGACGGGACCTACCGCTGGATGCACGACCGGCTGAAGCTGGTATACGACTCCGCCGGCAATCCGGTGGAGATCGTCGGATCCTGGATCGACGTCACCGAGCGCAAGCGGGCGGAGGAAGCCCTGCGCGCCAGCGAGGAACGATTCGGCAAGGCCTTCCGCTCGAGTCCCCACCCGATCATCGTCACCGAACTGGAGACCGGGCGCTGTCTGGAGGTGAACGACGCCTCGCTTCAGCTGTTCGGCTATCGGCGTGACGAGGTCGTCGGCCACAGCACGATCACGCTGGGACTCTGGCCGACCCCGGCGGACCGCAAGAGCTTCATGGACCGGCTCCGCGCCGACGGTTCGCTGCGCAATCTCGACCTGATCTTCTATACGAAAGACCGCACGGCGCGGCGTTTTCTGGTGTCGTGCGAGCTGATCGAGCTGAACAACACCAAATGCATCGTCACCGTGGGGACCGACATCACCGAACAAAAACGCGCCGAAGCGGCATTGCGGCAAAGCGAACTGGAGGTCCGCCGCGCCTTCGAAGAACGGGAGCGGCTGAGCCAGGACCTGCACGACAATCTCCTCCAGTCGTTGTATGCCGTCGGCATGGGCCTGGAACTGACCAAACAGCGGATGCAGCGGATCTCGCTCGCCGACGCGAAACGGCTCGAAGGTTCCGTGAGCCAGCTGAACGCGCTGATCCGCGAAGTGCGCAACTTCATTCCCCGCATGCAGGTGCCCGCGGTCCGGACGGAGAGCGCCGCCGAAGCGCTTCGCTCGCTGGCCGACTCCTTCCTGTCGACGGGGGCCGGGCCCGTCGCGCTCACCATCGACGAGGACGCCGCCTTGCGTCTGTCACCCGAACAGACCGTGCACCTGCTCGCCATCGCCAAAGAAGCGCTCAGCAACAGCTTCCGGCACGCCAACGCCGCCGACCGCTCGCTCACGCTCGCCTCGTACAAAGGGCGCGTCCGGCTGGAGGTAGCGGACGACGGCGCGGGGTTTTCCCTCAGAAAGAACGGGATGCTCGGGATGGGCATCAGAAACATGCGGTCACGCGCCAGGAAACTCGACGCCCGCCTCGCAATCCGGACGTCTCCCCGCAAAGGAACCCGCGTGACGCTCGACCTTCGTCCGCCGTCCTGAAGCGGCCTCCGGCCGTGACGGACGAAGCTGGCAGTGTGGTGACAAACCCTGCGCCGCCCCCAAAAGGATCTGCGCGCGAAGTGGCTGACGGGATCTGAATGCCCCGCAGGCTGTTCAGAAAGGCTGTCCAGCAAGGCCGCGGCGAGCGAAGAGGCGACGCGTACTCTGTCCCGTACGTTGAGCCTCTGAGCGACGCGAGAACGCCGCTGGCGGCCT
>DIHJ01000037.1:33675-45390 GCA_002420105.1 Nitrospira sp. UBA5699
CGGCCTTGCTCAACAGCCTGCTAGTACCGGAGGCTGAACGAGAGGATGCCGAGGTGGATTGAAGTACGATAGTGTCCGTTGACCGTCGGATTCAGATTCGCGGTGATGGTCCGCGGCTCATAGATCCATGCCTGATAGGCCAGGTCGAAGCCGACGGCCTTCGGCGCCAGGCGCGAACTCTCCGCCCCCCCGCAGGCCAGCATGCCGAGAAATCTTCCGCCGTCCTTGCACAACACGCCGGCTCCCACGGACAGAGTATTGGCGGTAAACGAGGCGATGCCCGGGTTGAAGGTCGTGTCCGGAATCGGGTTTTCCGTTCTGGTGTAGCCTGCCCGGACCGCCACGTCCCACCGCGACAGCCAGTCGGGATCCATCCGCTTGTACTCCGTTCCCACGGCAATCACGGGCACGGTGTTCCACTGCTGGGGCCCGGGCAATGTCCCTCCCTGGGGAAACTGCAGGTCGAAGTTGCGCACTGATTTCCAGTCGACGTATTCCACATCAAGTTCCAGCTTCCATTCGTGCCGGCTGTCCCGGACGGGCCAGAGGGCGACGGCTCCACGATAAATCTGCGGGAGAACGATGGCGGTCGAGGCATCGGTGACCTTGGCGCCGTTGGCCCACAGCGCGCCGTCCAAGGGCAACCGGGCCTGACTCGTATAGATCAGCCCGATCGACGCCAGAGGCTTTCCCTGCTCATTGCGCATGGGAGTGTACAGCATGCTGGCGGTGAACCCGGCGCCCGTCCCTTTGCCCTGGAACTCCACCGACGCGCCCGCCGGAATCCCCGAGCCGCCGGGCCAGACGAGACGCTGCTCGACATGTCCCTCTCCCAGAAAACTGGCAAACGTGTAGACATCCGCGCTGAGCCCGAACGCCAATTGATCGCTCAGCTTGTAGGCGATCGTCGGCTTGATATCGATCAGCGGAAGCATCGAAGACGTCGACGCGGAGTTGAACGGACCGTCCGTCGGATACCTGGTGTTGAGCCCGTACGGCGTGGTGAGACCGATCCCGACCGTGATGTCCGAAAGACTCCGCCATCCCACGGCGCCGAGATTGGCGCTGAAGTAGCCGTGGCTCGGCGGGGGAAACACGGCGCTACCGCCGAAATCACCCCGGACATCCGCGCCCGCCTGGGTCTTCACCTTGACCGACCCTCCCATGAGGGCCGTCCCTCCGAGAATCTGGATTCCCTCGGCCTGAGTCAAACCGGCCGGGTTGAAATGAATCGCGGAGGCATCGTCCGCTTGCGCGCTGAACGCGTTGCCTTGACCTGCGGCCGCAGCCCCCTGCGGCTGAAACCGAATGGCTTGAGCAGCGGCGAAAGCCGGATGGAGCCAGAGCGAGATCGAGACCAGAACAGCGACGAACCAGACCATGCCGGGAAACTTCCGATGAGGTCGAAAAAGAATCGCGCAATGGTACAGGGGGCCCCTTGTTTGGTCCACACTGGCAATTCTGCGTAAGACCATCAGGAACTCGCTTCTGCCGCTCCCGCAGGGTGAGGAATACAATTCCCTCTTTCATCCCGTCATCGCTCAGCGTATACTGGACTTACTTTTCATCCCCTTTCAGTCCGGGTGCTTCATGGCACGAATCCCCAGTCGGGCCTTTCCCAAACAACTGTTCGACAATCTGTCAAAGCAGGAATGCCAGAACGCCCTCGAAGTCGTGCATTATGCGGCGCAAGCGGAAACGTCCCAGGAAATCAGGGACGTGCTGGTACGGTTTCAGGAGCTCTTTCCGTTTAATCGCCTGCTCGGCGGACTTGCGCGCCTGGGACCAGGAGGGACCTTTCAGGGATTCATGAACGTCATCAACGTGAGTTATCCCGATAAATGGCTCCGTCTCTACTGGCAGAACAGCTATTACGAAGTGGATCCGGTGTTCAAATCGGCGATGCAGTCTCCCGGCACTCGCCATTGGAAGGCCGCGTACAGCACAGCGGATTCCGAGAAGGAACGGGATTTTATCCAGGCTGCCAGGGAATTCGGCCTGGGGGACGGCATCACGACGGCCGCCGCCGATAACGCCTGCGGGGTCGCCACGTTCTGTTCATTTGCCGGAATGGACGGCATCGAAGCGGAGCGGTACCTCAACCTGGTCGAATACCTGGGCCACCATCTCCATCTCGCGCTCATACGGGCGGAGCCCAGACATGCGTCGACCCTGGACAAATGCGTCAAGCAACTCACGGTTCGCGAGCTGACCATCCTGAACTGGATGAAGAACGGGAAGACGAACTGGGAAATCGCCCAGATCCTGGGCGTGACGGAACGGACCATCCGCTTCCACGTCGAGAGCATCTTCTCAAAACTGGACGTGACCTCACGCTCGCAGGCCGTCGCCACGGCCCTGGAGCACGGACTCCCCAATCTGCACGGTCTGCCCACGGCGGTCTGACCGGATCGCCCGCGCAGGCGGCCCTCAACGGCCTTTTCATCCCACGGACGGACTCCTCAGGCCGCCTCCCCTTGCGTTTGAAAATTCCTCGACAGCGTCCGGTCGGACATCGGCATGCGGCCGTTTCGGGCGGGAGACTGCGCATCGATCGACGAGAACCATCTCAGCGCCTCGGGACGTTTGCCGGCGCCGTTGGAACGGAACTCATCGAGATCGATGAGCGAGGCGACCGACACCGCCTGGGCGGGAGGCAACGCCACCGGTTCGCCGATGGTTTGACAGGGCCATCCCATGAGACGGAGGGCGCGGAGCAGCCGCTTCTCGACCACGATGTAGGTAAAGCGGACCTCATGCGCCAGACACCATTGGTACGCGCCCTTGATCACGGTGCACATCACCTTCGTGGATAGGCTGCGATCCGTAATGCGTGGGTCGACCGCCAGGCGGGTGATCTCGGCGGTATCCAGTTCCTTGCGCACCCTGTGCGAGCCGACGAGGCAGGCGCTGAATTCGCTTTCCAGCATGAAGGGCACCGGAGCCTGCGTCATGCGCACGATCCCGAGAAGCCGCCCCCAGTCGGAGAACACTCCGATGGAATGGCTCCAGGCGTCGTAGATGTCCGTTTCAAGTCCGCTGCCTGTTTCCGGCACCCATTTCAACTCTTCGGCAAACACCCGGTGCCGCAATCGATAGGCTTCCCGCAACTCCTCCTCGCTCTCCAGGGTCTTCACCAGAAACTCGCCCTCGGAAAAACACAGCTTCTTCGCCTCCGACATCACCGATTGCATCATCATGCCCCCCTTTGCGGTTGACGGACTTTGAGTCACGAATGGCGGGGATCGTTTCAGAAATGTCAGCATTCCGTCACCTGGCGGAACCGCCAGGTGACCATCGCGCGGACCTCGCGTACAGTTGAATCATCTACCTGCTGCGTCTTTGCGCCGGTGCGTTCCGGGGACGGGATAAGGAGAGGATGGCTTGATGGCACAGGATTCTTGCGGATTTACGATCATTGGTGGATTTCGTGAGCCTGCTTCGACGGAACCGGCACGTCCGTCCACACACAATCGGGAATCTCGTCAGACTTCCTCTGACAATGCCTGGCCCGGCCAGAGCCGAAACGTACGGGGCGACCTGGCGCTGGCGCTCGTTGCGGCGGAGGAACGATTGGGGGCGCTCCTTGAGGACCGCAGCCGGCTGGGTCGGGAACTTCACCAGCGCATTCTGGGATCGCTCAATGCCGTCAGCCTCACCCTTCGCACGAATCCCACGAGAGGCTCGAAGGCCGCGGAGGGCACCGCGCGGGCCGGCGACTCCGTCATCAAGCAGATCGATCGGGTGGTCCGGGACCTCCGGCAGCTCATTCTCCGGCTTGAATCAGGAACGCTTCACCGGTTCAGCCTGACCTCGGAGCTTCGGCGCCTGGTCGCCGCCTACACGTCGATCAGCCCGCTCGCCGTCACGCTCGATATCCGGCCGAATGCGCTGGCGTGCCTGACCCAGGAAGAAGCCCACGAGCTCCTGACGGTGGCCAGGGAAGCGCTGAGCAATTGCGTGCGTCACGCGGAAGCCTCCCGGGCCACGATCGCGCTGCACAGCCGTCGAACGCGGATCGCCTTCACGGTGTGCGATGACGGGAAGGGGTTCTCGCCGACGGATCGGCAGCGGACGGGCTACGGCCTGGCCGACATGGCATCCCGGGTGGAAAAGCTCGGATGGCAACTGTCCATATCGTCACAGATCGGGCGCGGCACCAGGATCACGGCCGAGTATGCGCCGGGACCGGTGTTGTCGGCCGTGTGACGTCCCGCGAGGATGCGGCATGAAGTTTGACAAACTCACGAAACCCATGAAGCGGATGGTGCGCGTAAGCACGACGCCGGCGCGCGCGCCCGGACGAATGGCGGACGGCCGGTTCAACGATCAACAGAAGGGAGGGCCGACTCTCATGCCTGCACAACAGTCCAGAGGGGAAAATCTCCGCAAGCTTCTCAAAGTGCAAGAAGCGGAACGCCGGCGAATCGCGCGGGAATTGCACGACGAGTTCGGGCAGCATCTCACCGGACTGAAGTTCGACCTCACGTGGCTGCGCAGCAACCTCGGGCAGCGACCTCAAGCCGTCAACCCCGCTTCGCTCATCAAGAAGACCGAGGCCATGATTGCGGCGGTGGAAGCCCTGATGGTCTCCATCCGGCAGACCGCCACCTCGTTGCATCCGAGCATGCTCGACGATCTGGGGCTCCTGCCCGCCGTCGAATGCCTCGCGAAGGAATTCCAGACCCGGACCGGCATCCAATGCAGCACGCTCATCGATCCGGCGCTGGGGGATCTCAAAATCACCCTCGATTCATCCACGGCGCTCTACCGGATCGTTCAAGAGTTCCTCACCAACGTCGTGCGCCATGCCCAGGCTTCTGCCGTGAACATCACGCTGTTCGAACGGACCGAGGAACTCGTGCTGGAGCTGGTCGACAACGGAAAGGGCATCGACCGGCACCAGATGAAACAGCGCGGGTCGCTCGGACTGCGGGGCATGTGCGACCGTGTCGCCATGCTGGACGGGACGGTCGCCATCGTCGGAGAGCCGGGCCACGGGACGACCATCTCGATCACGCTGCCGTTCGCGGCACTCATCGAGGGGAAAGCCGGCTCGCTGGACGAACACCCTCATGCTGTCCGAACGTCCCACTGATCGGACAGGCGACGAGGAGGCGGCCTGCATGCCTCCCCGGCATCTGCCCCGCCCCACGCGGGACGCCCGCCCTCCGGCTCGTCGGACGACCGTGCCGATCGACGGGCAATCCTTTCGCTGCGGACTCGCTGGAACCGGGATATGAACATCGTACTCGTCGATCAGGATTCGGCCACCCGTGCAAGGCTCAAACGCCGCCTGGGGAAGATCCGGGGAATCGCCGTCATCGGCGAGGCTTCCGAATCCGAAGAGGCCGCCGCGATGATCGTCAACCGCAAACCTGATCTCGTCATCCTCGAGGCCGAACTGCGGAACGGGAGCGGCATCGATGTGCTTCGGCACCTCAAGCAGCTGCTTCTGCGCCCGACGGTGATCGTCGTGACGAATCAGGCGTCGCAGGAGCTTCGGTCGGCCTGCGCCGACGCCGGCGCGGATTTCTTCTTCGACAAATCTCTTGAAGATCGAAAAGTCGTCGACACCGTCCGGCTGCTCTCCGTCCCGGGTCCGGAGCCTGATCTGCCGGGCGCCGTCCAATCACTGCCGACGTAGCCGCCTGTCTCCGGCCGATCCCCCGGACGGAACCGAGACGGTCGGATTTGACAGTTACGTTGTTGCTGTCTAGGATACCGCTCCCATCAGGCCGTACCTTCCCGTACGTCGGCATCACCATTAATCAGGAGCCCCATGTCATCCGATTCACAGTCCGTCTCCAACACCTCGTCCCCGGGCAGCCAGTTGGAAAAAGTGTTCGAAACCGCGGTGTTCGCCAGCCGTTGGATCCAGGCCCCGCTGTATGCCGGCCTGATCGTCGCCGAATTGCTCTATGCGTACAAATTCCTGGTCGAACTGTGGGAGATGTCCCTCCACATTCAACAGCTTGAAGAAACCAAGTTTATGCTGGGGGTGCTCGGGCTGATCGACGTGACGATGGTGGCCAACCTGTTGACCATGGTGATCATCGGCGGCTACGCCACGTTCGTGAGCAAACTCGACCTCGAAACCCATCCGGACCGCCCCGACTGGCTGACACACGTGGACCCCGGCACGATCAAGATCAAACTGGCCGCCTCGCTCGTCGGGATCTCCAGCATCCACCTTCTCAAAGCGTTTGTGGACGTGGCGAATGAAAACCCCGAACACATCAAGTGGAAGATCTTCATCCACATGACATTTCTCGGCTCCGCAATCCTCCTGGCTTGGACCGACAAGATCATGCAGAAGGACAAGAAACACTGACGTGCGGGGCTGAGGCCGATAAGGAGGCAGCCATGACTCGCAGGATGCTGATCGTCGGTCTCGGACTCGCGGTCGCGCTGACCGGCTGTTTTGCGAAGATTCAACACCTTCCCGCCCATCCCGACAAGTCCGCTCCGGTCTTTGCGCCGCTGCCGGACCGGCCGACCCTGGTGGGGCTCGCGGTGTCCGGCGGAGGCAGCCGCGCGGCCACGTTTGCCGCCGGCGCGCTTGAAGCACTCGCCGGCATCCGGATCTCGGAAACCGGAGAGACGCAGAGCGTCTTGGAAACAGTCACGCACATGTCCAGCGTATCCGGCGGCAGCCTGGCGACCGCCTACTACGCCTTGAAGAAACCGGCGAAGTCCGAGCCGGTCTTGAGCGGGCCGGGACTTTCTCCGGCCTACGAGCGATTCTTTTCTGGCTTCAAGCAGGACATGCAGCTCAATTTCCAACGCAAAGCGCTGGCACGCCAGTTTCTGAATTTCCGCGCGTTCAATCCCACCAAATCCGCCTACTCCTTTGCGGAAGTCTGGGACGCCGACTTTTTTGACGACGCCACCTTATCCGGGCTCTATGAACGGGAGAAGCGCGGGGACGCCCCCCAGGTGATCTTCAACGGCACGATTTACAACAGCGGCCGGCGCCTCGTGCTGACCACATTGCCTCCATCGGACTTCTCCTACGAATTCACGAAGGAATTGCGCGCCAGGCTGATGGCGAAGGGGGAACAATTTACCCCCGAAGGACGGGCCAGTTTCGACCGGAGCCTCAGGCGGGCCAAGAACCAGTTCATTCCGCTGACGTTCGAGGATCTCGGAGCGGACCATCGAACCCTTCCCGTCTCCCTGGCCGTGGCCACCTCCGCGTCGTTCCCGCCGGTCGTAGGACCGGTCACCTACCAAACGGATGGGGCCGGCCCCTTTACGCACGCCGGCGACGGCGGCCTCTTCGACAACCTGGGCACCGAATCGTTGACCACGGTCTTCCTGAACAAGTTGCATCCGAGCCGTCCCGCCGCCAAGAAGGCGCTCATTCTCGTCATCGACGCATCCTATCCGTTCGACGAAGGCACGGCGGACCTGGACCAAAAGGAAAAGGGGTATCAGGTGTTCATCGACGATCCTTCGCGAATCGTCGGGATCATGGAAGAACGGGCCAACGCGTACCAGGCCATGCTCTGGCACAGCCTGCGGACGGAGAGCGCCCTGCTCCCGGACTACGACCACTTCAAATTGATCATTCTCCGGCATACGGATGCGGAGTGGACGAAGGACGATCCGATTCCCGCCGGTTGCCCGACGACCCTGACCCCCGAGGAGATCGGCCGGACGCTCCGGCAGATCCCGACGCTGTTCAAGATCGAGGAACCTTGTGACGGAGCGCTTCTGATCGCCGCCGCGCACAAGGTCGTCAACAAGCAGCGGCAGCGCATCGTGGATTTCCTGCGGTAGGAGCCCCGGCCGGACCGGTCTCCCACCGCGGCCTGATCCGGACGGACGACAAGGAGGTGGACGATGAGCGGGACGCCTGCTGAGTCCGGACCGATCCCCCTCAGTCAGGTCCTGGCCGACGAGTATGCCGCGCTGCACGGAGCCCGTCCCGTCCTCCCGGATCGCCCGGCACAGGGCCTTTCCGGGGAAGCGGCGCAGGAGGCGGAACGAAACCGCCTCATCGCCTTGTACGGGGCGATCCACCGGCTCACCCCCAAACGCGCGGCGCTCTGCTTCTCCGGCGGCGGCATCCGCAGCGCGACCGTCGCGCTCGGAGTCCTCCAGAGCCTGGCGCGGGTCGGGCTCCTGCAAAAGTTCGATTTTCTCTCGACCGTGTCCGGCGGCGGCTATATCGGCAGTTGGTTGAGCGCCTGGATCTACCGCCATCCTCACGGGACGGCGGGGGTCTGCGATCAGCTCACGGCGCGCCCGGCCTCCTCCGCCGCGCCGGAGCCGCCGCCGATCGCCTGGCTGCGATCCTACAGCAATTATTTGAGCCCCAAGCTCGGATGGC
This sequence comes from Nitrospira sp. UBA5699, assembly GCA_002420105.1. Classification (GTDB taxonomy): domain Bacteria; phylum Nitrospirota; class Nitrospiria; order Nitrospirales; family Nitrospiraceae; genus Nitrospira_C. The sequence goes on from DIHJ01000037.1 coordinate 42,014, forward strand.
TCTCCGCAGACAGCTGGACGCTGATCGGAACCTATCTCCGCAATCTCATCCTCAACTGGCTGGTCCTCATTCCGGTTCTGATCGCGCTCCTGGCCCTCCCCCGTCTGGCCGTCTCGCTCGTGCATCACGGAATGCCCGGCGGCGGGATTCCGGCGGCGGCGCTCTGGGGCGGCGTGCTCTGCGCCGTCGCGTCCCTCGTCTATATCCACATCTACCGCCCGGGACTCCGCGAGTTCCGGATCCGCGAGGACGGCACGCCGACCGGATGGGAACGGTTCCAGCAGCAATCCTGGTTTCTGCTCTGCTGCCTGGCGCCGCTGCTCGTCGCGACGGCCCTGTTGACCACGAGCTGGGCCTGGTACCGCAACCAGGACACGGACCAGTTCGAACAATACGAACAGCTGTTGGAGATGAGCCGGGGCCTGCCCGGATCGGCCGGCGCGGCGCCGCTTCCCCCGCCCTTTCCCGAACTGCCCCATCGCCTCGACACGATCATGTGGCACGGCCTGTCGAGCCTGACCCTCTTCATGCTGGGCGGGGCGGCCCTGCACGGTCTGAGCTGGATCGTCGCCTTCTGTCTCCTGCGACGGTTTCGGAAGATCCGGCTGACCGCGCTGTTCGAACTCGGGGTCGTGCTCGCCGCCGGAGCGGCCGGCGGAGGCCTGCTCTGGCTGGGTGTGGACCTGCTGCTCCCGCGGGAGCCTGTCTCCGCCTACCCCGAATGGTACGGGACCCTCGCGGGCCCCGCGTTTCTGGGCGTCTTTCTGTTTGCCGCGACGCTCTACATCGGCATTTCCAGCCGTCTCACCGACGACCAGGACCGTGAATGGTGGGGCCGCTCCGGTTCATGGACGCTGCTCGTGGCCGGCGGGTGGGCCGCGGTCGCCGGCCTGGTCCTGCTGGTGCCGAGCGGCCTGGCCGCGCTCTACGCCAACGAGCACGCAGGACTCGTCGAACTCATGGGCGGCACGGCCGGCATTCTCTCGGCCCTGACGGCCGTGCTGTTCGGCGCCAGTTCCTCCACCTCGGCCACACCGGATGCCGAGCCGACCCGGCGATCGGGATACAAAGACCTGGCGAGCAAGTTCGCCGCGCCGTTGTTCATTCTGTTGTTCGCGCTGTTCCTGGCCGTGCTGACCAGCAGGGCCGTCGAATGGTTCGCCGCGGCCTGGGGTTTCGACATCCGATGGAGCCATGTCGGGCTGCACCTTCCGCCGGATCCTTGGCATCATATCAACGTCGTCCATAATGCGCCGGTGTGGCTGGTCTCGGGCCTGATCATCGTGACGGGGTTGACCGGCTGCTTCTGGGCGTTTCTCATCAACATCAACAAATTCTCGCTCCATTCGGTCTACCGCAACCGGCTGATCCGCGCCTATCTCGGAGCCTCGCGGCACCAAGACTACCACGACGGGGCCCGCTCGCCGAACCGGTTTACCGGTTTCGATCCGGCCGACAACGTCCAGATGAGCAGGCTCGCCGTCCCGGACCCGAGCGGCGGCACGCTGCGCAAACCCTTCCATGTCGTGAATATGGCGCTCAATCTGGTCAACGCCGAACGGCTCGATTGGCAGCAGCGCAAGGCCCAATCGTTTACGGTGTCCGCCCTGCACAGCGGCAGCTGGAACCTGGGCTACAGGAAATCCGAAGAGTACGGGCGCAACCGGCAGGTCGGCCGGTCGATTTCCCTCGGCACCGCGCTCGCGATTTCCGGCGCCGCCGCTAGCCCCAATATGGGATACCATTCGTCGCCGGTGGTCAGTTTTCTCCTCACGCTCTTCAACGTGCGGCTGGGTTGGTGGATGGGCAACCCGGGACCGGCCGGCGACTCGAGAACGCTGCTCGCGCGCACCCCCACCTATCAGACGGCCTATCCGGGATTCGCCCTCGACCCGCTGCTCGCGGAAGCCTTCGGAAAGACCGACGCGAATCACCCCTACATCTACCTTTCCGACGGCGGACATTTCGAAAACCTGGGGCTCTACGAAATGATCCTGCGCCGCTGCCATTTCATCCTGGTCGTCGACGCCGGCTGCGATACCGGATGGACGTTTCAGGATCTGGGCAACGCGATCCGGAAAATCCGCATCGACCAGGGCATCGACATCGACATCAACCTCGACATGCTGGAGCGTCCCGACGGCTCGCGCTACAGCCGGTGGCACCATGCCATCGGCACGATCCGTTACGACAAAGTCGATCAGGGAGCGCCGGTCGGCACGCTGCTCTACGTGAAGGCCTCCCTGACCGGCGACGAACCGCCCGATGTCGAGGAGTATGCCAAACAACACCCCGCCTTCCCCCATGAATCGACCGCCGATCAGTTTTTCGACGAGTCGCAGTTCGAATCCTACCGCCGGCTCGGCCAGCACATGGGGCGGGAGGTGCTGCGGGTGCTCGAGCGCACGCCCTATCGGGACGTCTCGCACGTCTGTTCCCTGCTCCGGTCGTACTGGATCGCGACCCCTCCCGGCATCCAGGACTCCTTCCTGCGGGAGACCGGGGGATTGGTCGAACTGGAACGGGCGCTCCGCAACGATCCCGCCCTCGCGCGCTACGACCTGGAACTGTACCCGGAGCTGCGCACCCTGTTCGGCACGGATCCGACGCTGCTGCCCGCACTCGATCCGCGCGCGGCCCTGCACCTCTGCAACGAGCAGATCCAGTTGATGGAGAACGTGTTCATGGGGGTCCGGCTCGACGAGTTTCACGCCCATCCGTTGAATCGCGGCTGGATGAACCTCTTCCGGCGATGGGCCGCGTCCGCCCGGTTCCGCGCCCTGTGGCCGACGCTCCGGGGCGCCTTCAGCCGTCCGTTCGTCGATTTCGCCGAAACGCATCTGAACCTGGACGTGCCGATCACGGTCGTCCGTTGCGTCCCGCCCGACGCGCTGCGGGCCGTGCTGTTTCAGGAATTCGGTCTGGAATGGCCCCACCGGTTGGAGGAATTCAACGCGGCGGTCACCCGGCCGTTACCGATGCCCGACGACCCCGCGCGGCCGGCCGTCTGGCTTGCCGCCGACGACGCGGCGCAGCCTCTGAAGGATTTCCGGGGAGTCGCCGTCGCCTCCGAAGGCCCCGACGCGTTGCGGCTCAACGTCTGGGTGCGGCTGGCCTACAGAAACCTCGGCATCGGGACCAGGCTGCTGGAACGGGCGCTGACGGAACTCAAGACCACGCACGCGGGGCGCACGGCGCTCGTGGATCTCGGGCCGGACAATCCCGCCATGAAGGGATTTCAGCAGCAGAAAGCCGCCTGGCTGTGGTTCTACGAGCAGGCGGGATTTACCAGGGACCGCTCCGACGAAACGCGGTTGCGGATGCGGAAGATCCTGTAACGGAACGGCGGGCCCGGCCTAGCCCGCATTATTCATGAC
>DIHJ01000037.1:45500-50294 GCA_002420105.1 Nitrospira sp. UBA5699
CGTGAGGCCCCGAGGCGTACTCGCGCCGTACGTCGAGGGGCCGAGGGGCGAGCCCGCCGGCCGAAGGCTTGTCGCCGCAGCGGATCGGCGATTGCAGCAGAAGCGCTCGTGAATAATGCGGGCTAGTGCCAGGCGGGGCTCAGCCGCCCGTCCCGATCACGCCAGTACGGCGTCCAGGCAAGGGCCACCAGTTTCACGGCGATGTTGGCTTTCGTCGGCTTGAGGACCACTACATCGAATTTCTCGCTCAGCGGGTCGGTCGCCGCAGCCAGCGCCTCGCTCTCGGCCTTGAACTGCGCTTCGAGGTCCGCGAGCCGCAGTTGAAGCGCCGCCACATTTTCCTCCGCCCGCCCGACCTCTTGCGAATCCTTCATCACCCGGCCCGCGCTCCTGATCGCCGTCGTCGCCCGGCCGAGACTCGTGGCGCTGATCGTCTTCCGCCCCAGGAAGGCGCCGAGGATCGACGCGCCGACGGTCAGCGCCGCCTGCACCTGGCTGGAACGTGATTCGGCCTGCCGCTTCTCCTTCATCTGTTCGGCGCGCCGGATACGGTCCTGGAGAACCGCCATCTTGGAAGCGTACTTCTGCCTCAACGCCTCCGCCCCCTTGTCGCGCTGCTCGCGACCCGACTGATGCAATCGCACGCGGAAATCCCGCTCCGATTCGCCCGGCTTCGACAGCTCCCCGGTACCGGGGCTCCTGAGCAACTCCACGTTCTGAGTCCGGAAGAGCCAGCCTCCGAAATCCTTATTCCAGTCCGCATAACTCTTGGCTTTGCCGGCGCCGGCCGGCAGGGGGAGGAACTGCGCGCCCTCCGAGGGCGCCTGCTCGAGATCCGACAACGCCACCGCCGCCGCGACGGCATGGTCCCAATCGACCGCGACCGCCCCCTCGGTCATGGGAGCCAGCACCGTCACGTCGTTCGTCGTGTCCACGCCGCTCTTCGCATCGGCGAAACGGACCCGCGCCGCGCCGAGCAGCATCGGCGCATACACCAGTTCGCTTCCGGACGGCGGGGTCCCGCGCAGAGGCACAAACTGCTGCGGAACATCGGGAGGCAGCACGGGGCGTGCTTCGCCAGGCAAACGGCTAGAGGCACTAGGTAAAAGGGAAGAATCTGTCGCCTTCTCTTGCGTGGCACCCTTCGCCTCTTGCCTCTTGCCCCTTGCCTCACTCATCAGCGCCTTGATCTGCGTTCTCGTGAGCGGGCCGCGCAGGTACGACAGGCACCAGCGGGTTTCGAACACGACCGGTTCGTCCTCATGGACGTTGTTCATCAGGAAAATGCGGCTCCCCAGGCCGGCCAGAAGCTGCTCCATCCGTCCCCTGTCGAATTTCTTTCCCGAACCGGCCGAGGCGCCTTCCAACCCTTCCAGCACCCGGGCCTTGTCCCGCTCGGTCTGCAGCCGCCCGATGAACCAGGTGCCGGTGTTCGCGAGCCCCTTGTAGTCCAGATCGACCGGGTTCTGGGTGGCCAGCACCACCCCCAGGCCGAACGCCCGCGCCTGCTTCAACAGCGTCATGAGCGGGAGCTTCGACGGCGGATTCGCCACCGGCGGAAAATACCCGAAGATTTCGTCCATATAGAGCAGGGCGCGCAGGCTGGTCGTCCCGGACTGGGCCCGCATCCAGCCGACCATCTGACTCAGCAGAAGCGTCACGAAGAACATGCGCTCGGCGTCGTTCAGATGCGCGATCGAGAAAATCGCCAGACGCGGTTTGCCGGAGGGGTTGTACAGCAACTGCTGAACATCGAGCGCCTCCCCCTCCAGCCAGGCCCGGAACCCCGGGGCTGCGAGCAGATTGTTCAGCTTCATCGCGAGCGCAAAGCGATCCTTGGACGGAAAGAATGATTCGACGTCCATGACGCCGATTTTCGAGACCGGGGGCGACTGAATCGCGTGGATCAGCGAGGCGAGATCGAGATCCTCCCCGCGCCGCCAGGTCCGGTCGAGAATCGTCGACAACAGGATGTGTTCCCGGTTCTGGATCGGATCAGCTTCGATCCCGAGCAGGCCGAGCAGGCTGGTCACGGTGGTGCCGATCCGTTCGCGCAGCAGTTCCGCGTCCTCACGCACGTCGGCGGCCGGAGCCGCGAAGGATTTCAAGATCGACACGGGCAGGCCCGCGTTGCTGCCGGGCGTGTAGATCGCAACCTCCGCCGCATCGCGCAGCCGCTGGATGCGCGCGCCGTCCTGCCGCCAGGCGGCCAGGCCCTTCCGCCACAATTCGGCCTGCGCCTCGGCATAGTCGGCGAGCGACAACCCCTTCTTTCTCGCGTCGTCTTCATTGATCCAGGGTTGAAAGTCCTCGGCCTGCAGCCGGGGGAAGGTCAGCATCAGATTGGCAAGATCCCCTTTGGGATCGATGATGATCGCGGGGATATTGTCGATGGCCGCTTCTTCGAGCAGCGCCAGACAGAGACCGGTCTTGCCGCTGCCGGTCATGCCGACGCAGACCGCGTGGGTCACGAGGTCTTTCGAATCGTAAAGGAGCCAGCCCGGTCCGGGCTGCTTCGCGGCCAGGTCGTAGGGACGCCCGAGGTAAAAGACGCCGAGTTTCTCGAAATCTTCGGCCGTACCGCCGGCCGCGGGAACCGGGGTCGTCGTCCCGGCTTGCGGCTTGGCCGGCGCTTTCTTCTTGGGCGGCATGGCGGACTCCTTTGTGGAGATCGGCGACCGGTCGTGGCGGCGCCATTCTAGTAACTTGCCCGGAGGGCTGCAAGAGCGGACCGGCTCGACCGGCCGGTCGGGTTGCGAACGCGGAAAGCAGTTGCGAGGGCGCGAGTTTCTCGGCACTATGCCCGTCATGCAACCGTCCCGCATCGCGCTCCTTTTTTCGATCGTTCTGGCTGCCGCCGCAGCCGCCTCACCCTGCCGGGCGGAACCCCCCGCGCAGAGCGTCCACTGGGGCGCGCTGGCCTTTCCCGACCACGACCGGACGCTGACGCTGGGCATGACCGTCGTCGACCGCTTCACCGAGTTCGACGGGGCGGGCCGGCGCTATAACGAAATCCGTGAAACCATGGGGTTCAACTTTTTCAGCTTGAGTTGGACCGAGCGGCTCGAATCGTTCAAGGGCTGGAATACGAACCTCACCGCGGGAGCGGGTCCCACGCGCGACGGGTTCAGCCGCTTTCTGCAGAACGACGTGATCCACAAACTCCGCGGATTCGATCCGGTGCCGGTCGGCAACAAGCGGGAGGCCAACGATTTCATGATCAGCGGAACCCTGACCCGCTGGACGAGTCTCTTCGGCTCCGACGACGTCTTCTATGCCGGCCTCGGCGCCGCAGGGGGCTCGCTCTACTACGAAGTCTACGCCCAGGCGGGCTTCCGCCGGCTCTCGCTGTTCGACGCTGTTCCGGTGCTGTCGGACTATGTGCGCCTGTCCGCCCTCGGCCGCTACGGCCGGCCGTTCAACGGGGCGGCGTTCCGGGAGGTCGCCGACCGTTCCTGGGTCGGGCAGGCCTCCGTGGGATTCGGCAACTACAGGCACTGGGACCACGCGACGCCGTGGGAGATTGAAATCGCGGGCACGATCGATTCGGGGTTATTCGTGGATCAGCACGGAGCGTCGTTGGAGGAGCGGTTCATTTCCGTCGCGTTCCGCTATGCGGCGGCGACCTTCGAAACCTGGAACGACTTGATCAACCAGAAGGACTACGGCCCGACGTTCGGCGCCCGCCTCACGTTCGATCTCCTGTATCTCTACGACTGGTGGCAGGGCAGGGGATGACTCTCAGCCCCAGTCGGTGAAGATCACGACCACGGCCCCCACGATCATGCCGAAGCCCACCAGGTAATTCCACTTCAGGGGCTCCTTCAGATAGAGGATCGAGAAGACGCAAAACACCACGAGCGTGATGACCTCCTGAATGGTCTTCAACTGCGCCGCGGTGAAGTTGTAGTGCCCGATCCGGTTGGCCGGCACCTGGAAACAGTACTCGACGAAGGCGATCCCCCAACTCACCAGTATCGCGATCCACAAGGGCGAATCCTTGTACTTCAGGTGCCCGTACCAGGCGAAGGTCATGAAGATGTTGGAGATCGTCAGCAGCAGGATTGTATGCATGCGGGTGTCTCCAGAGTACTAATTTGTCGTCACTGACTCTTCTGGTTTTTCAACATCTCACTTCTCAGATGCAGGTAGGCCTTCACGAAAGTCTCCGATACAGTTAGCTGCCCAAGAAGATAGTGTATTGCGAGCGAGAGTTCGTGGGCGATTTCTTCTGAAGTGTCGGGGGGTTTTTCTGGCCTTTTTAGTTCGCTATTGTTGCGATACTTGATCTCGACAAACGCCTCGATCTTGGTCCTAAGCTTCTGGCTCTCGAGCCTATGCGCCAAATCATTTCTAATTGAATTTAGTGCGTCCACCATGGCCCACATAGATTTTGGCAAAATATCGCCTATCAAGGCTCGCGCCAGCCTGGCCTTAATCTGGAAGCGAATATCAACATCGTCTAAATACGACGGCTGAAGACAGTAGGCATGAATTATCTCGTCTAACACTTCTTCGACCAAGAGATGGCCTTTAAGGGTAAGAAGGGTCAGATCATTCGTTTTCGGGAGATGTGCCTTGATACGACCTTCCCGTTTATCTTTGACCTCATGAAGATTGAACTCCTCGATAGACATAAGTGTTTCCCTTGTATGTCTGATGACCCAAGTGCCATCAGCCACCACTTCCCCCCTTTCTCTCAGCGAGGATGGACGGAAGGTAAATTGCTGCGGATGGCGCTGACTCGGGAGCCCGACCGCCCGCAGCGGGGTCCCTACACCGGGCGGGGTGCGA
>DIHJ01000037.1:50687-63320 GCA_002420105.1 Nitrospira sp. UBA5699
CCGCCCGACAGCGTCGTCGCCGACTGGCCCAGCTTGACGTAATGCAGGCCGACGTCGTGGAGCGTCTGCAGTTTCGCCTTGATCAAGGGAATGTGTTCGAAGAACTCCAGCGCGTCGTCCACGGTCATGTCGAGAACCTCCGCGATGCTTTTCCCCTTGTGCCGGATCTCGAGCGTTTCGCGGTTGTACCGCCGGCCCTTGCAGACTTCGCAGGTCACGTACACGTCGGGCAGGAAATGCATCTCGATCTTGATCAGTCCGTCGCCCTGGCAAGCTTCGCAGCGGCCGCCTTTCACGTTGAAGCTGTACCGACCGGGCTTATAGCCCCGCACGCGCGACTCCGGCAGGTTGGAATAGAGATCCCGGATATACCCGAAGAGGCCCGTGTAGGTCGCGGGATTCGACCGCGGCGTGCGGCCGATCGGCGATTGATCGATGTCGATCACCTTGTCGAGCGCCAGCACGCCGTGCAGTTCCTTGCAGCCGTCGATCTTGGGTTTCTTGTGGTAGAGCAGCTGCGACAGGGAGTGGAACAGCACTTCCAGCACCAGCGTGCTCTTGCCTGAGCCCGACACGCCGGTGACGCAGGTGAGCAATCCCAGCGGAATCTTCGCCGTCACGTTCTTGAGGTTGTGCTTCCGCGCGCCGACCACCGTGAGAAACCCCTTGGGCCTCCGCTCCCGCTGCGGCACCGAGACGGACTGCGCGCCGCGCAGGTATTGGCCGGTCAACGAGTCGGGATCGCCCATGACCTGCTGCGGCGTGCCCTGCGCGATCACGTGCCCGCCGTGGGAGCCGGCGCCGGGTCCCATGTCCAGCAGGTGATCCGCGGCCATCATCGTCTCCGCATCGTGTTCGACGACCACCACCGTGTTGCCGAGATCGCGCAGGCGCAGCAGCGTCTGGAGCAGGCGCCGGTTGTCCCGTTGATGCAGGCCGATCGAGGGCTCATCGAGGATGTACAGCACGCCGACGAGACCGGACCCGATCTGGGTGGCGAGGCGGATGCGCTGGCCTTCGCCGCCGGAGAGCGTGGCCGCCGCCCGGTCGAGCGTGAGGTAATCCAGGCCGACGTTGACGAGAAAGCCCAGCCGCTCGCGAATCTCCTTTAAGATCCGATGGGCGATCACCGTCTCGCGCTCGGTGAACTTCAGCGAGCCGAAGAAATCCGCGGCGGCCCGCACCGACAGCTGCGTGACTTCGGCAATGGACTTTTTGGCGATCTTGACCGAGAGACTTTCGGGCCTGAGTCTGGCCCCCTTGCAGGCCTCGCAGGGTTCGAGCAGGGTGAAATCCTCCTCCTCGTCGGACCCCGGCGTCATCGCGTAGCCGATCCCGTCGCAGGCGGGGCAGGCCCCGTGGGGACTGTTGAAGGAAAAGACGCGGGGCGTGACTTCCGGATAACTCACGCCGCAGCGGATGCAGGCGAGTGTCTCGCTGTAGAGGAGCGTCCTGCCTTCCTCCGTCAGGACGCCCACCAGCCCGCCGGCGAGTTTGAGCGACGTTTCGACCGAATCGGCGAGCCGGCGCATCAACGCCTCCCCCGGTTTCATGACCAGGCGATCGACGATGATCTCGATCTGGTGTTTCTTCTGCTTGTCGAGAACGATCTCGTCGTCGAGATCGACGATCCTGCCGTCGATGCGGGCCCGGACATAGCCCGCCCTCCGCATCTCCAACAGTTCCTTCCGGTATTCCCCCTTCCGCCCGCGCACAATCGGCGCCAGAATTTGAAATTTCTCGCCCTCCGGCAACGAGGCGATCGCGTCGACCATCTGCTGCACGGTCTGCGCGGTGATTTCCTCTCCGCATTGGAAACAGTACGGCCGCCCGACGCGGGCGAACAACAACCGGAGATAATCGTAGATCTCGGTAACGGTCCCGACCGTGGAACGGGGATTGTGACTGGTGCTCTTCTGTTCGATGGAAATGGCCGGCGACAGGCCCTCGATCGAGTCGACATCCGGCTTGCCCATCTGTTCGAGGAACTGCCGGGCATAGGCGGACAGCGATTCGACGTACCGCCGCTGCCCTTCGGCGTAGATGGTGTCGAAGGCGAGCGAGGACTTGCCCGACCCGCTCAGGCCGGTGATGACGACGAGCTTGTCGCGCGGGATCTCGACGTCGATGTTCTTAAGATTGTGCTCCCGCGCGCCCTTGATGACGATTGAGTGACCCATACGCCTCAGCGGAGCGATCAGCCTTCGGCTGTCAGCATCCGATTTCGACAACTCCGAACCCAGCACTCTCGGAAGTGCGGCGGGATTATACCACCGAGTTTCGGTTCCTTGACACCGCGAAACTGTACGTTTAACATACGTATGATTAAAGAGGAGGATGCCATGTCGAAATCCGCCTTGCGAAAGGAGAAATGGACGCTCTCGTTCGACCCTGCACTGAAGAGCATGGTCGTGAGGGCTGCCAAACGGCGGGGCGTGTATCCCGTAACCGTCCTGGAGAACCTCGTGAGGGAAAAATTCAACCCCTACGGATACACGGACGTAGAGGACAGCGCCACGTATGTGGCCGCACTCAGAAAGCAGAACCGCAAACAGTCCGATGACGCCTTCCTGGACGAGATTGAGACATGGCAAAGATCTCGGTCCTCGTAGACACCGACATCGTTATCGATTACTTCAACACCGGACGCTTCTCGGCACTCTTCGACTCCCCCCGTTTCATCGTCTATTACTCGACTGTGACCAAGAAGGAATTGCTCACGAAGCCCGGGCTCCGTGAGACCGAGCGAGAGGCGATTGAGGCGGAGCTGCGCAGATGCCGTCTCGTTCCGATATCCGAAGCGATCGCGTCAAGATATTCCCACCTTCGACACCGCTATTCTTCCCTCGACAAAGGAGACGCGCTCATTGCCGCGACGGCTCTCGTCAAACGGCTTCCGCTGCTCACGAGAAATAAGCGACACTACCGGATGGTTCAGGGAATCGACCTGTTCGGGGAGTGAGCACCCCGTGAACTCAGACCAGCGAGGCTAGGATCGCTTGCGGGATCTGCGGCGTGCCCCGTCGAGAGCTTCTCCCCAACGGATCAAGAAGGCCGTCACAAACTCATGCTCCTCGGCGGGCGGCACCGCCAAACGGGCCAAAGCCAATGCGACCGCAAGGGCAATGTGATACCCCTCGGAGCGGGAGGCGGCGGCGCGGCGATAGGCAGGGTGCGCATCGTTGATGACGACGGTGGATTCGACCAGCCGACCGGGATCCGGATCTCCCTCATGCGACTCGAACCGGATGCTGAGCCCGTAGCGACCCGGTTGCGACCGTCCTCTGGGTCCCGGAACGACGGCGACGCCGGGCGAAGACTCCGCCTGAGAGTGCGCTGCTCCCGGCATAGCATCGTCCGGCGGCGGGACTTCGCCCGGTTCCTGCTCCGCGCCCGGCAGAGTGACGGCATCATCGACGGTTTCCGCGCCGCTCACGACCGACGCGGCGAGGAATTCCTGCCCGTTTCCCGTCGAATCCGAACGTCCGATGGGCAATCGCTTCTGACCGCCCGCTCGTCGCTCGACCAGCGAGGCCAGCAGCGGAAATTCTTCAGCCAAGTCCACGAGGACGTTTTCCAGATCGCGCTCCAGCGGCCGCATGGCTCGGCGACCTGCCTTGTCGCCGGCGTCGCGGGTATCTCCCCATTGCGTCAGCAGCTGCGAGATCGCCTCCTGAATGGCCTTGCGATAGCCCAGATAGAGAGCGCCCCGCGCGCCGACCCGGACAAAATCTCCCTTGTTGAGGGTCAACGCCTCAGCCAATGCCGGGGCCTCAATCATGCCTGTCACCCTGTCAGGAGCTGCCGGTGTGATCCCGAGCCAGTCCCACCCGCGCTTGATCACTTTGCCGAAGGTACTGATGGCCAGCCCTCGCCGGTCCTCCGGAAACGGAACCTCGCTTCGCGCCAAATACCCGACCGCCGTCGGCTTTCGCTTGCGAGCCAGACACACGGCAATTCTCGACACCTCCGTCCCGTGTGCGTGGTGACGCGCCAGCACCCGGCCGTTGACCTCGAAGCGAAACCCCTTCGGATAATGCCGACTGAGGACCTCGTCGAACTCCGGTTCCAGCAGCGGCTGATATTGCCGGTGCAGTGTCCCCTCTATAAAGCCCTCGTCCAGGAGCGGCGACAGCGCGTTGTGCGGCTTGAGCTGCACCGCCGTGCCATGATCGGCCACCAGCCCCAACGGAGGAATCCATTTCCACGGGGCCTTGTGCCGTCCGGCCAGATGCCAGCGGCTCGCCACATGTTCCTTGCCCCGTTTCGTCTCGGTCACCACGTCTTCGCACACCAGCAGACCGAGCTTGATCCCGACTCCGGCGAAGCCGATGCCGTGGCCGCGCGTCTTCGTGCTGGCGGCCAGGTCGTGGTACCGCACCAGATCCCTTCGTCTCATCCCCGATCCGTCGTCCACAATCGTCAGCGTCGACGAAGCGGGGTCGGCCGTGAGGCGTAGGCAGGTGGCGCCGGAGTCCAGCGCATTGGCCACCACCTCGGTCAGGATGGTTTCTTCGAGCGCGCCGGGATAAGCGTCGCGCAGGTCTTCAAGCAGATGCTGGAGGTCGACGCGCGTTTCGCCCACGATACGCTCCTGGATGGTGGAAGAGGCTCGTTATGTCGGGCAAGTATCGGTCGGGGCGGCCACGGCGTCAAGCTGCGGCAAAAGGAAGTCCTGTTTTTGCGTTTGGTCCTTCACCCATGGCAGCTATGCGCCGGGGAGTCATGAGGGACTAACGAGGAACGCGCGGTTTCGCCTCCAATCGTTTCTTGACCTCTTCATAGTCCCCTAGATGCACCCGCATCAGGCTCTTCCAGAGCTTGCCGTGGTTCGGGACGAAGAAATGCAACAATTCATGAACGATGACATAGTCGCCGATCTCCGGATCAAGCGCCACAAGTTCGGCATTGAAGTTGAGATTTCCTTGGAGCGAGCAGGACGCCCACTTGTTGCGCATGGGGCGAACGCTCAGGGCACGGACTTCAACCCCCAGCTTTCCGGCCCACTCCAGCACCCGGCGCTTGAATTCGTTCTTGTCCCGCCAGCGATTCATGACCGATTCGCCTTCTGTAACGTCGTGAATAAATCATCTACCATGAGGGCAACCTTGTCCAAATTCTCTTCCTGCGCCACGATGGCAAAGGTCACCTGTTTCCGCAATTCTCGCAGCTCCTTGTCGCTGCGGCGCCAATTCGGGCAATCGGCAAAGGCCTTACCGACTTTCCTTGCCACGTCCTCGGCACGGGGTACATTCTTGTCGCGCAGTGTCGTGAATACAAAGAACGTCAGGGCGTCGAGCCCCCGTGCCGCCTGTTCGCGTTTCCGCTGCTCGTCCCGATCGATGGCCTGACATAAAGCGGTCAACGTGGCTTCCGTTCCGGTCTGACGATCTTCAAAGCTCTCCTGCACAGACTTGGCCCGTTCGGCCATGGCGATCAGGAAGGGATCGTCGCTGTTCTCTTCCGCCGCTTTCTGAATCGCCTTCACCAGGTTGATGATCTTCGTCGCCTTGCCGCCCTGTTGTTGCTTAATGGTTTCGATGGCCTGCGGATCAAGACGGACTTCGGGAGTCCTCGGTTCTCCGGCGAAGACGGCGCCGATGTATCGCTGAACCAACTCGTTCGTCTTCTTCTGGAACGCCCGATCGACGTACACGCGCTTCGCATAGGCGTTGCTCACCACCTGATAGATAGCCGACAGGGTCGTATAGTCCTCGATAAACGGCCGCAAGAAGGCGTCCGGCGAGATGATTTCATAGAGCATCTCGATTTCCTTGTACTCCTTGAAGAACTCCTTCCGGCGATCCTTGTCGCGGAAATGCTCGATCAGGTTGTCCACGTCCTTGTCGTCGAAGTTCCGTTGCACCAGCCGGAGATAGCCTGGCGCCTTGCTCTCCATCTTGGCCTTGAAGAGCTGCTTGAGCAGCGCCAGATCTTTGACGATCGCGTTGATCTCCTCACTGTCGAAGGCCAGCGCCTGTTCCAGCTTGTCGAAAATGCCGACGAAGTCCAGCACGAAGCCGTGCGGCTTCACCATCTCGTGGGCCTCATTTTCGTACGGCCGGTTTACCCGGGCGATAGCCTGCAGCAGCGTATGATCCCGCATCGGCTTGTCGAGGTACATCGCGTAGAGAATCGGCGCGTCGAAGCCGGTCAGCAGCTTTTCCGTGACGATGAGGATCTTGGGGAGCTCGCCGAACTTCGTGAACGCTTTTCGGATCTGCTTCTCTCTCGTCTCATCCAGGTGCCATTTCTTCATGTGAGGCGGATCATTATTGTTGCCCGTGTACACGATGGCTGAGTACTCCGGCGGCAGAATCTCGTCCAGGGCGTCCTTGTAGAACGTGCAGGCCTCCCGGTCCACGGCAACAAGAAACGCCTTGTATCCCAGCGGCTCGACGTTGGTCCGGTAATGACCTGCCACATAGCCCGCCACCTGCTTGATCCGTTCACGGCCCTTGAGGAAGTTTTTCAGATTCACCGCCCGGTCGAGAATCTTGTTGAGTTCCTCGATGTCGGCAATCCCCTCCGTTTCGACCAGCGAGAGAAATTCCCGTTCCATCAGCTCGTGCGGCACCAGCATCTCGTTCGGCGCTAGATTGTAGTACAGCGGCAACGTCGTCCCATCCTCGATGCTTTCGGCGATCGAATACTTGTGCAGGTAACCCTTGTCGTCCTCGCAGCCGAAGGTCTTGAAGGTTCCCCGGCCGTAGGCGGTCTTGTCGATCGGCGTGCCGGTGAACCCGATGTACGTGGCATTCGGCAGACCGGCCATCAGGTAGTTGCCGAGGTCTCCGCCGGTGGTCCGGTGCGCTTCGTCGATCAGGACGAAGATGTTCGACCTCGTATTGAGATCGGCCGGCATGTCGCGGAACTTGTGGATCATGGTGACGATCAGACCCCGATAGTCTTGCTTCAGAAGCCGCGTCAGCTCGACCATCGAGTAGGCGTGCGCCACATTGCTCAAGCCGACCGCCGCCAGATTCTTGAGGAGCTGATCTTCCAGCTCGTTCCGGTCGATCATCAACAAGATCGTCGGCTTGTCGGCTTTAGGAGCTTTGAACAGCAGCTCAGCCGCTTTGATCATCGTATAGGTCTTGCCGCTCCCCTGTGTATGCCAGACGAGGCCGCGCGTTCGCTTTGCGTCGAGCGCTCGGTCCACCACGCGGGCCACGGCCACGGTCTGATGCTGCGCCAGGATGAACTTCTGGAGCTCTTCGTCTTTTTCAGCGAAGAGAACAAAGTCTTTCAGGAAGCGCAGCACTGTCGGAACGGAACAAAAGCTCTTCACCTTCGCTTCAAGTTGGCCCGCCTCCTCGTGCTTCCAGCGAAAGATGTTTCTTCGGACCGTGTTCCAGGTGACGCCGTAGGAGAAGCCGATGGCCTCCGTCGCCGTGAACAGCATCTCCGGCACCATCACTTCCGGCGTTTCCAGGTGGTAGCGCCGAATCTGATCGATGCCGAGCGCGATGGCTTCATCCTTCGTGGCATTTTTGCACTCGATCACCAGCACCGGGATGCCGTTGATCAGAAACACCACATCCTCGCGCGTGCCAAACCGGCCGTTGCACACCGAAAACTCCTCGGTCACTTCGTAGCGGTTATGCCAATCTTTTTGGGAACGGCCAAGATCGCCGTAATCAATCAGTGTGAGGTCGAGTTCACGATCCTCGTCCGAGGAGAAGAAGGTCCGCTGGTTGCGGAGGTAGCTCAGGAAATCGCGGTTGCCGTAGATGTCCGAATGCAGGCGCTGGAGTTCCCCGACAAGAGCCCCTTCGGCTTCTTTATACTTGGGGTTGAACTCCCGGACTTTGGCATGGAGCAGATCGCCGAAGAAGAGAGAAGCGTGCCGAGCCTGTTCTTCGGGAGTCGCCGCATCGGGATCGAATCCCCGCCGCCGCTCGGCTTCCTCTCTTGGCACGAAAGTCCACCCGATCTCCTGGGCATAGGCCAGGATGCGGGCTTGAACCGTCTTATGCTCGCCGGGAGAAGGCATGGTTTAGGTGTGGGACCCCATCAGTACCTAATTCGTTACCCATTTGATTGAGTAATGCCTATTTCTACAGACCGGTTATGGGCGCAAGAAATAGGGTAATGACGATCAGAAACAGGGTAACAACTGGACACTTATTACCCCTTTTCCTTGGATTTGGCACCTTTCGCCAGCGGACAGCGAGACCACCCAATGCGGATTATCGCTTGGCTCATTGCTAACCCTGAAACGGCATCACAACGACCGCTCGTGATCCTATTAACGGTTCGCTGAGCCGATCCGCTCCCATTCCGCATCCCGCCCTTTTCCAAGGCATCGAACCTTTTTTTGACGTTGCAGGTCCGCCAGTGCCCGCTTCAAGGTCGGATAGCTCACGCCGGGACAAGCACGCTGGAGGTCGCCGAACCGGAAACGATCCGGCAAGCGCTGGACGGCATTCTGGACCATCTCGCGCTTCGCACCGCGTGCGGATGTGAGATTGCCTACCCTGCCCTCAAATTCCTTATACGCTGCCGTCAGCATGCCGAGGAAATAATTCCACCAAGGGCGCAGGTCATGTTTGGCTTCATGCCAACCCTGAGAACTCTTCAGCAGCGCTTCGTAGTAGGTTTCCTTGCTCTCTTCGACGATCCGCTCCAGGCTGATATAGCGCCCGACCTCGTAGCCGGCTTGATACAAGAGCAACAGGGTCAGCAGCCGCCCGATCCGGCCATTGCCGTCCCAGAACGGATGGATGCATTCGAAGTCGAAGACGAAGGTGGCGATCAACAGCAACGGATCGGTCTTCCGCTCGTTCAGCGCCCGCGTGAACAACGTCACGAGCTGCGCCATAAATTCGGGTGTCGCCAACGCCGAGACCGGCTGGAAACGCACGACCTGCCGACCGTCCGGAAGCACTTCGAGAATGGCGTTGTCTTTGGACTTCCACTCGCCTCCGCGCTCGCCGGTGAAGCGATAGAGGTCCCGGTGCCAGTTTTTGATGAGTTCCGTAGAGAGCTGTAATTTCCGGTGATTCACATGGATGGTGGCCAGGACATCCCGGTAACCGGCGACTTCCTGCTCGGAACGGTCTCTCGGCTTGACCTTCTTGGCGATCAGCGGCTCAATCCGGCCGGGCGCAACCGTAATGCCCTCGATGCGGTTGGAGGATTCGGCGCTCTGAACCATGGCGACTCGGCGAAGCGTCTCGAGCACCTCGGGCGACTGCTCGTGATAGAGGCTCTGCCGCCCTCGAAACTCCCCGATGGCGCGCATGGCCTGCAACAGCCCGTGAGAAAGAGGCGTCTCGAGCAGATAATCGTGTTCGAAGGACCTCATGGGTCTCCTTGGCTCTGGGGTGATATGGCCTCTTCCAGGAATGACAGGTCCAGATCGTGGACGCGAATCTGCGCCGTCATGAGTTGGTGGAGCAGGGTGCGGAAGAGGTCCGAAAGAAGATCCCTTTTCGTTCGAACCAGGCCCAGCTTTGCTCCGGCGACATCTAGTGACTCGACAATCTCTCGACGTTCATCGCTTTCAGGCAGGTACACAGGAAGCGCGTTAACAGCACTCTTATTGAACTTCGCATTCACCGCGAACGTCTGGCTTTTCATGAAGTAATGCGACTCGCGTAAGAAAGCCAGATAATAGAAAAGGTACTTCCCTGTGACTTCGTCACTCGGACGGATTCTCAGAATGAAAGATGAGTGAGTGTATTCGCCATCGAGATCGAAATACGCCGTCTTGCCGACATGTTCCTTACTGCCACTTCGCCAATTGAAAAGTAAGTCACCTTTTTTCAGAAGCGTGGCGTGATGGCGATCTGTCTTCAGAACGAAATAGTTAACTGAGTCAAGATTGATTCTGCCATCCAACGAGATATTCTTGTTCGTCAGAATCTTTGTCCCGACCGGCTTTAGATTGCTGGCGACCGCTGCCTGAATTCCGTACACAACCTCTCCGGTCTTCTCTAAAGGAACAAGTGCCCAACTCTCCGGCACGGGGCCGATCTCCGTCTGCTTCTGCCGCTCGCCGCGCCTGCCTGCGCCGGACGCTTCGCGGCAGGCAGGGAGCCCTTCGGTGAAGAGCTTGTGCATCAGCGACTTCTTCAACTCCTGCGTCAGCGCGATCAGCCGCTCCTGCTGCTCAATCGCCCGCTGCACCAAGCTCAACACGGAGGCGATCTTGCGCTGCTCGGGAAGAGGAGGAATCGGTATCGGCAACTCACACAGTTTCGACTGAGAAAGGTTAGGTATGGTCGTGACATTTCCACGACCAAAATAAACGCTGCCGATCTCAAAGGCATACCAAAGCCAGAAGAGCACAAACCTCGGGTCAGCTCCCCCATTTTTCAGACGTGCTCGATGTAGATGGTTTTGGTAATAGCAGTTGGCAAGTTCGCCGTTCCAGATCGCCGTTCTTCCAATGTCCCCACCTTCGCAGATGAGCAAATCTCCTGGCACCAAGGTCATTCGATATTCTTCCGCACGGGTGAAGTTCATCGTGTCTAAATCCGAAAGATCAAGCTTCCCCCAAAAAACGTTCTTCGTCCGAAGAAAGGGACGCTGGTTGTCGCCAACGCGAGTCTTCCTCGCCACTTGCTTCCCCTGTTGGACGGAAAACAGAGAGTCAAATCGGTCGACCCGCCAACTCTTGGGGAATTGCCCAATCTCCGTTTGAAGCCCGAAGCTCATATTGACATGAGTTGTCACGAACGTGAAGCATTCACCCGGGCATGGTGAAAATGCGGGTGGCGCCGAGGGGGCGCCCAAGCGCGCGCAGCGGGGGTCCCTACACCGGGCGGGGGTGCGAGCACGGTTGGCCTGCTCGGCGACAGGACCCGCATTTTCAAAGCAGTTTCGATAAAATGCCCTTGAGTGCCATGTCTGTGGCTTTTGTCTCTTCCTCAATGACCCCTAACTCTTCCACTATCTCCGCGATCGGCCGGTATTCCTCACCCGCTCCCGTATGGATGTACCGACTGGGTGAGATGTTAAAATCATTCTTGGCGATCTCCTCGCGGGTGACGATCCGGCTGAATTTGTCCTGCTCTTTCCAGCCCTTGAACGCCTCGGCGATGCGGCGGATGCCTTCCTCCGTGAGATAGTTCTTCGGGTCGCCCTTGGCGAATTCCTGCGAGGCGTTCACGAGGAACAGCTTGCCCTTGCGGTCTCTCGGCTTGGCCTTGTTCAGGAACAGAATGATGCCCGGCGCGGTCGTGTTGTAAAACAGATTTTCCGGCAGGTAGATGACGCCCTCGATCAAGTCCTGCTCAACAAACCACTTTCGTACATCCTTTTCCTTGTTCGTATTGGCGTTGCCCGATCCGCGAGAGGCGGCGCCCGTGTCGAGCACGACGGCGGCCCGGCCCTTCTCGTTCAAGCTCGCCAGCACGATCTGCACCCAGCCCCAGTCGGCCTTGCGGCCGGGGAAGCCTGCGCCTTTCGGAAACCGGTCCCATTCGTCCGCGTCGTAATCCTTCTCCGTCCACCAATCCTGATTCCACATGGGATTGGTGACGACCCGATCGAAGGTCCGGAGGCGGTTGCCCTTGCGGAATTTCGGATTCTTGAAGGTGTCGCCGAGCTCGATCTCGCCTTCCATGTCGTGGATGATCATGTTCATGTTCGCCATGGCCCAGGTTTCGGCGATGTACTCCTGGCCGTAGAGTTTCAGCGGCGCATAGCGCCGCCCCTCACCCCCGGCCCCTCTCCCTGAGGGCGAGGGGCGCTTGGCTCGCATCTTTTCGTCCAGTGCCAGCTCGCACTTGATGAGCAGGCCGGCCGAGCCGCAGCAGGGATCGTAGATTTCCATGCCGGGCTCCGGGTCCATGATCTTGGCCATGACCATGCCCACTTCGGCCGGCGTATAGAACTCGCCCGCGCTGGACACGCTGCCTTCGGCGAACTTGCGGATGAGGTATTCGTAGCTCCTGCCGATGATGTCCGGTTCCACGTCGGCGAGGCCGAGCCGCTTTTCGCTGATCCGCTCGATCAGGTTGCTGAGCCGGTCGTCCGCCAGATCGCGCACGCCATGAGTCGTGGCGTTGAAGTCCACCCGGTCGATGATCCCTTTCAGCAGCGGATTCTCGTCGGCGATGGCGCGCAGGTGGGTCGTGAGCTGTTCGCCGATCTTGTCGGCGAGCTTGCGGATGACCGACCAGACCGGTTCGTCAAGATTGGCCGGCTGGAGCGGCAGATAGAAGCGGACGAGCTTGTTGTCCTGCTTGACGAGCTTGAACGCCTTGGCGCGGGAACCGACTTCCTTGGCGATGCGGTTCAGCTCATCGTCGAAGACATCGCAGAGCCGCTTCGCGAAGATCAGGGGGAGGATGTAGTCCTTATATTTCGGCGCGTCCTTCGCGCCCCGGATCGAACAGGCGGCGTCCCAGATCCAGGATTCCAGCGATTTGTCCGTGCCGTTCGTCTGCGCCATGGCGGCCGTTGGAGCCTCTTGGGAGCCTTTTAAGACGTGCTGCGACAGGCTACTTGCCGAAGGCAATGATGTCAATGCGTTATGGACCAAAGAGAGTCGACACAGTACGCGCGAACAACCGAGAGAGGTTCCGGCTTGACACCAGTTAGAAGCCGGTGCTACGACCCTGGCATGGTACAAGTCGAACAACCGCCCGTGGCGCAGGAATCGCAAGCTCCGCCTCAGGC
>DIHJ01000037.1:63456-64492 GCA_002420105.1 Nitrospira sp. UBA5699
GCGTGTACGACTTGAACAACACGCTGCTGAGCTTCGGGCTGCACTATCGCTGGAAGAAGCGCACCGCCTCCCTGGTGCCAGCCGTCGAACAGGGCAGGGCGCTGGATGTCGGCGCCGGCACGGCGGATCTCGCCCTCCTGGTCGAGCCCCGCATGGGGGCCAGGGGCCGCGTGATCGCCTCCGATCTCAACCACGCCATGCTGGCGGAAGGCCTCAAGAAAGTGGACCGGAAAGGGCTGGCCGGCAAGATCACCTGTCTGCAGGCGAACGCGGAGCATCTGGGATTCGGCGACGACACGTTCGATGCCGTCACCACCGGCTTCTGCATGCGCAACGTCGGCAACCTGCCGCAAGCCGTCGGGGAGATCCGCCGGGTCATGAAACCGGGCGGCACGTTCGTCTGCCTGGAGTTTTCCCGGCCGGTCTTCGGCTGGCTCCGCGCCCTCTATGATTGGTATTCGTTCACGCTGCTGCCCTGGATCGGCACGAAGGTCGCCCGGGACAAGACCGGCGTCTACGAGTACCTGCCCGCCTCGATCCGCACGTTCCCGGATCAGGAGCGGCTCTGCCAGGTCCTCCGCGAAGCCGGCTTCCGTCACGTGGCCTATCAGAACCTGACCGGCGGGATCGTGGCGATTCACAAAGCAACAAAGTAGGCGAGAGGCTAGAGGCGATGGGCTAGAGGAAAAGCATCGGTCTATTCGTGGCCGCCTTCCGGCCCATAGCCTATTGCCCTTAGCCCATAGCCTGAAATCATGGACTCCATCCTTTACATTTTTCTTCCGTGCAAGAAGGTCTATCCGATCGGGATCACCTATCTGGCCGACTTCATCCATCGCCGGAGGCCGGAGGTCCGACAGCGGATTCTGGACCTGTCGTTGTTCCCGGTCTCGCAGCGGAGCCGGGCGATTCGCGACGCCGCCACCGAGTTCAAGCCGGACCTGGTCTGCTTCTCCTGGCGCGACATTCAGATTTTCTCGCCCCACGAAGGCGATTCGTCACTGGAGCACGCGTTCAATTTCTATTTCGCCAGCAA
>DIHJ01000037.1:64674-65087 GCA_002420105.1 Nitrospira sp. UBA5699
GCCTTCACGGCGTTTGCCGATCAACTGATCGAGAAGCTGCCGGAGGGCACCATCGGTATTCTGGGCGAAGGCGAAGACGCGATTCTGAAAGTGGTCGAGGGCCGGTCGATCGAGGACGAACGCTATATCGTGAAGGAAGGCAGGACCGTTCGAAAGGGACGGCAGGGCTCTCCCGCGCTGCTCGATGCGCTGACCGTGGACCTGCCCTATCTGACCTCGATCTTCCCCCAATACCGCGAATATCAGGGAGAATCCATCGGCGTACAGACGAAGCGGGGCTGTCCCTACGATTGCGCCTTTTGTCTGTACCCCTATATCGAGGGGAAGCGGGTCCGCTATCGGCCGCCCGAGATGGTGGTGAAGGATATCGCTCAGCACTATCACCAATGGGGCACCCGCCGCTTCTGGTTCAC
>DIHJ01000037.1:65267-66573 GCA_002420105.1 Nitrospira sp. UBA5699
CCGGAACTCGCCAAGCTCATGGTCCGCTCCGGCGTCGGCGACCTGGAGGTGGCCATCACCTCCGGCTCACAAGAGGTGCTGAACAACCTGCATATGGGCTTCAAGCTCGAGCGGCTCTATAACGGCTGCCGCTATCTGGCGGAAGCCGGCTTCAAGGGGAAGGTGATCCTGAACTATTCGCTCAACAGTCCGAAAGAAACCGAGGAGTCGCTCCTGCAGAGCGTGGAATCCTACAAGACGGTCGCCTCGATCCTCGGCGAAGAACGGGTCTTCCCGCTGATGTTCTTCCTCGGCATCCAGCCGAATACGGACCTGGAGCAGCGCCTCCTGGAGGAGGGCTACCTCTCGGCCGGCTACAATCCCCTGATGTTGACCCCCACCAGCATCAGGAAACTGCTCTATAACCCGGCTCCCTTGAACAAGTTCATCGCGAAGGCCTGTCTCCGCGCCTGGGAACGGAAGGAGGGCAGCCGGGATCCGAGAACATGGACGGGGTCCCTTTCGCAAGCCGAAGCCGCGGCAGGTTCCGGTCCCTATGCCGACAAGAGCCTGAGTCGCGGCATCGAAGGCAATTCCGGCCGCGATGCGCTCCTGTCGCTGGAGGAGATTCTTCGTTCCCGGCGGCCCTCCCCCTCGCCGTCCCATAAGGCTGAACCCCGTGTCACTTCAGCTGGATGAGCCCTCGTCAACCGTCACTCGTCAATCGGGAAAATTAGCAGGGTCATCCCCGCCCTTGACGTTTGACCATTGACGATTGACGCCTGCTCTCCGCTCCTTGCATTCCAATTCTGGCCAGTGCTATCATGCGCCTTCTTTGAGGCTGGGGCAGTTTCTCAACCGTTTGGATTATCTGACAATTACGCGAATTTTCCCCGGTCCGGAGAGCGCCTGGAGGAGGCATCTCGATGTACAAGACGATCTATATTCCGGTCGATAATTCCGACCATTCCAATACGGCCGTGGACATCGGGGTCCACATGGCCAAGATGTTCGGCTCCAAAATCGTGGGCAGCCATGTCTATGCGGCCAAGATGCACGACAAACGCTTCAAGCAGATGGAGGCGGGCCTGCCGGAGGAATACCACGACGAGAAGGAGCTCGACCGGCAGCGGCAGATCCACGATTCGCTGATTACCCGCGGGCTGCAGATCATCACCGATTCGTACCTGGACTACGTCGACAAGAAGTGCAACGAAGCCAACCTGCCGATCGAACGGCGGTCGCTCGAGGGCCGCAACTGGAAGGTGCTGGCCGAGGACATCAATACCAACGCCTACGACCTCGTGATCATGGGCGCGCTGGGCGT
>DIHJ01000037.1:66733-92290 GCA_002420105.1 Nitrospira sp. UBA5699
GCCGATGACCGGCGGGAAGATCGTCGTTGCGGTGGACGGCAGCCCCTATTCGTTCGGCGGACTCATGACCGGCCTGGCCCTCGGCAAAGCCCTCAACATGCCCGTGGAGGCCATTTCGGCTTTCGATCCCTACTTCCACTACGC
Source organism: Nitrospira sp. UBA5699 (assembly GCA_002420105.1). GTDB lineage: Bacteria > Nitrospirota > Nitrospiria > Nitrospirales > Nitrospiraceae > Nitrospira_C. The sequence goes on from DIHJ01000037.1 coordinate 66,878, forward strand.
CGCGTTTCACAGTATTTCCGGCGTGTTGAACGAGGAAGCCGGCAAGGTCTTCCGGTTCAAGGAACAGGAAAAGCTCCACGAGGAGATCATCGACAGCGGCCTGGCCAAGATCTACCAGTCGCACCTGGACATCTCGCGCGAGATCGCCCAGGCCGAGCAGACCGACGTCAAGACCACGCTGCTCGACGGCAAAGCCTTCGAAAAGATCATTCAATACGTCCGCAAAGACATCCCGGCGCTCCTGATCGTCGGCCGCATCGGCGTGCACAGCGACGAGGACATGGACATCGGCAGCAACACGGAGAATCTGCTCCGCAGCGCGCCCTGCAACGTCCTGGTCTCCAACCGCAAGTACGTGCCGCCGATCGACACCCAGGCCGAATACACCATCGCCTGGACGGAAGAGGCGCTCCGCCGGATGGAAAAGATCCCGGTGTTCGCCCGCGGCGTCGCCAAGACGGCGATCCACCGCTACGCGATCGAGAAAGGCCATACGATCATCAGCAACACCGTCGTGGACGCCGCCGTCGGGCACATCCTGCCCAAAGGCGCAATGGACGCCATGCGCGCGCTGGGCGGCAGCCTCGACGCGGCCGGCATCGATCGCGACAGAATGCAGGCGGACGACTCGGTGGCCAAGGATCTGATGGGCTCCACGCTCAGCGGCATGATGACCCAGGTGGTCGAGGAGAAGCCGGCGGTCAGCCCAGGCACGCAGGCGTACCTGGACCGGATGAGCCAGAACTACTTCGTCTGCGACGGCTGCGGCTACATCGGAAAGGGCGACACGCCCGTGATGTGTCCCGTCTGCGGCGCGGAAGGCGCCCGCTTCAAGCAGGTCGACAAGAGCATCTTCGAAGCGGCGGCCAAGGCCGAAGGCGGAGTCGAAACCGATCTGGCCTATGACGACGTGCCGATGCAATGGACCAAAGACGCGAAGGAGGCGATCCGCGCCGTCCCGGCCGGCTTCCAACGCCGCCGCGCGAAAGCCAAGATCGAGAAGACCGCCCGCAAGCTCGGCATGACGACGATCACCCTGGAATACGCCGCGCCGATGATCAAGGAAGCGGCTTCCGAGGATTACCAGCCGATCTTCGCCAACAAGGGCGCCGGCACGTCGGCCGACGCCGAAGCGAAGCTCGCGGCGGTGAACGGAAACGGCACGAACGAAGAGAACGGCCACGGCCCTGCCGAGACTGCTCCCTATACCTGGACGCCGGACGCGCAGGCGCGCCTCGACCGGGCTCCGGAAGGCTTCATGCGCGACTGCACGAAGGCCCTCATCATCAAGCACGCGGACAAGATCGGCACGACCCTGATCACGCTGGAAGTGGCCAACGAGGGGATCGAGCAGGCCAAGGGCTACATGGAAGAAGCCATGAAGACCGGCAACCTCAAGGACATGATCGCCAGCCTCACCGGCACGGGAAAAAAGGGATAGCGGGCCAAGGGATAACGGGATATCGCCTATTCAACGGTACACTACCCCCTTATCCCGTTACCCCGTCTACAACTCGAATTTCATGGGCAAATCACTACCGATTTTCAATGGCCCTTCGCTTTCAGGGGCGCTCGGGTCGTTCCAACAGCAGATCACGCAATTTTTCACCCCCGCGAAGCAGGGCGACGGCCCCTACGACGGCCGCACGGTCGACGACTTCAAGCCCTATCTCGTCGCGTTGAATCTCACCAAGCGGTGCAACCTCAAGTGCGACCACTGCTACCTCGACGCGACGACCAAGGCGGCGGGAGGCGACGACGAGCTGTCCACCGACGAGTGTTTCCGCCTCATCGACCAGATCGCCGACGTGAACAGGGGCTGTCTCCTCGTCATCACGGGAGGCGAGCCGCTGGTCCGGCCGGACATCCTCGACATCGCCCGCCATGCGGTGAAACTCGGCTTTATGGTCGTCTTCGGCACCAACGGCATGCTGATCAACGACCGGATGGCGAAGACCCTCGTCGAAATCGGGGTCATGGGCGTCGGCATCAGCATCGACTCGCTGGACCCGGCCAAGCACAACTCCTTCCGCGGCGTCCCCGGCGCCTGGGAGGCCGCCGTGGCCGGGATCGAGGCCAGCAAGCGCAACGGCCTCCAATTCCAGGTGCACTTCAGCGCGCAGCCGATGAACTATCAGGAACTGCCCGCCGTCGTCGAATGGGCCCATCATCTGGGTGCGAGGGTGCTGAACGTCTTCTTCATGGTCTGCACGGGCCGCGGCGAAGAGCTCACCGACATCACGCCGGCCCAGTATGAGGAAGTGCTCGGCTACCTGGTGAACTGTCAGGACAATTACAAGGGCATGCTCGTCCGCGCCCGTTGCGCCCCGCATTTCAAGCGCCTGGCCTACGAGAAGGACCCGAATTCCCCGATCACGAAAGCGACCGGCTACATGGGCGGCGGCTGCCTCGCCGGCACGAACTACGCCCGCGTGACGCCGAACGGCGAACTGACCCCCTGTCCCTACATGCCGCTCTCCGCCGGCAACGTCCGCCAGAACAGTTTCGCGGATCTCTGGGACAAGTCGGACGTCTTCAACTCTTTCCGCTACCCGCAGCTCAAGGGAAAGTGCGGCGACTGCGAATACACCGACATCTGCGGCGGCTGCCGCGCCCGTCCCTACGTCGATCACGGGGACTGGCTCGACGAGGACCAGTGGTGCCTCTACGAGCCGAAGGGCGGCGAGAAGATCAAGGTCGCCTTCAATGTTCCCGAAGAGACGGAAGTGGCCTGGGACGAAGCCTCCGCCCTCCGGCTGAGCCGGATCCCGTACTTCCTGCGCGCGATGGTCAAGAAGGGCGTCGAGAAACACGCCCGCGAACACAACGTGTCGCTCATTACCGTCGAGCTGATGGAAGAACTCCGGAAGAAACGGTTCGGCAACGACGCGCCGGTCTTCAAGTTCTAATGAGCAATGAAGCAATCAGCCGTCAGCTGTCAGCTTTTCAGGACACTGATGAATCTGCTGAATGCTGATCGCTGAGAGCTGACTGCATGGATGCATTGCAAAGCATCGTCACCGACCTCAATACGCTGATCCCGATCGTCAACCACTGGTTTCACCTGCTGTCCGCCGTGATCTGGATCGGCGGCCTGGCGTTTCTCGTCATGGCCGTCACGCCGGGACTGCAGAGGGCCGTCGCGAAGGAGCAGATCAAACCGATTACCGACATCTTTTACCAGCACTACAAGAAAGTCGCGGGCATCCTGCTGGTCGTGCTGTTGTTCACGGGCGGCATCAATCTCCACTACGTCAACCAGGTGCTCGTCTCCCAGACCGGCAGCGGCGTGCAGCACCACGCCAAGTACCTGACGGTCTTTTTCATCAAGCTCTCCCTCGTGCTCGGGCTCCTGACTCTGTTCCTCTACACAGTCATCTTCAAATCGGATGACGAGGCGGAGGAGGGGGAAACCTATGAAGCGATTCCGTTTCAGCGGGCCGCTCTCTGGATGGGATTCTTCATCATTCTCTGCGCCGCGGCGATGAAACACCTGCACCAGTAACCGGCCTGCAGTCCGCTTCTCTCCTACTCGCGGTAGTCCGTTTCCTCACGTATCCTGCAAGATAACGCCAGTATTCATTCTGATACGACGCGACAGGCCTCTGCTCCGCTCATTATCCGCACCTCCCGGCACAACAGTTCTCAATCCTAACTAGATCAAGCCTTTGCGGCTTGATGCTCAGACGCGCAGCCTTGTTCGCTCGGCTGGTACGGGGGTTGCTCCATCACGCTGCCGTCTGACCTTAAGGAATGTTCACTATGCGCATCGTAGGGAGGACATCTGGCGGAGTGAGGCGCCGATGGCACCATAGGGAAGCAGGCGAACGTCTGTTCCCTCTGTGGAATGCCCTCCGGATCGTGCCCATCCGGAGCGAAGCCGTCGCCCCGCATCTCTGCCATCCTGGCTGCGTGTCTGCCGAGGGCAGGCACGCAGCCTTTCATCCGGCACAAACGGCTTACGGCTCCGGGCCCGATTGTTCCCGAATGTGTTGCAATCAATAAAGCACTTCACCAGACCAGGAGGAGGGGGACCATGTCGTTGACCGCACAGACCACCCGTACCGCCGCAGAGGAACCGTTCCGGCGTCAGATCCGGCCCGATGTGCCGCTTCCGACGGGAACATCGAAGCAGACCCCCCGCATGGTCCGGCTGACCGTCAATCTTCCCTCGGACCTCGTCGAGCAGATGAGGGATGCCGTCTATTGGACGCCGGGGCTGACGCTGGCATGGATGATCGCGCGGGCTGCGCGGACTTCGTTGGCGGAGATGGAGTCCACCAACCAGGGTCCCTTCCCGAAACGATTGAAACCGCTTCGCGCCGGGAGGCCCAGGCTGGTCGGGCAATCGATGACGCTCCGGCCTCAATCCCCGGGCCGGAACGGCAATGTGGCGGCGGATGGCGCTTCACGGAGCCATGCGGCGACAGGACCATCCCTCGGATGAACGGCGGCGAAGGGAATTCGCGCCGCCGGATGCTTGCCCGGCAGGAACGGCCGACCCGTCAGCGCGGTCCCCGGGCAGAAGACAGCGCCCGCTTGAAGACTCCGCGAATTCCGAAGTAGGCGAAGGAGTCCTTCAGGTTGGAGTAGAGCCGCTTGAATGGGCCCATCTCGGGATTGGTCACGTATTCCATCGTCAAGGCGATCCGCTCTTCCCCTTCGCCGAGCGGGGTGACGGCGTGCCAGAGCTTGTCCCCGTTGAAGATCACCAGATCGCCAGGCTGCGTCACGAGTTCCAGTTTTCGCGGCGTCTTCTTCGGATCGTCCTTGAACAATTCGCAGACCAGCTTGCACTGCGTGGATTTGTCGACGAGCCCCATCAGGATCGTATAACGCGCCCCCTTGTAGTAGGACGTGTCGTAATGAAACCCGATGTGGTCGCCCGGCTCGGTGTAGTAATACAGCGCGCAGGAGTGGGGATCGTTGTCCGGGCAGAGCATCAGCTTCGCCTCGGCCAGCCGGCTCAGAAAATTCATGAACGAGGGGGAGCGATACAGGTCCAGAAAACGCGGCGCCTTTTCCTGAACCGTGTAGTAGCTGACGCTGCCGCCCTTCTTGTGGCCGGGAATGTAGTTGCGGTTCAGATCCCCCTTCACTCCCTGAGCCTGGGGGACCAGCGCGGCCTCGACCATCTGCCGCGGGAGAAATTGCGGGATAAAGAGGAATTCGTTCTGCTCCCAGTACTCCCGGTGCAGCCGGTCGAAATCCAGCCCCGCCACAGCCCGGTCCACCGCTTCGGCCACCGCACTCGCCACCGCCGTACTCATGCCTCCGACTCCTTCCGGCCTTTCCTGGTGAATGGTTCGATCGTCATCATGGCTGACTCAGCACCGGCGCTTTCACCACTTCGACATCGGCCGGCAACTTCGGGGTGAAGAGGTCGTCCGCCAGGCCGATGTTCGACTGCAACGACGAAAACTCGAAATTCGACACATTGCCGCTGATCTCATAGAGCGTCACGGACCGGATGAAGTATGTCTTGGGAAACACCTCCACCACGATCCGCTGCAGACTTCGGTGGGCTTCGCCCTCGTGAACCTTCGGCAGCAGCGTCAGCAGGCGGATCCCCCCCGCGCCGCGGCCCTTGCCGGGCGTCGGCTCCACCTCGAACGACGCGTCCAGCTTCGCCGCGCCCTGGAGCAGTTCCAGCGGAGCCTTCGACGCCGCCATCTGGGTCAGCTTTCCCACCAGGACCTGCTTGTGCTCCGGGACGTACACTTTGACATCGTCCCGGTCCACGTAGATGTCTTCCGTCGAGGGATCGAGATAGTTCCAGCGCAACCGTCCCGGTTTCTTGATATAGACTTTGCCCGACGAGGTCATCGGCCGCTCGAATCCTTCGATCGTGGTTTTCTGCGTGAAATCCGCCTGCAGATCCCTGGTCTTTTCGTACCGCGCCTGGAGGCGTTTGACCACGTCCTGCACCTCCTTCCGCGCCTGATCGTCGACCGCGTCCTCGGCGGAGGCCGCAGATCCCGAGAAGAGCAACCAGCCCAGGAGGCATGCGAACAGCATCCGCTTCATCCCTGCGCGTCTCCCACCGGTCCGCGCCGGCCGATGACTTCGCGCCGGCCGTCCCGTCCCGCAGCTCCGACCAGGCCGTCCGCTTCCATCTGTTCGATCATCCGGGCCGCGCGGGGATACCCGACCCGGAGCCGCCGCTGGATCAAGGAGGCCGAGGCCTGCCCCGTGGACAGCACCAGATCCTTGGCCTGCTCGTAGACTTCGTCCTGCGCCTCCTCTTCCTTGGCTTCTTCCTGTTTCAGCGACTGCAGTTCCGGGTTGTACGCAGGCAGCGCCTGCTCCTTCACGAATTCGACCACCCGCCGGACGTCGTCGTCGGAAACGAAGGACCCGTGGAGCCGCATCAGGCGTCCCGTGCCGGAAGCCAGATACAACATGTCCCCGCGCCCCAGCAGGGCTTCGGCCCCGTTCGCATCGAGAATCGTGCGCGAATCCGTCTTCGAGGACACCTGAAAGGCGATGCGCGCCGGGAAGTTCGCCTTGATCAAGCCGGTCAGCACGTCGACGGACGGGCGCTGGGTCGCCAACACGAGGTGGATGCCCGAGGCCCGCGCCATCTGGGCCAGACGGGCGATCTTGTCTTCGACCTCTTTCGGCGCCACCATCATCAAGTCGGCCAGCTCGTCGATCATGACGACGATGTAGGGCAGGGGTTCCGGCGGAGTCGGCGGCGGCGCGAACGAGCCGGGGCTGCCTTCCGGCAGGGCCGTTTCGCCGGCCGAGAGCCGCTCCTCTTCGGACAGAAACTGGATCGGCAGTTCCGGTTGATCCGGCTTCGGCTCCGGTCCCGCCTCGCCGAGCACGCCCTGGGCGCCGGCCACTTTCCGGTTGTACGAATCGATGTTCCGCACCCCGGCCTCGGCCAGCAGCTTGTAGCGGCGCTCCATTTCCTGGACGACCCAGCTCAAGCCCCGCGCCGCCGACTTCGGATCGGTGATCACGGGACGGAGGAGGTGCGGAATCCCGTCGTACGTTTGGAACTCCAGCATCTTGGGATCGATGAGGAGCAGCTTCACCTCGTTCGGCCTGGCCGACAGGAGCAGGCTGATCAGCATCGTATTGAGCCCCACGCTCTTCCCCGCGCCGGTGGCCCCGGCGACCAGGAGATGCGGCATGGTCTTGAGATCCGCCGTGACCGGATTGCCGAAAATATCCTTGCCCAGCGCCAGCGTCAGCTTCGAGCGCGCCCGGGTGAAGGCTTCGCTGGTCACGACCGCCTTCATCGAAACCATTTCGCGCTGCGCGTTCGGCACTTCGATGCCGACCACCGATTTGCCCGGGATCGGCGCGACGATCCGCAGGCTGATCGCCTTCATCGCCAGGGCCAGATCGTCGGCCAGGTTCACGATCCTGGCGACCTTCGTCCCCGGCGCCGGCTCGAACTCATACATCGTCACGACCGGTCCGGGGCGCACTTCCGTGACCTTGCCGTCGATCCCGAAACTCAACAGCGCCTTGGACAACACCGTCGATTGCGCGTTCAACTCCTCGTCCGTGACGCGCGAGAGCACGCCGGACGGCTCGCTCAGCAACTCTTCCGGATCCGGCAATTGATAATCGCCGGTGTCCTCGACCTTTGCGGCCATCGGCTCTTCCGGCTCGAGCTCGGCGACCTCGACCGGTTCGGGGGAAGGGCTCGGCGGGACCGGCGGAGCCTGGATGACCGGCATATCGACGACGGGCGTCGCTTCGGTCTCCGGCAGCGCTTCCTCGATGACGGCGCGGATGGACTTCGCTTTCTTCGGCTTGGATGCCTTCGGTGTTTCGGTCGCCGGCTCCGGTTCTTTTCGTTCGGGAAGCAATGCAGAGGCAGCTTCGACAAGCTTCCGGCCCCAGCTCGGGACTTGCACGGCGAGTTGGGCCAGCGACAACGGCGTCGTGAAGAGCAGCCCCACGAGGAAACCCGCGATGACCAGGATATGGGCGCCGGTGCTGGCAAAATAGGTCCGCAATCCGTCCGCGATGATCTGTCCGAAGAGGCCGCCGGCCTGACCGCGGAACACCAGGCCGCTCGACAGGGTCGGCACGGCCAGGACTTCCAGATGGAGAAAGGCGCTCAGAAACAGCAGCACGACGAGCGAGGCTCCCGCGTTGCGCAGGCGGATCGAGAGATCGTTCAGGGTGAAGCAGCGCACGCCCATGAGGCCGAGCAGGACGGGAAAGACGTAGGCGGCCCCGCCGATCAGGGAAAAGAGCGCCGATGAAAACACCGCCCCGACCGAGCCGATGAGATTGTGCGTCGGAGGCGTGACCGTGGCTCCCGGCGTCGCCACGGCTTTCGGCTCGCCCGGCACGAACGACAGGAGGCTCAACAACGTGAGCAGACTCAGCGCGATCAGGATCACGCCGATGACTTCACGCCTGATATGGGAGGGGGGAGCAGGGGCGCGGCGGGCCTCGCCCCGCTTGGCCGAGCTGGTTACGCCCATGAGGCGGATGCTAACACAGGGGGCAGGCCAATTCAAACGAGGTGCATTATGACCGAGGCTGTCACAGAGCACCAGCGGGCGGAGCGTGAAGCGGGAACATCTGCAAGACACTCTCGTCCCCGTCTCTCACTGGGCAGATCGGACATACCGACCAGCACATCGCCTGTCCGTCCACGACACGTCTGACTTCCGGATCAATTTCTACATTTAGTATCACATAGCAACATGTTCATATACCATACTGCTATCAGTTGGGCGGAGGCCGGGCTAACAATTCATCACTTTTGGGAGGTTGCCATGGCTTCTGTACCATTACTGGAGTTGAAGAATAATGCGATCAACCCCGACGATGCGATCCTGCTTTTTGACAAGGGGAATCACAAGGTCTACTGGGTCGGCACACAAACGGGAGGAGACGAGATCGAGTGCAACTCTTATCTTATTCTCGACGGGGAAGAGGGGTATCTCCTTGAACCCGGCGGGTTCGACCGCTTCGGCCCGGTGTTCAAGAAAATTTGCCGCCTGATCAGCCCTAAATCCATCACTCACCTGTTTTTCAGCCACCAGGACCCGGATATCTGCGCTTCATTCCCCAGCTGGACGAAGTGGAACGAAGACGTAAAACTGGTGGTTTCGACCTTATGGACCCGTTTCATGCTTCATTATGAGTCCAGAGATCTCAGCGGCAAAGCGCACACACTTAATTTCCTGAAAGTCCCCGATGAGGGGATTTCGGTTCCTTTGAAGGACGGCAGCCGCCTGGAATGCATTTCGGCTCCGTACCTCCATTCGCCCGGAAACATTCTCGTCTTCGATACGGTGAGCGGATTCCTCTTTACCGGCGACGTCGGAGCGGCCATGTATAAAGACAGTTCCTTCCGTCTCGTGATCGACGATTGGACCACCCATACACAGAACATGCAGGGATTCCATCAACGGTACATGTCCAGCGGCCGGGCTGTCGCCGGAATGAACAGGAAGCTGGAGAAGTTACCGATCACAGCCATCCTCCCTCAACATGGATGTATTTTCCGGGGCGACGAAGTATCCCGCTTCATGCAATGGCTCGGCCGACTGCCGGTGGGAGCGGACTATCTCTACCCGAACGTAGCCTAGCCGAGAGCTCGAACGGCAACACGCTGCGGAGTCTCAAGACGGCTCCGCAGCGGTCGAACCGCGTGGTCCCGGCATACCCCACTCATCGCGTCCGATTTCCTTCAGGCAGAGTGTTCGTCTGTCCCGTGGCTTGGACACGGACGGCTACCTCGATAAACTGGGCCACCGATAGTTCCTCGGCACGGACTGTCGGCGAAAGCCCGAGCGCCTCCAGTATGGCCGTCGACTGAACTGAATCATATCCCTCATCCTTTAGTGAGTTCACCAATGTCTTGCGCCGGTGAGCAAACGCGGCTTTGACCAGCGCAGCAAATTGCAGTTCTTCTTCCCGACTCAGTTCCCTCTGCTGTCTCGTTCGTAACAACACCACCGCCGAGCCCACATCCGGCCTGGGCCTGAAACAATTGGCTGAGACTTTGAACGATTTGGTGATGTCCGCCATGTACTGAGCCATGACGGATAACACCCCGTAGTCGGAACCGCCGGGTTTCGCCACGAGCCGGTCCGCGACTTCCTCCTGCAGCATCAACACCAGACGAGGGAACCGGTCATGATGATCGAGCAACCGGAACAACAACGGCGTCGAGATGTAATAGGGCAGGTTGGCCACCACGATGGTGCCAGGGGGCAATCGTTCAAGTGGATAGCGCAGTGCATCTTCGCAGATCAACTCGACGTTCGGCCATTCCCCTTGCCGCTCATGGAGGACTCGATGCAGGACGGGATCAATCTCAACCGCAACAACCTTCCCTGCCGACCGGGATAACGCCTCGGTCAAAATACCTCGCCCCGGCCCGATTTCAAGCACGCAATCCTTGGGCTTCAGTTCGGCCAGGGCGACGATCTTGCGGACGATGTTGGGGTCGATGAGAAAATTCTGACCGAGTCGTTTGTTGGCGGGAGGGAACGCGAGGGACGACACCGTTCACCCTCCGCCGGAGGAACGCGGGCCGGCCTTGCCGAGCGATTTGCCGAGCGCCGCGAGCGGAGTCTTGAAACAGTCGATGAAATCGGTGAATTCCTCCACGAGATCGTTGGTGAACGACGGCCCCGGTTGCACGCGGGCAAAATCCTGCCCGGCCTGCTGACCGACCGCTTCGGTCAACAACGCGACGGTGCGCGCCTTCCATTTCGCGACCCGCTCCATCCCGGACACCGTGTTGAGCGTGTCCATCGTCTCCTGAAAGATCTGATCCAGTTCCTTCAGCTGCTGCTGCACCACCGCGAGGCCTTTGCTGGGTTCCGATGACATGATTGTTCCGATCCTTTTACCGGGCTTGTTGTGTTCGCCGCTTCGTCGCCAGGGCCGCAGCCAGCCTGACCGCCTCGATCAGGCTGCCGGGGTCGGCAAGCCCTTTCCCCACGATGTCGAACGCGGTCCCGTGATCCACCGACGTCCTGATGATCGGCAGCCCCACCGTCAGATTCACGCAGGTTCCGAAGGCGACCAGCTTGAGGGGAATCAAGCCCTGATCGTGGTAGAGCGCCACCACTCCGTCGTAATCGCCCCGCGCCGTCTTCCCGAACAGCGTATCGGCCGGCAGGGGATCGCTCGCCAGAATCCCTTTCGCCCGGGCCGCCCGGGCCGCCGGCAGGATCACGCGCGCCTCTTCGTCGCCGAACAGTCCGTGCTCGCCCGCATGGGGGTTCAGCGCGGCCACGCCGATTTTCGGCTTCTTGATGCCGAACAGCGTCGTCAACGCGAGATGGGCCAGCCGGATCCCCTTCTCGATCCTGGCCTGCGTCAGCAGGGAGGGCAGTTCCTTGATCGCCACATGCGTGGTGACGAACATGATCTTCAGCGGTCCGCCGATGATCATCATGCCGGATTCCCGGGCCCGGGTCAGATCGGCCAGCAGCTCCGTATGACCGGGGAAATGACAGCCGGCCATGTTGATGGCTTCCTTGTTGATCGGCGCCGTCACGATGCCGTCGATGCACCCGATCTGGGCCAGATGGACCGCCTTCTTGATGAAGGCCACGGATGCGGCGCCCGTTTCGGAGGCCGCGACGCCGGGCTTGAACGAACCCAGCGGCTTCTCCAGCGGGTCCAGGACCGCGATCTGATTCGTGCGCAGCGCCCCGGTCTCGTGAGAGGCGACCGATCGCACCTCGAGCTTCAGCTTCAGCTTTTTGACGGTCTGCCGCATCACGGAAAGCGATCCGACGACCAGCGGGAAACAGACCTTCCGGAGCCCGGCTCCGGTCAGCGCCTTGGCGATGACTTCCGGGCCGATGCCGGCCGGATCGCCCATCGTGATGCCGAGCAACGGACGACTCTCGTGCCGGGGTGTGTGGTGTTTGGTCTTCACCGAGCGGCTCCTTGTCACAACTAGATGCACCGGATGAACGACACAACCCGGACGAACCTTCGCACCTGATTACCCGCCGTACAAATACAGCGCGTATCCTATATAAAGCACGGCGCCGGCGCTCAGCAACCAGGGACGCCATTGTCCCGCCCAGGCCGCCTGGAGCAGCAGGCTCCCCGCCGCGATGACGGCCAACACCATCGTGAGGAGCGCCGAGGGAGCCAGCGCCCATTCCGTCCCGAGCAATCCCACCGAGACCGGCACGGTGCCTTGAAAGACCATGGCCCCGGTCACGTTCCCCACGGCCAGCCGGTCCTTTTTCTGGTAGAGCCACAGGAAGCTGTTGGACATCTCCGGCAATTCCGTCGCCAGCGGCGCGATGAGCAACGCCAGAATCAAGGGCGAGATCCCGAGAACGTGCGCCGTCGAGTCGGCCGCCGTCACGAACAGATGCGCCCCCAGCGCAAGGCCTCCGAGCCCCGCGATCGCCTGAAGCCCGATCAATGCGTACGGGGGCACGGCCGATTTTCTGCCGAAAAAGAGGGGATCGAGGTCGGCCGACTCGCCTCCTTCGTCGGTGTCGCTGAACTTGAGTTTGACGTAATACGCGTAGAGGCTGAGCAATCCGATCGCGGCGACGAGGTGCAGCGTCCGCGACGGGATGAACGCGCAGCCCATCGCGACGGTATAGGCCAGGGCAAAACAGGAGAGATCCAGCGTGAGATCCTTGTACTTCACGTGAAAGGTCGGCCCCCGCTTCCCCATCCGCGCATAGACGAGCAGCAGCAGCGCCAGGATCGGGATCACGAGCGTGCTCAGCATGAAGGGGGCCCCGAGAATGGCGCCCAGGCCGACGTCGGTCTCCTCGCTCGTCGCCCCGAGGAAGATGGCGACGATGGGAATCGACGTTTCCGGGAGGGTCGTGCCGATCGCCGCAAGCACGCTGCCGACCGCGCCTTCGGAAAGGTTCAGCCGCTTGCCCAGCCATTCGACGGCGTTGGTAAAGAGCGCGCAGGCGCCCAGCGTGACCGCGACGGATGCGACGAACAGGAGGGCGTACAGCAGCAGCGTCACGGACGGCCCTTCGTCGCAGCCGGGCTCTTGGCGTAGGCGAGAGTCGCGGCTTCGAGCACCACTCTCACCGGGCGGCCGGTCCGCTCCGCGATCCGCTTGCAGTCGAGATACTCCGGCGCGGCCTTGGTCCTGTTGTCGTCGATCGCCGCAATCTTGATGCGGACGACGCCCCCGGGAACCTGCACCGACATGAACCGACGGGACAGCACGTGCCTGGCGACTTCCTGTACCCGGACCCCCAACGCCGTGGTTTCCTCGAACAGCACGTCGAGCACTTGGTTGAGACCGGCGGGACCGGCCAGACAGGTCAGGGTCACGCCGGGGCGGCCGCGCTTCATGATGACGGGCGTGAGCGTGACGTCGAGGGCCCCGCGATCGAACAGACGCTCCATTATATGTTCATAGGTTTGCGGGTTGACGTCGTCCAGGTTCGTTTCGATCTGCCACACGGTGTCGCGCGCCCGTCCGCCGCCGGTCGAATCGCGCGAGAGAAAGACGCGCAGCACGTTGGGCCAACCGTCGGGATTCGCGTCGCCGGCCCCGTATCCGACGGCGACCGGCGTCATCAGCGGCATCGGGCCGAACTCGTTCGTCAGGGTCTGCAGCAAGGCCAGCCCGGTCGGCGTCGTCAACTCGCGCGCCGGGCCCGCGCTGTAAATCGGCAGGCCTTTCGCCAGAATCGCCACGGCCGGTCCCGGAGCGGGCAGTATCCCGTGCGCCGAGCGGAGCGTACCGGTCCCCACGTTCACCGCGGAGGCCGTCACGCGCGTGACCCCCAACAGCTCGCAACACAGCACCCCCCCGACGATGTCGACGAAACTATCCAGGACGCCGACTTCGTGGAAATGCACGCGCTCCTTCGCCACACGGTGCGCCTGCCCTTCGGCCTCCGCAAGCCGTTCGAACACGGCGCGGCTTTGACGCCGAACGGAGGCGGAGAGGCGGCTGGCCGAGAGAATCTTCCGGATGCGGCCGAGCGACAGCGGATGGCGCAGGCCGGACGTGACGACCACGTCCACCTTCACGGCGGACAACGCGCCGCGCTGGACCCGTCGCTTCCGCAGCGTGAAACCGGGCACGCCCAGCCGTTTGAGCCCCTTCACCAATTCCGGAAACGGCGCACCGGCGTCCACGAGGGCGCCCAGCGTCATGTCGCCGCTGATGCCGGAAAAGCAGTCGAAGTGCAAATGAGCGCCCACGTCCGTCCTTCCTGAAGCGTCCGCAAACCGCGCCATCTTACCCAAGGCGACCCGGAACGGCAATGCGCTCATTGACAGCCGGGAGACCCTGTGTTATCCCCGTTGCGGCAAATCGGCCGCTCATGCCGATCGACAACCGTATCGCCGTAAAGACAGCCGGATGCTGCACACCCTTCTTTCACGCTTCTCGCCGACGCGATCCCGTTCGCGGGCGTCCCGTGCGGCAGGCGCCGTCGCCTGCCTGGCGATCGTGCTCCTGCTTCCGGCCGGCGCACCCGCCAAGGCGAAACCGAGCAGGGCCCCCCGGCCGGAGCCGGAACTCAAAGTCCTCGAGCTCAAGGTCAACCCGAATCCCTATACCGTGTCGGCCGGCTCCGTGGAATTTTCCGCACTGGTGCAACTCCCCAAAGAACTGAACGGCGCCACTCTTCTGGAAGTGTCCTCTCTGATCGCCTCGCCGTCGAAGACGTCGATCCGGTTCCTCTCGCTGCGCAAGCCGCTGGAACCCCATTCCGCCGTGGAGAAGGGAGGGGAGCGGCCGCAGATCTCCGTCGTGCTGGCCTGGGACGGGATGGATCACAAGAAGGTGCCGGCCGAGGCGGGAGTCTATCAGTACGAGCTGCGCGCCAAGCTGCTGACGAACGGTGAAAAGGGCCCTCGCACGCTGATGGTCTCCTGGCCGAAACGCGGAACGCTGGAAGTGAAATGACGGGATACACGGGATAGAGGGGGTACACGGACTATCCCGCTATCCCCTTACCCCGCTGCCCCAACAGATTTATCCGGTGCGCCAGGCAGCCCGCGCCGAAGCCGTTGTCGATATTCATCACCCCGACGCCGGCCGCGCAGGAGTTCAGCATCGTCAGGAGCGCGGCCAACCCGCCGAAACTCGCGCCGTAGCCGCGGCTGGTCGGCACCGCCACCACCGGACAGTCCGCGAGCCCTCCGACGACGCTGGGCAGGACCCCGTCCATTCCGGCGACGACCACGATCGCATTGGCCTTCGTCAATCGATGGCGGCGGTCCAGGAGCCGATGGATGCCGGCGACCCCGACATCATAGAGGGTCTCGACCCGGCTCCCCATCACCTCGGCGGTGATGCGCGCTTCTTCCGCGACCGGCACGTCGGACGTCCCGGCCGTAATCACCAGCACATGCCCTCGGAGCGGCCGTTTCGGATCGCGGATGGCGACGATGCGCGCATCTTCATGGTACGCCGCGCGCCCGTCGATCCGCTTGATGAGCGCCGCGACTTGCGGCGTCGCTCTGGTCGCCAGAAAGGGCCGGTGGTGCTTCAGGAGGGCTTTCGCGATGCCCAGGATCTGCGCCGAGGTCTTCCCCTCGCACAGAATGACCTCGGGAAATCCCTGACGGATCGACCGGTGATGATCCAACGACGCGAATCCCAGATCTTCGAAGGGCAGCGAGCGGAGTTGCTCCAGCGCCCGCGTCACCGGCACCTTGCCGCTCCGCACTCCGTTCAGCAATCGCTCGAGTCGCTCGGGATTCATGCCCGCCCCTTCTCCGGTTTGGCGACCCGCTCCATGAGATCGCTGACGGCCTTCCGACAGGACTTGCCTTCGAAGAGCACCGCGTGAATTTCCCGCACGATCGGCATCTCCACTCCGTGACGGGTCGCCAGGCCGGACGCCGCGCGCGCGGTCCGCACCCCTTCGGCCACCGCATGCATGCCGCCGAGAATGGTCTCGAGCTTCTCCCCTTTTCCGAGACGGACGCCGACCGTATGGTTACGGCTTAAGGCGCCGGTACAGGTCAGGACGAGATCGCCCACGCCGGACAATCCGTAAAACGTCCTCGGATCGGCGCCCATCGCCGTCCCGAGACGGACCATTTCGGCCAACCCCCTGGTGATCAGCGCCGCGCGCGTGTTGTGTCCGAGCCCCAGCCCGTCGACCACCCCCGCCGCCAGCGCCATCACGTTCTTCAGCGCCCCGCCCAGTTGGACCCCGATGAGATCACTGTCCGCATAGATGCGCAAGGACGGCGTCATGAAGGCGGTCTGAAACGCCTCGACCAGCCCGCTGTCTTTGCCCGCCAGACAGAGGGCCGTCGGCTGCCCCTGACTGACCTCCGTCGCGAAACTGGGCCCCGACAGCACCATCAACCGGTCATGAAGGGAAGAGGGCAGCACGTCCTGCATGACCTGGGTCATCAGTTTCAAGGTATCTTCTTCGACGCCCTTGGTCGCGCTCACGAGGGGGAGGGAGCGCGACAGGAGCGGGGCGATCTTTTGAAGCACCGTACGCGCGACGTGAGACGGCACGACGAACAACAGGCCGTCGCACTCCTCCACCGCCTCCGCCAGCGTGTTGGTGACGGCGAGCGACGGCGGGAGCATGACACCGGGCAGGAACAGGCGGTTCTCGCGCGTCTCGTTGATGGAGTCGACCACCTCCCGTTCGTAGGCCCACAGTTTCGTCCGGAGGCCCTTTTCAGCCAGATGCTTCGCAAGGGCGGTCCCCCAGGCTCCTGCGCCGATGACTCCGATCCGGTGAATGTCGTGCATGATTGAAGGAGAGCTGCCTAAAGACGGGTTGTGATGAAGGTTCCTGTGCTTGTTGTCAGGCCCGCGGATTATAGGAAGGCCCTCTTTCTCCTGTCAATGAACAGCCCTGTCCACAGACCGTACAAACCCGCATGATCCCGGAGACAGCCCGGCGCATCTCCCGTCAAAAGCACGCCAAAAATGCGGGATTTTCCCGCACCCTCGTGGCACATCGCTTGCTCCTTCTCGACGGGATTTCACAAAAGGCTTCGTGTCCGAGGACCGGGCCGATAGGATACGAAGGGCGGATACACGGCCAGCGAGGAACAGACGATGGACATGACCAGAACGACGAAACTTATCCTGCGGTGCGGCTTCTTGGCCCTCCTGTTGCAGATCCCGTCGGGGCCTCCGACGGCACAGGCGGAAACGTATGTGGCCGGGCAGTTCGGCGTGACGCTCCCCTCCATCGGCAAAGGATTGAGCGATGTCGACCTGACCGGCAGCTTTGTTCCGGGATCCACGACGTCGGACCAGGCACTCACGTCCTCCGTGCTCTTCGGAGCCAAACTGGGGCACTATTTCAAGCGGGTGCCCTGGTTCGGCATTGAGGCGGAAATCTACCATACGACGCCGCACATCAAGCAGCAATCCGTTCTGTTCAGCGGACCCGGCGGCCCGGTGGGCTCGGCCGTGCTCCCCGGCGTGAACATGCGCGTCCTGACGATCGCCCCGCTGAATTTGAGCTTCCGCTATCATAAGACGAGGCTCCAGCCGTACGTCGCGGTCGGCCCCGGCATCTTCATGGCACGGATCAGCGACCCGTCGCTGACGTCCGACAATTCGCAGTCCAGCACGAAGCTCGGGCTGAATGCGCAGGCCGGCCTTCGCTACTACATCACGCGGCACATCACCGTGTTCGGGGAAGGGAAGTACAACTACGTTCGATTCAACTTTCCGGAGACGCCTCCCGGCTCCAACTTCAACCTGTTCGGATTCAACGGCACGTACAATATGTTCCATGTCGCCTTCGGCTTGAGCTATAACTTCTGACCGGCCTGGCCGTCTGGAAAATCCCGCGGCGTCCGTGTAGCCTATGCGCGGAGCCGCCCATGAGAACCTGCCCTTCCTGCCAGCGCGAACTGCCCGAGATTTATCGCTACTGCACGCAGTGCGGCAGCAATCTGGAAAGCGGATCCCGGCCGGAACCCGTCAAAACGGACACCCCTCCGGAGGCGCTCAATATCCATGTCCTCTACGGCATGGTCGCCGTGCTGGTCCTCGCCCTGCTGTTTCCGCCCTGGGAGACTCCGCCGTCGCAGGCGCCGGAGTTCCTCGGGTTGCATTTCGTCCTCTCTCCCCCCACTCCCGATGCCGTCGTCAGCCGGCTGCTGGTCACGATCGAACTGGTGACCATCGCCATCGCCGGCCTCTACGGCGCGTTCTTCTTCCGAAGCAAACCGTAAGCCGTCACGCATCATTCGGAATCTCTCTGTTTGTCCTCACTGTGCAATCACGCGCTAAGAGGCTGCTCAAAATGTCTCGCTCACAAGGCCCCAGGCGAGTGAACACCGGAGGCGTGACGTTTTCACCCTCCCACCCCAAGCTGCCAAGACAGCTTTTTCCTCGAACGGGGTACGTTGAGGACTTTCACGAGCCGAGAACGAAGCCTGGGAACCGGCGCGTCTCGGCGCGACGGGGGTGGCGGGTGAGGACAGAGGCATTTTCAGCAGCCGAGTGGTTAGTCCAGGGCGAGCGTCAAACACTTGGCCGACCCGCCGGACTTCATGAATTCATCCAGCGGAACGGGATGCGGCCGATAGCCGCGGGATTCCAGCAGCAGCATCGTGTCCGGGCAGCCGGCCGGCAGCACGACGTGTTTCCCGGCGCAGACCGCGTTGCACGCGAACTTGAGCGCCTCCCGCTCGGGGACCGCCAGGCGACGGTCGGCGGGAATCCGCTCGGCGATGGCCGCCCGGCCGTACCGGTCGAACGCGGCGGGATAGTAGAGCAGTTCTCCGCCGCTGAGCGGACAGAAACAGGTATCGAGATGGTAGAACCGGCTGTCGATGAGTTCCACCGGGAGGATTTCCTTCCCGAAGAGTTCGCTGAGGATCGGGAACGCGCGGATGTCCGACCGCTGCCGGTATCCGCCGAACCAGCCATCCGGAAAACCCAGGAGATCCCCGGCCCCTTCGAAGTACAGGCCCTCGTCCAGCGTGACGATCTCATAGCCGTGCTCGCGAAACCACCCCTCGAAATGCGCTTCTTCACGCTGCCGTTCCGGATAGCGGAACCGGCTCGGCACCGCCTTGCGCCCCGCGACCACGCCGGCATTGGCGGTAAACACCAGATCCGGCAGGCCGGGCACCGGTTTCATCCGTTCCAGCACGACGCCGACCTCTTTCTCGAGCACCTCCATCAATCGATGCCACTGCCGGACCGCCTCCTCCGGGGCCACCACATTCGACCGGCGCATCCAGGGATTGATCTCGTAGTCGATGCGGAAATAATCCGGCGGGCAGACCAGCAACCGGCTCATCCCTTCCACCCCAATTCTCTCGCCACGTCGCGCAGGAACGACGCGGCGTCCATGACCAGTCCCACCGCCTGAAAGCTGCCGCGGTCCGCCAGTTTCGTCGGCACGGCCGGATTCACGTCGACGCAGACCGTGGGAATCCGCGCGGGCAGGAGATTCCCGGTCGCCACCGCGTGCAGCGTGGAGGCCACCAGCAGGGCCAACCCCACGCCGGGGATGGCCGCGCGCATCGCCGCCTGCGCCGCAACGGAGTCCGTGATGACGCCCGGCAACGGCCCGTCGTCGCGAATGGTTCCGGCCATGACCACCTGCACGCCGCGTTTCACGCAGGCCGCCATGATCCCCTCCTTGATCACGCCGGATTCCACCGCCGCCTGAATGCTTCCGATGGCCCGGATGCGGTTGATGGTGCGCAAATGATGCTCGTGCCCGTGCGGCACCGCCCGGCCGGCGGACAACCCGTATCCCAGCGACGTGCCGTACAGATCCGCTTCCATATCGTGTGCGGCGAGCGCGTTCCCGCAGAACAGGACATGGACGAAGCCCGAGTCGATGAGCCAGGCCAGCGCGTCGCGCCCTCCCGCATGGATGATCGCCGGCCCGCCGGCCAGCAGCACCTTGCTGTCCGGCTTTCCGTTCCGATGCCCCTCGCGCAGCAGATCCGTCCGTCTTGCGACGTCGGCGACGATATGCCCGTGCGGCCGCTCCGCCGAAACCTGGGACTCCATGAAACTGAACACATCCCGTTCCTGGGGGCGTTGCAACGGGATCACCCGGATCCCCGTCCGTCCCGTCACCACCGATTCGCCCCGCCTCACGTCGCCCATCGGCACCGCACGGGCCGCGGTCTTGTCCGCGTTCACGACGATCCCGAGATCCATTTCGATCCGTTCGACGTCGATCCATCTTCCCTGCAGACGGACCTGCGTGGGCAGATGGCTGGTGGCGTAGAACTCGTCCGGGAACACGCCGTCGGCCGGAGCCGCCTCCCATCTGCAGTCGAGTTCCCGCTCGATCGAGGCCCCGTGGGGCTGAACGGCCCGGAGGATTTCTGCGAGAAGATCCGTGGAGGAGGCCTGGACGAGAATTTTCGCGCGGGAGGGTTCGTGGCGGGTCTTTCCGATGACGACCTCTTCGAGGTCGAACGTCCCGCCCATCATCAGAATCGTATCCAGGACCTTGGCCAGGATGAGGGAATCGATGATGTGGCCGTGGAGAATGACCGTTTCCTGGGCGATCGCCATGGGTGAATCCCCCTGGAATGATTTTATCACGCGCGGGGCGATCGCGGGCCGGGAGAGCCGTTGGTTCGACCGGTGGAGCCGGGCGAACCGCATCGTGCCGTCAGGTGAAATCCGGCCCCTTCATCACCTCCCGCAGCACGCTGGTCGCATAGGCCCCGGGAGGGAGCGAAAACGACAGGGTCAGGACGGAGCCGTCGAGTTTCCAATCCAGTTCGACCAGCGGAACGCGAAGCGATCGGCGTTCGCCCCGGAAACCGCAGGTTTTGGCCGCCTCGGTCAGCCCCTCCGGCGTGGCCCCCTCGGCGGTCACGACCGACCGCTCGATCTCGCCCGGTTCTCCGCCGGCCCAGGAGACACGGGACCCGAACAGAATGCCGGTGGGACTGATCTCGAACCGGTCGGCGCGCGGCTGCTCCTTTCCGGCGTCCTCGACGAGGAAACAGGCGCCGTTCTCCATCTTGATCGCCCAATCGCCCGCCAGGATCCGGTCGATGCGATCCAGGCGCTTCGCCAGGATCAGATTGAACAGATGGGATTGAAACGCGTTGAGGTACCACATGCGCTTGGCGCGGCTCATCTTGTTTCGCCGGACCTGATCCGTCAGGAGTTCCACGCCGATCCGGTAATTCTCGCCGGTCCGCCCCTGCCGCTGAGGGCCGAAATAATTCGGCACGCCTCGGCGCGACAGCTCGTCGAGCACGGCGGGGACCGCCTCGGCGGCATGGGCGGCCACGTCCCGGATGACGAGCCGGAACCGGTTCCCCGCATGATGCCCGGGACGCAGGCGGTTGCGGTGCCGCCCGAGCACCTCGATCGCAAGGATCTGCTCATCGGGTTTCAGCCGCGCCAGACGATCCGGCGTGACGCCATGGAGGGACAACATCTGGGTCGTGACGGCTCTGGCATCCTTGAGGCCGGCCGTCCCGATGCCCTGCGCTTTGACGCCGACCGTCGAGGAAATCCTCCTGACCAGATCCGGGGTCGACAGCAGCCGCTTGGTCACTTTGATATAGAGATGCTCCCCTTCCCCGCAGGGAAGATAGAGCGGACGCTCTTCGACTTGAAAATCCTCCGGCGCCACCCGCATGCGGCCGCCGATTCCCGGCACCGCTCCGGTCAGGTAGGGCTGCGGGCTGTCAGAACGATCCATAGGGACACTCCGCTTCTTCCGGTCGATCTCGAACTTTCATCGGACGCTGCCCGCCTCCATGGTATACTTTCGCCATGCCCTTCGGACGCACGTGCTTGCTCGCAACCGCCCTCACGTCGCTGCTGGCCCTCGCCACGGGAGAAGCCGGCGCCGCGCTCGTGACGGACAATGCCGTCTTCCTCACCTTCACCAGACACATCGCCCAACAAGTCAACCTGGACAAACAGGCCTTCGCGCAGGCCAGCACCTGCCTGTCCTGGTTCTACAAAGCGTCGAAAAAGCCGCCGCCGCCGACCGTGCAAGGCATCGGCTGGCGGCCCGCCGCGTTTTCACAGCCGGAGCAGGACTGCCCCAAGCGGTATCCCGGCGGGATGGAGGCCGCGCGGGAGGATTTTGCCAAGACGCAGACGCTGCTGTCCGTCAGCCTGACCGTGTACGAATTCGCCCTGGTCGCCGATCATAACGACGACCGGTCCTACAGCCCCGGGGAACTCCGGGACCTCTTCCACTCGCTCTCCCTGGCCTACGATACGACGGATTCCTCCCAGGCGACCGGCGCGACCCTCACCGCCCGGTTCGATCAGTGGTACCGGGCGAGAAGTCTCGAAGAAGTCATGCTGGGCATGAGCACCCTCTACGACCGCGGCTATCGCGTGACCCAGGACGATCGGGCCGAGCTGGATCGGATCATGAAATGACGCGGCGGCAGATGTCCTGGCCCGATCGGGTCCGTTCTTTCATCGGCTACTGTCTGAGCGAGCCGCTCTACCGGATCTTCAGCCTCGTCCCCCATTGGGAGTTCGGCCTGTCCAGCCACTCGCTGTCCAGTCTCACCTATGCGCACGGCGCGCTGGCCGGCCGCCGCGCCGTCCACCTGAGCGATCTCCATCTCGACCGCTATCAACCCCGCCACGACCGGGTCGTCGACGCGGTGGAAGAACTCCGTCCCGACTGGATTTTCATCACCGGCGACCTGCTCAACGTGCCGGAAGGGCTGCCCCACCTGTTCCGTTTCCTCGGCCGCCTGCGCGACATCGCCCCCGTCTTCATCACGCTCGGGAATCACGATCACTACAGCGGGGTGACGGTGCCGCAGTACGTCGAACTCGCCGAGCGGCACGACATCACCCTGCTCGTCAACCAGACCAGGGTGATCAAGACCGGGGCGGGGGAGTTGGCGATTGCGGGAGTGGACGATCCGTCGCTGCACCGCGCCGATTTGAGCTGCGTCCCGCCGCCCGCTCACCAGCGCTTCACTCTGCTGCTTGCCCATGCCCCCAACATTCTCGATCAGATGGAGCCGCATCACGAGGTGGACCTGATCCTCTGCGGGCACAGCCATGGCGGACAATGGCGCATTCCCGGCGTTCCCACCTTCTGGCTCCCGCCCGGCTGCAACGGCCGCATCGCCGGCGAGCATCGAGCCGGCGAACGCAGGCTGTATGTCAATCGCGGGATGGGCTGGTCGTTTCTGCCGTTCCGCTGGAACTGCGAACCGGAAATCGCCGTCATCGATTGGATCAACGAACAGACCCAGGCCGAAGCCGCGTAGTCATTCATAGGACTTGATACGTTATTCAGGATGTTCAAAAAGGTCGGTCCAGCGAGGCCGCAGCGAGTGAAGACCCGAGGAGGTACGTACCAAGCTTCGCTTGAGCCGCTCGCTTCGATCACATGCGAGCGGATTGGTGCTTTGCCGCAGGTGCCTCCCTCGGTACGTTGAGGGTCTGAGCGACGCAAGAACGAAGCTGGCCGCCTTTTTCAACATCCTGTTCCCATCCGTTCCAACGCCTCTTTCGCCCGGCTTCTGACCGTCTGATCCCAGTCGTCTTCGATCAACGTTCGCAATCGCTCCCGCGTTTCCGTGGCCCGCAGCCGCCCCAACCCCAGCGCCGCACAGGAACGGACGTAGGCGTGATCGTCCTCCAGGGCCTTGACCAGCAGCGGGACCACCGTCTTATCCTGAAGCACGCCCAGGTGGCTGGCCGCCATGCCGCGAATCCGGTGCTGCTTTTCCCCCAAGGCGCGCTGCAACGTGGTCGAGAACAACTCGACCATCGCCGGAACGGCCGATTCCAGGCCCTCCGCACGGTACTCGTTCACCTCGATCAAGGCAAACGCGAGTTCCAGCTTTTTATCCCGGGCCGTTTCACGTTCGAACAGCGCCAGGAGTCTGGCCCGCCGGCGGAGACGATCCCTCCGCCGCCTGACCGCCCGTATCGCCGTCCACAGCGCCACAAGAAGCAACACGCCGACCAACACCAGCGGGATGGCCTGGTCGACGATATAGTCCTGAGTTTCCGGGGACAGGCGCTTCCAGACCCACACGGAGGCGATCACGGTCCCCAGCAGGAGGACGATCCCGGTCAGATTGGCGTTGCCGGAGGAGCGTTGGAGCATACAAACCC
Organism: Nitrospira sp. UBA5699; assembly: GCA_002420105.1. Classification (GTDB taxonomy): domain Bacteria; phylum Nitrospirota; class Nitrospiria; order Nitrospirales; family Nitrospiraceae; genus Nitrospira_C. The sequence continues at coordinate 90,882 of DIHJ01000037.1, forward strand.
ATCATAGGGAGGCGCGCTTTCCGGCGTCAACGGAGGAGTTCGGCACTTGCATGTTCGTTCTAGCACGGACTATTCTTGAGCCGGCTGCACAGGACGCGCGGCCGTGGAGCCGTGAGGGCCCGATCCATGGAACTTCCCGATCTCAAAGACGACCCCTATCTCAAGGTGCTTCGCCCTCTCGCGGAAGCGTACCTGGCGTTCTGGCGTGCCGACAGCCGGCACGTCCGGTCCATGCGGCTGACGCCTTCGCAGTTCGACGTCATCGTGACGCTCGGCGACACGAACGGCCTCACCTGCTCGGAGCTTTCCTCCCAGACGCTCGTGACGAAAGGGACCCTCACCGGCGTCCTCGACCGTCTGGCCAGAAAAGGTCTGATCCGCCGGGAAACCGTGGCGGAGGATAGACGGCGCACGAAGATTCGATTGACGGAGAAAGGGGACGCGCTCTTCCGGAAAGTCTTTGCCGCCCATATCGCCTTTCTCCGGCCGTTTTTCGAGCGGGCGCTCTCGCAGCAGGAGGCCGAAACCGCGCGGACGCTGCTGTTCCGGATCCGGGACAGCTTTCAGGAAGGAGATTAGGGTTCAGGCTGCGGTTAAGTGAGCGGGCGGTCGCCTTTACTGAAATCTCCCTTAACCTCAACCTAGGCCTCATCAGCCTATGCGCCTGACGATCCTGGGTTCCGGCACGAACGTGCATCCGACGAGAGCGGCGGCCGGCTATCTGGCCCGGACCGATCACTCGCTCCTGCTCGACTTCGGGCCCAGAACGCTCATGAACCTGATGCGGACCGGCGTCGACCGGCATCGCATCGAATACATCCTCTTCTCGCATTATCACAGCGACCACCTGGCCGACTTCATCCCCTTTTTCTTCGACGCCGTGTTCTATTCGAACTACGTCGGCACGCGGCCCGATCTCACCGTCATCGGGCCGCGGGGCACCGAGCGGCTCTTTCGCACGCTCATCGCGACGCTGCCCGGATTCCAAAAGGCCCGGTTCAAGACGCGCTTGAAAGAGGTGGCGGACCGGCCGTTCCGAATCGGAGAGACCCGCATCGTCCCGCGCACGGTCACGCACAGTCCGGGGCTGCATTGCCTCGGCTACCGCGTCGAGTATCGCGGGAAGGCCTTCGCCTACTCCGGCGACGCCCGGTATTGCCCCAATCTCGTTCGACTCTGCGGCGACGCCGATCTCGCCGTGCTGGACTGCTCGTTCCCGGCGAACAAGCCGGGGAACGGACATCTCCACGCGGGTGAATGCGGACGGGTGGCGGCCGAAGCGGGTGTCGACCGTCTGGTCCTCTCGCACTTCTATCCGGTGGCCGAACGGTACGACGTGAAGGAGCAGGCGGGGGAAGCGTTCAGCGGACCGATCACGCGCGCGCGCGATCGCATGACGATCAAAATCT
>DIHJ01000037.1:92446-96199 GCA_002420105.1 Nitrospira sp. UBA5699
TACAGTCCGCCTTCCTTGATCTCACAGCCGAGGATCTCCATGAACTTCGTCAGGCGGGCTTTCTTCATGGGGTCGTCGAGCTTCGCGTAAATCGCGAGAAGATTCTTGATCATGCGGGAGAGGATCGCGCGCACCGGGCTGTGCTGCAGATATTTTTCGTCGAATCCGTAACCGGCCTCCGTGAGAAACCGCTGGCAGTTCTTCTCGGTGAGCAGCGCCCCGCCGTTGAAGCAATCGACGAAAATCTTGTAGCGGTCAGACTCGTACTTCACGAGGAAATGCCCCGGCATGCCGATGCCGTGCACCGGAAGCCGCAGCCGTTTCCCGATGAGCAGATACACGACGGACAGACTGATCGGGATGCCGGTCCGCCGGTCGATCACGCGGTTCAAATAGCTGTTCTCGACCTCGTAGTAGTTCTTGGTGTTGCCTTTGAATCCCTGCTCGGTGAAGAGATACCGGTTGAGCGTCTTGACCGTCTCCTCGCCGGAGGCCCTGGGGCCGATGCGGTCCCGCACCTCCTGCGCCATTTCATCGAGCAGCCGGGTATAGACCCCGACGTCGAGCGAGGGGTAGGCGTAGCGGGCGATCAGAAACGCCCCCTGCTCCAGATCCATGCGCTCATCGGACGCGGCCGCCAGTTCGATGAGCTCGTCTTCCAGCTTCCCGCCGCGGATCTCCTCGAGCACCGACGCGATGCGTTCCGCCATTTCCGGCTGTTCGATTTCCGCTTCCTGGAGGAGAGGGACGGCCGAGGGACCGATATCGATGAGCTTGCTGCTGATCGTCTGGACGATCTTCTCGTCCTCGTCGGCAAGCAGTCGAATGAGGGCTCTGATCTGGCTCTCGTTCACGAGCATGCTGGTACTCCCGAGCAGGCCCATCAGCCCATCGCCCGACGGAACGCTTTGGCCCCGCCGTAGAGGCAGAGCGCGTCGAAGATGACCATGACGACGATCACCATGCCGACATGCGGAAGGGCCTCGCTCCAGCCGGAGAGGATCAACGGCCGGACCGCGTCGATGGCCCAGGTCATCGGGTTGAACTTCGCCAGGAAGCTCATCCAGCCCGGCATGGCCGCCAGCGGCACCAGGGCCGAACTTAAGAATATCATCGGAAGGGACAAAAAGCCGAGCACGGAGAAGAAATCGCCGTGGCTCTTCACGGAAAAGGCCATGGCCATGGAGATCGCCGTCAGGCCGACTCCGAACATCATGCCGATCAGGAGGATCGCCGCGATGCCGAGGAGACCGGTCGCCGGCCGAACGCCGAAGAGAAAGGCCACGCCGAGAATGACCAGCACTTGCAGGCTGGTAATCGCCATGACGAAAATGAACCGGCTCAGAATCACCGACGTCCGATGGATCGGCGTGGACATCAGCCGTTCAAGAAACCCGTTTTCCTTGTCGAAGAGCAGATCGACGCCGCCGGCGAGACCGTTGTTGAGCACGGTCATGACGACCACGCCCGCCGCGAGAAAGCTGATGTAATTCGGCGCCTGCGTCACCTGCGTGTCCGCCGCCCGCTGGAACAGATTGCCGAAGAAGATCAGCCAGAACAGCATCGGCTGGACGAGCGTGAACAGCATGCTGAACTTCTCACGGCTCAGCCGCCGCACCCATCGCATCGTCAACGCGCTGATCTCCTGCCAATACTCTTTCATCACCATGACTCCAAATGAGCAATGTGGAATGAGGAATGTGGAACATTTCCAACGGGAATCACCCTGCTCGGCATTCTTCCGCACAGCATTCCTAATTCCACATTCCTCATTCCATCTTGCTCGGAGTGGTTTCTTCGATGCGGCGGCCGGTATGCGCGATAAACACGTCGTCCAGCCGGGGCCGGTTGTATTGGATGAACTCCACGCCGCAGTTCAACCGGTTGGCCGCCTCCAGGACGGCGGGCAGGGCCTTCTCCGGCGACTCGACGCGGATGTCGAGCCCCTTGTCCGTCGCCCGCACGGCTCTGATCGCCGGCTGGCCCTTCAAGGCCGACTCCAGCGCCGGAATCTTGGCGGATTCCTTCAGCGTGACCGACACGATGTCGCCGCCGAGGCCCACTTTCAGCTCGACCGGGGACCCCAGCGTCTTGATCCTGCCGCCGTCGATGATGGCCAGACGGTCGCACAGCTGATCCGCTTCATCCAGATAGTTCGTCGTCATCACGACCGTCATGCCGCGCGCCTTCAGCATGCGGACGTAGTCCCAGATCCGGAGCCGGCTCTGCACGTCGAGGCCGAGGGTCGGCTCATCCAGGAAGAGGATTTTGGGATCCGGCAACAGGCCGCAGGCGATGTCGAGTTTCCGCTTCATCCCGCCCGAGTAGGTCTTCGCCGGACGGTCGGCGTGGGACTCGAGCTCCACGAGCTTCAGCAGTTCGCCGATCCGCTTCGCCGCCTCGTCTTTCGGCAGATGGTACAGCGCCGCGAGCAGTTCGAGGTGTTCCCTGCCGGTCAAAAACCGGTCGATGGCCCGCTCCTGCGGGACATAGCCGATCACGTGCCGGACCTTGTCCGCATCCCGGACGGTATCAAGTCCCAGAACGGTGGCGGTACCGGAGGAGGGCGTCAGCAGCGTGATGAGGGTCCGGAGCGTCGTGCTTTTCCCGGCGCCGTTCGGGCCGAGCAGGCCGAAGATTTCGCCGGCATAGACTTGAAATGAAATATCCGCGACGGCGACGTGGCTGCCGTAGGATTTCGAAAGGTGGGAGACGTCGATCGCGATCGCCCGGTCCATTACCCCCAGCCCTTCGCGCCGTGATGATCGTGCATCAGGAATTGGATCAGATCGCTGAGGCGGCGAGCCTGCTGATGGAGGCTGTCGGCTTCCAGCAGAAACTGCTTTTCCAGCGGCGTACAGTCCAGATAGGTCGAAAGCGTGTTGACGAGAATGTCGTCGCCGACTTCCTCGCGGAACCAGCTCTGCCAGGTCGGCGGCTCCTGGCGCGACCGGAGGTAGGCTTCCAGCGCCTCCACCAGCCGTTGCCGCACCGCGGGATCCAGCGAAGCTTCCGCGCCTCTCGGTTTCAAGACGATCGAAGCCTGCCGATAGGGCTTCTCGTGCGATTCTTCGGCGATGTCGAACCGTTCCAACCCCTGCAACAGAATGTTCGACCGGCCGTCCGCCAGGGGCTGCACGCTCACGAGCCGCCCGACGCAGCCCATGCCGAAGACCGGCGGATTGCCGTAGTAGTCCGACTCCCAGCCTTCCTTCAACAGCGCCATCCCGATGCACTGGCCGCCCATTACCGCGTCGTCCACCATCTGCCGGTATCGCGGCTCGAAGATATGGAGCGGCAGATAGGTTTTGGGGAACAGCACGACATTGGGAAGGGCAAAGACCGGAATCGTCGCCGGAATGGGAAACGGCGCGCTCTTTTCGTGACCGTCCGGCCCGTGGTGTTCTCGCTCGCGATCCGTTTGCATGGCTCACGATAGCCGATGGTCGACAAAATTGTCAACGGCGCAAGCGGCCGGAACCGTCGGGCGCAACGCATAGAAAACCCGCATCAATACAGACGATTTGTGACTCGCGCGCCGGCATGCTATAAGCGCGAAGGGAATCTCTTCGAGAACGGCCCACGGAGCCCCGAACGACGATGCATCGCATCCGGCACGCCATCCCGCGCCTCTGGCTGCTCGCCTGCGGCCTCATCCTCATCAGCCCCGTGCTCGCCGCCGACAGCGCGCGGGAGTTCAGAATCGCGACGGAAGGCTACCGGTACGAATTCCCGCGCGACCACGGATCCCAC
>DIHJ01000037.1:96326-99670 GCA_002420105.1 Nitrospira sp. UBA5699
CAGGTGAAGACGCTGCCGTCCAAATGGTCCGTGACGCAGCTCTACCTGGCCCACTTCGCCCTGAGCGATCTGACCCGTCAGCGCTTCCGCTATGCGGAGAAGCTCAGCCGGGCCGGACTCGGCAAGGCGGGGGCGGAGCCGGACCGGCTGCACGTCTGGATCGACCGGTGGCGCGCTGAAGCCCCCCCGACAGAAGCGGGGCGCCACCGGCTCCGGGCCGCGGAAGGCGATCTGGCCGTGGAACTCGATCTCTCGCCGGAGAAACCGCCCGTGGCGCATGGAACCGGAGGCCTCAGCCGCAAGGGCGCCGAAGCCGGTCAGGCTTCCCATTACTACTCGTTCACCAGAATGGCCACGACCGGCCGGCTGACCATCGGACCGGAATCGTTCGACGTCACCGGCGCGAGCTGGATGGATCACGAGTTCGGTTCCGCCGATCTGGGTCGGGACCTCGTCGGCTGGGACTGGTTCAGCCTCCAGTTCGATAACGGGACGGACATGATGCTCTATCGGCTGCGCAGAGCGGACGGTTCGGCCGACCCGGTCTCGAGCGGGACTTTCATCGACCGTGAGGGCAAAGGGCATCATCTGTCGATCGGGGATTTCACCCTCGAACCGCTCAGCGACTGGACCAGCCCGACGAGCAAGGCCCGCTATCCGCAGCGCTGGCGCCTGACCATCCCGTCACGGCAACTCGCGCTGGAACTGACCCCCCGCATGGCCGCGCAGGAACTCGCCACCACGCGCAGCACCCAGGTGACCTATTGGGAAGGCGCGATCGCGGCCGCCGGCACGGCGGGTGGACAACCGGTCCAAGGCAAGGGCTACATGGAGCTCACCGGCTACGCCGAGCGCTTCAACAAGAAACTGTAACGAGTGAGGAAGGATGGCGGGGCTGCCTGCTCCGGCGAGGGGTGAGGCCGTGGACAGCGGAGACGGTGTCCCACCTTCTCCGCCATCACTAAAGAGAGGAGGGGGAGGGCAGAAAAGAACAGTGCTCGCCATCGGACACGACGACCACTCCACTTACAAAAACCCCCGCCGAGACGAAAAGACTCCCGCCCCTTTTCTTGCTCACAGCCATATTAAGGTTGCTATTAGCAACAGGCTCAAGGTCGTTCTTGTTCGCATGGTTCCGATTCCGCCTAACGCTCCGGTTCAGCGGCGGGCCGCGCAGCGGACCGTCCGCTGCAACCGATTGTTAGCCATTACTTCCATTGGGCCACGACATCGAACTCGACCAGTTGCTTATTCGAGTTCCGCTTACGAACGGGACGACATTCGATTCGCGAGAACCCAAGCTCGGACAGCATCTCTGCGTAAAGGCGCTCAGTCGAAACAAGCGTTCCATAGAAGGTCGAGTTGCCGACGATGTAGTGCAGTTCCGCGCCGGAAGCCAGTAGCTCCGGCAACTCACAAAAATGGGCCCACATGTCATCGAAGTACTTAGCGACATACTTGGCAAGCAAGACCCCGTTCTTGTTATCGGCGTGCGCAATACCGCGCAGAACGTCCGTCAGATGCGCGCTGCGGAAATGCTTGTCTGGGCGTTCCCAATCAGTGAGCCGACTTGTTGCAATTCCCCAAGTTCCGCCGATGGCCGCCCAATCAAGTTCGCCCGCATCTCTACCGTTCTGGAGAAAGCCCAGCCAGTACATGTATGGGCGCAGCTCACGAATGTAGGACATGCGATTGGCGTAGGGCGGCGACGTAATGACCAAGTCGAATGGTCCAGAAAGCCCTGGCCTCAACGCCCGCGAGTCCGCAAGGACCACTGAGGCCGCGCTCACAGGATTCTCAGAGGCACCACTGAGCACAAACCGAACGTCTGCCTCGAATACTGCCCCTCTATCAATTGGGAAGAGGAGTGCGGGTTCCTCATTGCCCTTAAATGACATCGACTGATGGTTGAAAGCTGCGTTCGACTGCTCAATCAACGTGCGGCAGAACGCTACTAGTAACAGATTGCGAGCCGCAGTAACGGGTTGTGTGACATGCTCAATAGCTGCGCGAAGTAGACGGAGGAACTCAAGTGCTTCTGCGCTCCACCAACGCTCAATGTTGAATATGGGTGGAGCCGATACCGGCTTGACGGCGCGGTCGGCAACCAGATCGAGCGCTTGCCTGCAGGCGTGTCGAGTCGCCTCGATGCTTGTCGGTGAGTAGCGGGCGATCTTGGCCCGCGCAAGCCAGACGAGGAATGGATTAATGTCAGTGGTTACGGCCTCATGACCGTGATACGCGGCGCAGAGAGCCGTTGTCCCCGTCCCGCAAAACGGGTCCAACACCCGCTGCGCATTGGCGTGGCCAATCACCAGTTCTTCGACGATCTTCAGAGAATAGGCTGGAGTTAGCCTGAGCCAACCATGCCTACCAGTCTTGGCGTTGAACTTGTAGGTGTATTCAGCACGCTGCCGAAGCTGCTCTCGTGCCGGAACTGAACTCACTCTTGTCCCTCCGGCGTAAGGAGCGCCCTTAGAACGACTTCCACTTCTTTGCGCAGGGCCTTGCTATTCCGTGCGAAAAAGCCCGCCAAGTCACAGCCGATAACATCACGCATGAAGTCGTAGGTGGATATCAAGGGGTTCTTTACGCCGACGACGCCAGTGATGACTGCCCATTTTTCCCCTCTGTATCGGTACAAGATGTCGTTGTCGATTTGTGTTGAGAGTATAGCGGCGCATGGCAGATACGCTTTTGTGTATGCCGTCGCCGCATTCGCAATGTCGGCGTTCTGGCGCTTTGAGTCTTTACTTTTGTAACCCTGTCGAACCTCAAAGACCGTTCCGCCCAGCGTGGCGAAGACCTTGGGGTCTACTCCAACCTCATGCGCGGACTTCTTCATCCATTCATGGAACTGCTGCCGTTTGCCCCTATCGGGAATTCGTTCAAGCGGCACCCGGCCATCAAGGTAGAGAGTGCGCTTCTTGCCCGTGGGCAGCAATATCTCGTAGGACCACGCCACGTCATCATCGGAGAGGCCCAGCGAATCGCGCAGGATGGTTCTGAAGAGCTTTTCGCATCCAATGCCGATTTGGCTATAGACGCTCGTCATACCGCCAGCTGCCTTATGGGCGGCATACATCATTGGGTGGTCCAGCCCAAACCAGTTGTAGAACGGGTCCGCTTGATACAGCGTCTGGAATTGCTCCAGGGTCAAGCCATCGCCCTTGTTACCCTGACCGAACTTGGGCTTGTACTTTGCGCAAACCCGAATCGGATCCAGCACGAGGTCAAGGTAGGGCGCATCATTCTGCTTCAAGCGAGGTGTCCTTCTGATTGTCGTCAAAGTTCGTGCCTGCGAGATTGGCGGTGTAACGGCTAACTATTAAGTGAACCGCTGG
>DIHJ01000056.1:0-21667 GCA_002420105.1 Nitrospira sp. UBA5699
GGACCGGCGCCTGCACGAAGAGCGGCCCCATCCCGCCCGCCCGGCCGATCTGCTCCTCCGCAACGTCCTCGGGCAGCTCCAGATGGGTCGCCCCGGGCTTTTCCGTCTGCGCGATCTTGAAGGCCTTGCGGACCGCTTCGGGGATGACCTCCGCCTTCGGGATCGAGGTGTTCCATTTGGTGACGGGTTTGAACATCGACATCGCGTCGATGTACTGGTGCGATTCCTTGTGGCGGCGATTGAGCGAGGCTTGGCCGGTGACGGCGACCAGCGGCGCGCGATCCAGATAGGCATCGACGACGCCGGTCAGGAGGTTCGTCGCGCCGGGCCCCAGCGTCGAGAGGCAGACACCGGCCCTGCCGCTGAGGCGGCCGTAGACGTCGGCCATGAACGAGGCTCCCTGTTCATGCCGCGTTTCGATGAACCGGATGCGGGAATCAATCAGCGCATCCGTCAGTTCCAACGTTTCCTCGCCCGGAAGGCCGAAGACGAACTGCACGCCTTCGTTCTCCAAGCACCGGACCAGCAGTTCGGCCCCCTTCATGCGAGCGCCTCATTGACGGGAGGATACGACTTCAGCCGCATTCTACCAACCTTGCCGGCGACAAGATACCGCGCCGCCGGCGAAGACGATGCGATCACCAGCGTGCCGGAACCGGAACGTCGGCGCCGTTTGCGAAATCGGCCCGCTGCATCCGCCCACCCGCCTCCGGGCTGTCTCCAAGATCCGACGATCCGGCACCCCCTCTACCGTAGAATAGGATTGCGGACCCCGTTCCGAGTATAGTATGCGGAAGAGAGGCCTGAGATTCATGGGCAGCCTCCCCTCGGCACATCGCCAGTCTGTTTCCCCGACGGACTCCGCCTCGTTCTGGCGGCATGCCATCGTGCTCTCGTTCTGCCTGCTGGTGAGCGCATGCGCCGGCGTTCGCGTGGAATACTTCACGGAGGACACGTACCAACCGCGCCGCGCCATGGATCAAATTGAGGTGTTGGAGCAGGAACCGCATGCCCCTCATATCGAGCTGGCCCGCATCACCGTCACCAGCGCGAATCTCGGGGAGGAGTCATTGCGACGCCGCCTCCTGGACAAAGCCAGTTCCCTCGGCGCGGACGCGATCGTGAACGAAACCCCGGCGACGCGGATTTCGAACGTCGGCAGTCCCTACTATGAGCCGGGACTGCTCGGTCCGGCCGGAGCCGCTTTCGGCCTCTACGGCTACGGCTGGTACACACCCTATGCCTCCAATCCTTATCTCTTGACGCAGGGGGCCACCGACCAGCCGAGATTCGATCATTCGCTCTCGGCGATTGCCATCCGCTATCAACCGGACCGGGAACCGGCTCCGGCCAGATAACCATTCGCGGCACAGCCGACTGTTTCCATCCGACGTCGCAGACCGTGCCGTTGCTTGACAAGCCGGAGCGCTCTGTTACAAGTGAAGGCATGCGCCGTCGGCTCCTTCCCCTTGCCCTGTTGATCCTTCCCCTGCTCGGAACATCGTTTCCGACTCGGGGCGAAGACTCCGGCCCGCTGAGTCCGCGATCGGGATCGGCGATTCAACCGGACCAGCGGCTGCCTTCCGTCACCAAACAGGAACACTGCAACCCCGGCGCGACCTACTGCCAGCTCCCGTGGCGGGACGTCGGGCCGGCCGATTCGGACCTCAATAAGGACCGGGCCTCGGGCCAACGATTGGAAGACCAGAGTTCGCTCAACGGGCAGAGCAGAACCGGCGCTCAGATTCAGCGCCAGTCGCCATAGCCATCCTTCCGCCCATCTCCTCCCGAGCTTCATGCAGCGAGCGCGGCACCAGCCCCGGCCATGGGAACCGGGCGGTTCCGCGCTTGTCCGGAATCAGCACGCCCTTTATAATCCGGACAACGCGAGACGTATCGGAATCGGGCGGAATCGAACGAAAGGAGTTTGCCGTGACACCTCGATCCACCACACGCCTCTTCAGCGCGACGTTGATCGCCGGATGCCTGAGCCTGACGGTCGGCTGCGTCGCCGACCCGCAGAGAGGACAGCCGGCGGCGACCGACGGGGTCGAGGCGGTCCGCCAGACCCGCGAAGCCGTCAAGCAGGACATCAAGACCATCACCCAGGGCACCAAGGACCGCGTCCAGAGCGAGAAGGAGGCGGCGGGCCAGACCGTCACCGGCACGCGCGAAGCGATCAAACAGACCGGCGAGGAACTCAAGAAGGAAGGCGAGGCCATCAAGCAGGACGTGCAGGAGCTCAAGGAGATCTTCCAGGAACCGGCCAAGTAACCGGTTCGGCCGCCGCGCAGCGCGCGGCGGCCCCCGGGGCCGCTTCAGAACTCATCGGCCCAGTTGGGCTTTGGCCGCCTCGCTCATCATCTCCGGCTTCCAGGGCGGATCCCACACCAGATCGACCTCCACCGAACGCGCCTCCGGAATCTCCCGCAAGACCGCCGAATGCACCATTTCCATCAGCAGCTCTTCCATCGGACAGGCCGGCGTGGTCATGGTCATCCTGACGTGAACCAGCCCTTCCTTCATCCCGGTGCCGTACACCAGCCCGAGATCGACGATGTTGACGCCCAACTCGGGATCGACGACCTGCCGCAACGCCTCGATCACCCGATCGTCCATGCCGCCTTCGTCAGACCGCTCCGCCATACGGTTACTCCCTTCCTTGTCGTTCGACGATCGCGCGACCGTCGCCATCCTCATGATCCGTTCGCGTTAACCGGAACGGCGGGCGCCGCCGGTTTCGCGATCGACACGACCGTATTGGCCAGAAACAAGAGCAGCGCGGCGGCGTTGAGCAGCCCCCCGACCTGCCGACCGGCCGGCCAGAGGGTGAGATCGCCGAGAAGCCGCAGGAGCAACGTGGTCTGCAACAGCACCACATGGGCGTAGAACAGCGGCCGGAAAGTCATCGGCGCTCCGAGCACGGCGGGAAAGATGATCGGCGCATGGGCGAAGATCATCGCAAAGACGAAACCGAGGAAGAAGGCGTGCAAGGTGGCATCGTACCGCGGCCCCGGGGCAACGCCGCCGAAGACCAGGGCGAGCAGCCCGCTGAGCCCGAGCCATACATAGCCTGAGAGGAGACAGATTGCGATGAAGCGGGTCAGCCCGATCTGCCGGATCGTCCGTCTTGCGATGTCGTGCAGACCCAACCAGAGGGCCAGTCCGGTCAGCCCGGCTCCGACGATCCGGACTCCCCACTCGAAGGACGAATTCATCGACGTCAATCCTGCCAGCAGAATCCCGAGCGCGAGCAGAAAGGTCGCCCGGTTGATGCGCGACAGTTGTTGCAGCCGGGCCAATTCCAGCCGTTCGCCGGCGATGGTCACGGCGAGAAAACCCGCCCACCAGAACACGATGTGAGAGACCGGCCGGCCGGCGAACCACAAAAGGTTACCCGTCAACCAGAGGAGAGCCCCCAGCCCCATCGTCATCGTGTAGACCGCCGGCCGCCGATGGATGATGGCCAGGAAGATGGCCACGAGGCCCAAGCTTCCGCCCAGGATCAACAGTTGCGCCGCGGGATGGTGGAGGCCGGCCATCAGGCCGAGTCCGCCCAACCCGCTCAGCAGCGGCGCGGCATAGGCCCAGCGGCGGCCAAGCGCCACCGCCCGCTCCAGACTGATGAGGGTGCCGAGAAATCCCGACACCATCAGGGGACCGTGCACCGCGGGAAGAGTCGGACGCAACAGAGGAATATCCCAGCCGAGACGCGACAGACCGGCCCATAACCCGGCCAGCAGCGCGACCATGCCCATCGCCAACAGAGGCAGCCGCCGAGGATGTCGGACGATCATACGGGGACCCTCTTCGCCTGATCGCTCAGAAGACCGTCACCTGGTCAGGGTCTGGCGGCAGCCAACGGAGCCGGGGCCACGGTCAGCAGGAAGACGGACTCCTCCGGCGCGTTCACCGCGTGAGGCAGACCGGCCTGCAGGCTGAGCATCTGCCCCGCCGCAAGCGTCACGGTCTGCGACTCGGCACTGAAGGTGATCCGCCCCTCGATCACCTGCACGGTGATGGGACCGTCGGCGCGATGCGAGGAGAGCGCCGCTCCCGCCCGCAGGGCGATCAACATCACCCTCATCCGGTCCGTCTTGAAGAGGGGCATCGAATGCCGCTCGCCCTTGCGCCAGGCCTCCTCGTCCTTCATCTGCCGCACCAGCGCCCGCAGGTCGAAGGTCAGCAGCGGGGCGTCGAGCGACAGCATGTTCAGCGGTTTTCTCGATTCGTCCGTCATGTCGGCTTCTCCCTTTCGGCAGTATTCCGGTCACGGAGATCATACCCAGCCCTCTCCAGCGTACGATGCACGGCACCTATCACCGCCGGACCGTCGGAGTACGGCATCACGCTCACCTCCGGGGCGGCGCGCAATTTCTCCGCGATTCGCTCTGCTTCCGGCCCGGCCAGTTCATCGCACAGGGCGTACAACCCGTCCGCTCCCTCCTCCAGACCGTTGTGTTCCGTCAGGATGCTCCGGATCGTCGACAGAATCGGGGCGGTCGGCGTCGGCATGAGGAGGGCGGCAAGGGCCCCGTGATCGAGGCGCAGCTTCGCGGCGACAGGGAACGGCTCTCCGCCGCGCAGGCGCTGCACGGCCGGCAGAAGGATCTTTTCTTCCATGCCGATATGCCGCAACAGCCCGGCGCGGAACCGGCCATAGGCGTCATGATCGATTTGGCCGGAATCGGCCGCAGCCCGGCGCAGGAGCTCATCGAGACGCCGGTGGTCTCCGGCTAGAACTGTCGCGATCGATCCGCCCATCCCGTTCATCAGAAGTCACGTGTCACTGCAGGCCGGTCCAAAAGCCCGTCCAGCAAGGCCGCAGGAAGCGCGGCGACTGAGGCGTACCGTTACGGTACGTCGCAAGGAGACGTACGACCGAGAACGCCGGCGGCGGACTTTCTCAACGGTCTGCTACCCGCCGGCCATGGCACCGACAATGAGCAACGGCTCCGCTCCCGTCGCCACCGCATCGGGCAAGCGGGCATCCGGCGGTTCGTGCGACAGATCCTGTTCGCAGGCGAAGAACCGCACGAACGCCCGGCGCTTGAGCGTCACATGATCGCGGACCGTGCCGCGCAGCACCGGATAGCGGGCCTCGAGCGCGTCGAGGACCGAGCGCTGCGTGACCGGTCCCTCGACGTCGAGCGTCACCTCCCCCTCCACTCGCGCCAGCGTCCGCAGATGTTGCGGCAGCACGACCCTTATTCTCACCACATCATTCTCCTCAGGGAGTAGCTCCGGCTCCCTCGAGCGCTCAAAATACCCTTCCGGCAAGGCCGCAGCCGACGGAAGCGCCGGAGGCGTAGCCTCCGGGCTACGTTGAGGACGCTTCCGAGGCGAGAACGCCGCCGGAAGGCATTTTCAGCGCTCGCGTCACGGGAGCGTCTGGACCTCTACCGATAAGACCGCCGGCAGATCCCTCACGATCGGCGCCCAGCTGTCTCCTCCGTCGGCGGAGGCATACACCTGTCCCCCGGTGGTCCCGAAATACAGCCCGCAGGGATCGAGGGAATCCACCGCCATCGCGTCGCGCAGCACGTTCACGTAACAGTCGCGTTGCGGCAGCCCCTTCGTGAGCGCCTCCCACTCGTGCCCGCCCGTCTTGCTGCGATACACGCGCAACTTGCCGTCCGGCGGAAAATGCTCGGAATCGCTCTTGATCGGCACGACGTAGACGGTCTCCGGCTGATGGGCGTGGACCGCGATCGGAAATCCGAAGTCGGTCGGCAGATTGCCGCTCACCTCATGCCAGGATTCCCCCCCGTCGTCGCTGCGCATGACGTCCCAATGTTTCTGCATGAACAGGACGTTCGGACGGGACGGATGCATCGCGATGCGGTGGACGCAGTGTCCGACGTCGGCGTCCGGGTCCGGCAGCTCGTATTGGGACTTCAGCCCGCGGTTCACCGGGCGCCAGGTCCTGCCGCCGTCGTCGGTCCGGAATACGCCCGCGGCCGAGATGGCGACGAAGATGCGCTGCGAATTTCCCGGATCCAGCATGACCGTATGCAGACACATCCCGCCGGCGCCCGGCTGCCAGAGATGGCCTTTGGCGCTGCGCAGGCCGGCCAGTTCCCGCCAGGTCTTGCCGCCGTCGGTCGAGCGGAACAGGGCGGCATCCTCCACTCCGGCATAGACCGTATCCGGATCGGTCATCGACGGCTCGAGATGCCAGACCCGTTTGAATTCCCACGGCCGCTGCGTGCCGTCGTAGTGCTGATGCGTGGTGAGGGGTTTCCCGGTTTCCGCGGACGTGTCGTACAGGAACATGTTGCTCTCGCCCTTCGGCATGCCGTCCGGCCCCATCAAGTCCTCCGGTTTGGTGCCGGGCGGGTTCCAGGTCTTGCCGCCGTCATCCGAGCGCTGGATCACCTGGCCGAACCAGCTGCTCGTCTGCGACGCGTAGAGCCGGTTCGGGTCCGCCGGCGATCCCTTGAGATGGTAGAGTTCCCAACCCGCGAACTGCGGACCGCTGACGTCCCAGTGTTTGCGTGTCCCGTCCGACGTCAGAATGAACGCTCCCTTGCGTGTGCCGATCAATAGCCGTACGCTGCTCATGCCCCGCTCCTTTCCCCTCCGTTCCGGTTGGACATCCCGCGTCGCCTCGTCACGGCTTCCGCGTATACGTGATCTCCATCATCTTCGTTTCCTTGCCCTGCCCGTGCGCGCCGTACATCTCGAACGTCTGGCTGTTCGCATCCACGATCTTCCAGACCGCACGATGCGTCATGCGGCCGCCGCCCGGCTCCTCGTGCTGCCCCTTCAGCGTGATGGTCCTGCCGTCGGCGCCGGCCGTGCCTTCCATCATGAAGATGCCGGTGCCCATGGAGTCGATCCACGCCGTGACGTAGCGCTTGCGCAGGTTGTCGTATCCGCTGATTCCCACGCCGCGGTAGGGCTGCCCCATCATGTCGCCGGCGAACTCCTGCTGGAGAAAGCGTCCGTCCAACAGCATTTTCATTTCCACGGACCCGGCCGATTCCATCGGGGGCTTCCCCGGTTCCATCCACTCCTTGGTGTTCGTGGTCCAACTGCCGGCCAGGCTCGCGAACAGCTTGTGCGGCTCGCCGGGCTCGGCCAGCTTTTTCCACATCTCCATCATCGCCTGCTGGTCCATCGGCGCGGCCTTCTTGTCCTTGGCCATGACGGGGGACGCGAGCACGAACAGCGCGAGGCAGGTCAGGGAAACGAATCTCAACAGCATGGAACTCTCCTTTGTCGTTGGTTGTCCGATGATCGTTCTACGGCCGTTCCTCGACGGAGTCGATCGGACGCACTTCGATCGCGCCTCCCGCCGGCAGCGTCGGAATGCGCGCCGCGATGGACAGGGCCTCGTCGAGATCGCGGCGGTCGACCACGTGATAGCCGCCGAGCTGCTCTTTGGTCTCCGCGAACGGCCCGTCGGTGAACACGGGCCTGCCGTTCTGCACGCGCACCGTCGTGGCCGACGACGTCGAACGCAACCGTCCGCCGCCGCGCAACCGCCCGCGCTCCGCGAGGCCCCGTATCAGCGCGCCGTACTCGCGCATGATCCGGTTCTTTTCGTCGTCGGGCAACGCCGTCCAGGCCGCTTCGGCGAAGCAGCACAACAGCATATAGTGCATGGCAGGCTCTCCTTTCCGCCCCCGGCCGTCAGGAAACCGGCCGCCTCCTCCGCCTCCGCTACTCCGGCAACCCCGCGACCTCCCTTACCGGACGCACCTCGACGGTGCCGATGCGCGCGCCCGGCACCCGGGATGCGACGGACACGGCCTCCTCGAGATCCTTCGCCTCGATCAGGAAATAGCCGGCCACCTGCTCGCGCGTCTCGATGAACGGACCGTCGGTTACGGAGGCTTTGCCGTCGCGCACCCGCACGACGGCCGCCGTCCCGGCCGGCTGGAGCGGCGAGGCGCTCACATATTGCCCCTTGGCATGCAACTGATGCGTCAGTTGGATCGACTCCCTGAGCATCTCCTGCTTCACGGCCTCGCTGAACCGGCCGAACGTTTCCTCGTTGTGATGAACCAGCAACATGAACTTCATGGTGAGACTCCCGTTGTGATCACGCTCGTTTGCCGCTCAGGCGCAGCCGAGTTCTTTCATCGGACGGACCTCCACGCAGCCGAGACGGGCGGCAGGGAACTGCGTGGCCACGCGGATCGCGTCGTTCAGATCCCGCACGTCGATCATCAGGAAACCGCCCAACTGTTCCTTCGTCTCGGCAAAGGGACCGTCGGTCGTCGAGGCTTTCCCGTCGCGGACCCGTACGGTCGTGGCGGTCTCCACCGGGTGGAGCGGCGAGGCGGCCAGCAGCTGGCCTTGTTTCCGCAACCCCTCGCAATAGGCCATCGACTCGTCGGAAAGCGCCACCCGCTCCTGCTGCGGCATGGCGTGGAGAATTTTCTCTTCCACGTAGACCAGGCAAAGATATTTCATGGCGAGCCCCCTTTACAAATTGTCCGTCCCCGTTGTCATACGATAGTCGTCGGGGCGGGACAAAATCGACATCCGGTTTCGGGGCCGGCGAAATTGTCCGAAATCCGCCGACAGATCGCCTTCCGATACGATTCAAACTGCAGGAATGAAAAGGGAAACCCGAAACCTCGGCGGGGACCAATGGGACAGAGGGTGATTTTTATCGTCGGAAGGAAGGCGGACGGTCGCCTGCTCAGCGGGCGCCGGCCTTCTCCAGGATGACGGCGATGTCCCTGAAGCCCTTCTGCCTGGCATGTTGAAGCGGGGTGCCCCCTTCACCGTCCGCGAGGTTCACATCCGCGCCGGCCGCGACGAGCAGGCGCACGATTTCCTGATGGCGCGGGCCGCCGTCGCTCAAGATGATGGCCTCCAGGAGCCCCGTCCATCCCAGCCGGTTGACGTGATTGACGTCGATCTTCGTCTTCAACAGTTCTCTGACGACCTCCACGTGACCCCGCTCGCAGGCCGGGATCAAGGCCGTGCCTCCGAACCGGTTGTAGATCGTGAAATCGGGGTTCGCCTTCAGTGCCAGTTTCAGAATCTCCAGATGGCCGCTGGCGCCTGCCAACAACAACGGACTGTCCTGCTTACGGTCCTGCGCGTTGACGTCCGACCCGGCTTCGATCAGGAGGCCGGCGATCTCCACATGGTTGCGGGCGGTCGCCACGAGCAGCGCGGTCCGGCCCTGTCCGTCGCGGGCCGCGACGTCGGCCCCCTCCTTCAACAACCGCCGCACCTCGGTCCGGTCGTTCCGTTCGGTCGCCGCGATCAGCGCCTGCTGCTGGTCCATCCCGCCGCTCCACACCTCGCCCGTCTCCGGCAGCGCGCAGACTAGGGCCAGGACCACGATCCGGACAATCATGCAACAGCGTTTTCCGGCCAATTCCCGTCCCCCCGCCCGTGATGTCCCGCCTGCAACTTCATTAGATACATGATGAATGCAAGTTCAACTTGCCGGAATATCGCATTATTCAATCTCGTTTACCAGACTCGGACAGCTCGTCGAGCCGCCGACGGAGGAACCGCCGCTCCGGCTCCTGCCTGCTGAGTTTCAACGCCAGCTCATAGGAGACGCGCGCATCCGCCGTGCGTCCCAGGCGACGGCACAGATCCGCGCGAGCGGCATGGGTCAGGTGATAGTTCGTGAGGTCGCCCCGTTCCAGAATGGCGTCGATCAACGCGAGCCCGGCCGACGGATCGTCGCGCATGGCCACCGCCACCGCCCGGTTCAGCTCGACCACCGGCGACGGATCGGCCCGCATCAGCACGTCATAGAGCGCGACGATCTGGACCCAGTCCGTCGCGGCGGGGTCCGGGGCCCCGGCATGCACCGCCGCGATGGCCGCTTGGATACCGTACGGCCCGATGCGCCCCGTGGACAGCGCCCGCTCCACGAGCGTCGTGCCCTCCGCGATCTGCTCTCGGTTCCACAGGCGTCGGTTCTGGTTCTCCAACAGGATCAAATCTCCGGTGGGCGACGTGCGGGCGGCCCGCCGGGAGTCGTGCAGCAGCATCAAGGCCAGGAGCCCCATCGCCTCGGGCTCCGGCAGCAGCCGGATCAACAGGCGTCCCAGACGGATCGCCTCGCCCGAGAGATCGTGCCGCAGCAGCGAGTCGCCGGAGGAAGAGGAGTAGCCCTCGTTGAAGACGAGATAGATCACCCGCAGCACGGCATCCAGCCGGGCCGGCAGATCGGCTTCCGACGGCACGACATAGGGGATGCGCGCGTCGCGAATCTTCGCCTTGGCGCGAACGATCCGCTGGGCGATCGCGGGGGGCGCGGCGAGGAAGGCGCGCGCGATCTCCTCGGTCGTGAGCCCGCAGACTTCGCGAAGCGTCATCGCCACCTGCGCATCCGGCGACAGCGCCGGGTGGCAGCAGGTGAAAATCAGCCGCAGCCGGTCGTCCTCGACGCTCTCTTCGTCCGGCTCCTCGGGTTCGGTCGCCGCGGTTTCCAGCTGTTTGGCAAACTCCGTCAGCGACGCGTCGAACCGCGCGCGGCGCCGCATCCCGTCGATCGCCTTGAAGCGGCCGGTCGAGACGAGCCAGGCGCGCGGATTGGCGGGCACGCCGTCCCGCCCCCATTGCTCCACCGCCGCGGCAAACGCATCGTGCAGCGCCTCCTCGGCCGCTTCGAAATCCCCGAGCAGGCGGATCAACGTCGCCAGCACCTGGCGCGATTCGGCACGGTAGAGCGCGTCCACGATCTCGGCGACCGGCCTGGCTTCCTGTTCGCTCACGGGCGACGACCTCTCCGGCTGGGATACCGGCCCCATTGTACGTTTTCGCCGCGGGCGGAGTCGATTCCCGGCCTTTGCTTGCGGCGGGGGAAGGCGTAAGATCTGTGCATGGCGACGGTACGCGCCAAAGAGCAGCAGGCCGAAGCGGTCGCTCACATCCTCGACGACATCATCCACCTGCCCGGCACCGGCATGAGAATGGGAGCCGATCCCCTGCTCGGCCTGATTCCGGTCGTGGGAGACGCGGTCGCCGCGTTGCTGGGCGGGGTGATCCTGGTGACGGCGCGGCAACTGGACGTGCCTTGGGGCACCGTCCGCTCCATGGCGTTCAACCAATGGAAGAACGGACTGATCGGCGCCGTACCGTTCATCGGGGACGCCTACTCGTTCTATTTCAAGAGTAACGCGGTGAATGCCGCGCTTCTGCTTCGCGCCGTCAAACGCGGAGACCATGGCGCCTGTCCGATGACGGCGCAGGCCCTGACGATCGGGGATCTGGCGGGGCTCGCGATCCTGATTCTACCGGCCGTCGCGCTGACCGGCCTGGTCAGCCTCTGGTTCTGGGACCAGAACGTCTCCTACTTCTCGCTCCTGTTCCCCGCGCCCTACCGGAGCCGGTAAGCGCCGCGCTCTTTCGGCCGGCGGCGACGGGAACGGAAGGCGGCGGACATGCGCGGAGCCACAATCTATGTTGCTTGCCCGGGCGGGCCAGGCGGATGATGCGGTCGAACCGGACCCGGTCCCGGCGTCACGCCGCTGAAACGCCGCCTACCGATCTCCGGAAGCCGGCTGCAGCACCACCCTCGCCACGCGCAGCATCGCCTGCCCGTCGTGGAGCCCCATCGCATAGCGCTCGAACACGTCGGGCGGAGAATAGCGATACTGTTTCATATGGTCGCGATGGAGAAGAGCGTCCCGGAGACCTTCCTCCTCGGCGCGCCATCCTTCGAGTTCCGGCTTCGTGCGGGCCTGCGTTCTCTGCCGGCGGCACCATTCAATGCGATTGATGATGGAGTCGTTCACATATCCCATGGGTCTCCTCCTTTGCCGGATCGGTCCATGTCACGACGAGCGACCTCGCCCCCCCTCATCAGCATCTTGCGCAATACCACGGCAAAGGAGGTGCCAGAGCGAAAAACGATGAGGTCCCGCCGGTGCGTATTTCCACCGGGTAGGAGGTTTGCCATATGTTCCGGCTAGTTGGCATTGCTCCACCGTTGAGCGCGATACGATGCCTGGTCCGGTGAGAAACGGCGACAGGAAACGACATCTGTAGGATTTTCAGTCCAGTCACTACAGTCGCTCCGGCCGGCGCGATCGAATCCGCTCACCTGTGCGGGTACGTCCACTCCCGGGCCGGTTCCTTTCTCGCTCCGCGCCCTTCGGATCCTGCGCCGATCACGGCGTCGATCACCCCCCACGTTGCCTGCCGAGGGAGCCTCTCTTACAATGTAGAGCTGTCGGTCGGCGGTACCGGATCACCTTCCAAGGAGGTGTCTCATGGAGCCAGGACTGAAGCGGACCACGATAGCCCGAGTCGCGGCGGGGCTCGCGTTTCTGTGCGGAGCGATCGGCCTGCTGACCTCGCTCACAAAAAACCCGTGGGTCCTGTCGTCGCACGGATGGGGAACCGGCGGAATCCTGCTGTTGTTGCTGGCCCTGTTCGTGCTGATCGACGGCGCATTGTCTTTCGAGAAATCCAGAAGCGGCGCCCTTCACCAGCACTGAGCGCGCAACCCGGCCGCCGCCATGACTACCGGATCAGGCGCCCGGCATACCGAGTCAGGCACCGGTGACGCCTCAGCGGGTACAGGCACTGGAAGAGCGGCTGCGACAGGGCCGACTGGACCAACCGATCGCTCAAGGACCGGTCAGCGACCGGTTGGAGCAATTCCACCGGGGCGCGGCAGTGGGCTCGCCCGGTGAGGCATCGGCGGCCGGACCGCCGGTCCGGTAAACTGCGCCGGATTACGCCGCCGCTCCGGCTCAAGCCGAATTCCCCCAGCTCCTTCCCCTGCCCTTGCTGCTGAACCTGCCGGCCCGAACAGCCGACGCCATGCCGGCTACTGTACCGTGAATTCCGACGTCATCCCGTGCATGAAGTGCGGCTTGCCCGTGACGGGATCGGGGAAAAAGCAGATCAGCCCGTAGCGGCCCGGCTCGAACCGCGCCGTGAAGAAGGCATGTTCCCCGGTTTCGAGTCCGACCACGCCCCCGACCGGCTTGCCGGGAGGAGGTCCGGACGCGCCCGGTTCGAATGCGGCGCCGAAGTCTCTCGCCGACGCGCCGGGATCGAGCTTCAGCACCACGACCTCGTGCGGCTGCGTCCCATGGTTCACCACCCGGATCGTATGGGGGCCGGCCGTGATCGGTTGCGACGGCACGAAGCGGTAGTCCGCCAGCGTGATCGTCACGCCGGCCTTCGGTTCCGAGACCAGCGCCGGTTTCCCTCCTGTGACGGACAAGGCTTTCTGCATGCCGAGGGCCATGTGCGGCACCCCCTGCTTGTCCGGAATGAGACAGAGCAGCAGGTAGTCCCCTTCCGTGAGATGCATCGTCGCCGTCGCTTCGGCGCCCGGCAGCACGGCATTCGGTCCGCCGACGTACTTGATCCAGCGGGGGAGACGGTCCGGCTCGGCCTTCAGCGCCGCCTGAAAGTCCTTCGCCGTCTTGCCCTGCAGGAGTTTGACGAGTTGAACGTGGTGCGCGTCCTGACCCTTATTGACAACCTGCATCGTGGTCAGGCCGGCCGGGATACGATCGGGACCGGTGAACCCGAAATCCCGGGCCGTGAAGACGACCGGGGCGCCGTCGGGAGAAGAGGCGGCAACGGCCCTGCCGCCGTCGATCAGGCCCGTCGGCAATCCCAGGAACAGGGCGCAAAGGACCGGCACGGAGCGAAACGACGAACGTAACATGGGAACCTCCTTGCAACGTGGTGGACGGGAAATCTCAGTCACGACCGGGTGGACAGTAGCACGGGAGGCCGAGCGGCGGTTCCTAAGAATATGCTATCGTTGCGCTAATTCTTCCTTAAATCCGACGGATCGGTGCCGTACCATGATCCCTTCCACGATGTGCGACCTGCTCAGGACCGGCGTATCCGTGATCGTCGGCACCCGCGACGCTGCTCTCACGCCGGAATGCACGAGGGCCTGGGGCATCCGCGTGGGAGCCGACCGCGCCAGCGTCACCATCTTCCTGACGGAAACCGTCTCCGGCAAGACGCTCTGCAATCTGAAGGAGAACGGGCTGATCGCCGTCAGCTGCACCAGGCCGACCGACCACGTGGCCTGCCAGCTCAAGGGCCGCCTGCGCCGCATCAGGCCGGCCACGGAGAAGGAGCTGGAGCTGAGTGCGGCCTGGCATCGTGAATTCGCCGCGGAACTCCTTGCCGTCGGCTTTCAGCCGCAGCTCGCGGAACAGTGGATCACCCGGCCAGCCCTCGCGGTCGAGATCGACGTGACCGACGTCTTCCAGCAGACGCCGGGACCGGGGACGGGCGAGAGGGTCCGGCCATGACGACCGTCGCTCCGCGGCTCGAAGACCTCTGGCCCTGCCTGCAGGGCATGATCCCCGCCGCGTTGAGCACCTGCGCGCTCGACGGCACGCCGAACATCACGTTCGTCAGCCAGATCCACTACGTCGACGCGGCCCACGTGGCGATCTCGCATCAGTTCTTCAACAAGACCCATCGGAACGTACGGGAGAATCCGCCGGCCTGCGCCATGATGCTCGACCCGCGCACGTTGCAGGCCTATCGTCTGTACCTGCGGTTCAAACGGTCCGAATCCTCCGGTCCCCTGTTCGACTCGATGTCGCTGCAACTCCAGGCCATCGCCTCCTATTCGGGCATGACCGACGTCTTCCGCCTGCTGGCGGCCGACATCTACGAGGTGCTGCGGATCGAACGGGTGGAGGGCTTCACCAGCCTGCCGGCCCCGCCGCCCGCGGAGCGGCCGTCGGGGCTGTTCATCGACGAGGACCTGGTCTCGCTGCGCCTGCTCGCCGAACGGTTGAACCGCTGCGAATTGCTGGGCGACCTGCTGGAAACCTCGCTCCAGCTGCTCGACGAACGGTTCGGCTTCCGCCATTCCATGATCCTGCTGGCGGATGAACGGAACGGGAAACTCTTCACGATCGCCAGCCGCGGCTACGCACAGAACGGAGTGGGTTCGGAAGTCGGCTTCGGCGACGGTTTGATCGGCATGGTCGCCCGCGCGCGGCGCGCGCTCCGGCTGTCGGCGATCGATCACAGCCTGCGTTACGCACGGGCCGTCCGCGACCGCGCGGAAGCGGTGGCGGGCAAGGAAGCCCTCTGCCGCGAGATCCCCCTCCCCGGCCTTCCCGGCGCCGCGGCCCAGATCGCCGTGCCGCTGACGGTGCGCGGCCAGCTGATCGGTGTCCTCGCCGTCGAGAGCCCGGAGCCGCTCGCCTTCATGTCGCGCGAGGACAGCCTCCTCACGATCGTCGCCGCGCAACTGGCCGCGGGCATCGAGCACCTGAGCCGCGAGCAGGACGACTCCGCCGTCGCCCTGCACACGCGACCCCAACCCGCACCGGCCGCCGGCGCGTCGGCGCGCGCGAGGCACTTCTGCTTCTTTCACGCGGACGACTGCGTGTTCGTGGACGGGGACTATCTGATCCGGAACGTGCCGGGCCGGATCCTCTGGCGCCTGCTCACCCAGTACTGCGGCGACGGCCGGTCCGAGTTCACGAACCGGGAACTCCGGATGGACTCCTGGCTCAGGCTCCCGGAATTCAAGGACAACCTGGAGAGCCGGCTGATTCTGCTGCGCAAGCGGATGGAACAGAAATGCCCGGACGTGCGGCTCGTGCCGCGCGGACGGGGCCGGTTCGCGCTGGAAACCGATGTGGCGATCGAGCTGTCCGAAAAGAAGGCGTGAGGGAAGCGGCGGGCGGCGAGGGTCGGGACCGTTTACGGAAGGATGATGGCGGATTCGGCGTGGCCGATCGTTTTCAGCGTCCCTTCGACGGCATCCACCATCGGCGGAGGGCCGCAGACGAAGATCACGCTGTCGGGACCCGGGGGCGGCAGTTGCTTGCGCAGGATCTCCTCGGTGATGCGACCCGTCCCCTGCGACCAGCCCGGAGGCGGCTCGCCCAGCACGTGATAGCAATGGAAGCTCGCGTGCTCGCGCGCATCCTCCTCCCATTCCTCGCGGAAAATGATGTCGGCCTCGGTCTTGTTCGCATAGACCAGGAACAGCTCCACCGGAAGGCTGCCGGCCAGAATCCAGCGGATGATCGCGATCATCGGGGTGATGCCGCTACCGCCCGCGACGAATCCCACCTGCCCGGCCATCCCGTCCACCCAATGGCCGCCCGGGTTCGGCCCGCTCATCAAGACCTGATCGCCGAGCTGCCGCTCGTGGAGATACTTCGAAACCGTGCCGTTCGGATACCGCTTGACCGTCAGGTCGAAGTAGCCCGTGATGCCCGGCATCGACGAGGGCGTGTAGGGCCGCTTCACCGCCTTGCCGTCGATCGTCGTATGGACGTAGAGATGGTCGCCCGGCAGCAGGTCCAGCGTGGCGTCCTCCGGCAGGGCGAAGCAAAAGGTCTTCGTGTCGTGGGTATCCTGCCGAACGGCCGTGAGCTCGTAGGGCACGGGGGTCTTCGATTTGATGCGCGTGACGGATGCCGACATGACGGGCCTATCATACGAGAGCACGGCCGGGCCCGCAACTGAGGAAAGGGCTTGCCTCGTGAAGCGCGGCATTGGTCCGGCGATCTATTTGCGGACGAAGACCTGGAAATGCTGGCGCTCGACGATATCGGACGCATCCGCAAGCCGGTAGCCGGCGGACTCCATCTCGCGGCGGACTTCCTCCTGCCCCGTTCCGTGACCGAGCAGGCCGGAAAAGAATCCATGGGGATGGAAATCCAGAATCGCCACGCGGCCGTCGGGCTTCAGATACCGGACCAATCCCCGGAAATAGGCGACGCGGTCTTTCATGTGGTGGTAGGTATCGCAACTGAACAGGAGATCCACCGGCTCGGGCAGTTTCGGATCGTCCGGCTCGGCCTTGACCGGTACCACGTTGCCGATGCCGCGCGCTTGCATGGTCCGCCTGATGATGCCCAACCCGGTCTCATCGATATCGACCGCATACACGATCCCCTGCGGCCCTACCGCCCCGGCCAGATGCCAGGTGAAATACCCGCCGCCGGCGCCCAGGTCGGCCACTCGCGAACCGGGCATGACAGCCAGCTTCTCGACGACCTCCTTCGGTTTCTGCCAGGCGTCCCGGGCAGGGTCGTTCATGTGCTGATAGGCAAGCTCGGCGCAGCCGGTCAGCCACAATCCGACGACGAATATGGCGCGGAAACCGTTCTTCCGTGATGCCGTCACGGCTTGCTCTCTGTTCATACCGGCACGGACCGTCAACCGGCCGGCTTCAGACCCCGGCCCCGACAGGAAAAGATCCCGGACCACTCGTGCCGCTCTGCTCACTCATGGAACCCGACCGCTGCCGGTCGGATGGAGGCTACTTCGCTGGAACATTCGTGTCAACGGGAGAGCGGCCGGAATGACGGAGGATTGGAAGCGGTGTAGGAAGCAAGACGGACGGCAAAGCGGAACGTCCCTGGTGCGCATCTCCGTCAGGGATTCGCGTAGCGCGTCAGGACGCCGGCCGCGGCATCGCGCACGCCGGGGTCGGAATCCGTCTGAACCACGCGCGTCAGGGCCGGCGCAATCGACAAGGAATCGAATTCCCCGAGCGCATGGACGGCGCGGAGCCTGGTCCGGCGGTCCGGATGGTCCGTCAGCCGCTCGAGCAACTCGATCGCCCGGGGATCTTTCAGCCGCCCCAGTTCCTCGACGGCGTTCTCCCGGGCCAGCGGGGCGAAGAAGAGGTCCAGGTCGGGAAAAGTTTCGGCCGGCGACTCGAGCGTATCGAGCGGCGTTTCGTGCCGCGGTTGCCGGTCCCGGGCGAATTGCCGGTCGAGAGCCAGAATCAGCGCCCCGGCGGGATTGAGCTGCGCATCGAGCCGGCCGCGGATCAAGTCGCCGAGAAAATAAAAATAGGGGCTCGCCTGCAGCCGTTCGACGACCTCCACATAGGGAGCGGACGCCAGTTCGGCATAACGGGGCGCCACATGAAACTTCACGGTGAACAGCCGGCCCTGGCGGGGATGTTCGAGCGCCATGACGCACGTTATCTCGGTGCCGGAGAGATTGATGGAGATGGGCGCGCCCCGCTCTTCCCGATAGTCCACCGTGAGCGTCAGATCGTGCGGGACCTGAGGATCTTCGGTCACGGCGTAGCCGGCGGACGTCAGCTTCATCCTCAACGACGGCACGATGCCGAACGACACCCTCCCGCGCGACCGCCAGCTGCTGGCATGCACGTCGAGATGGATGGTCCTGGCCCGCGCCAGTCCGGTTGCGTCCGGGCCGTCGGAACCGTCTTGAGCGGCGATCGACAGAGAGGGGGCGGCGAGTCCGATGCCGAGGAGGAAGCTGAGAAGCAGGAGCCTCATCATACCACCGGCCTGGAAAGTGCCCCGATGGTAATCCCCTCCCGGGACCGAGTCAAGCCGGAGTGGCGAGTCGCGGCCTTGCGCGGACCGAACGGACCCCGCTGCGCCGGACTCCCGGCCGGCCGAGGCAGGCGAAACGCCCCATTGCTCTGCCCGCGGCTTGATGTATGATAGAGGTCCGGTTCACGCCGGCCCCATCTCGGACGACGGAACTTCGATGCTGCAACCGATCGGAGCAGTCCGGCACATGACCCGTACGATCTCACGGCGCTCCGCTCCCCTGTTCGGCGCCATGCTCCTGTTCGCCTGCGTCGCCCTCTCCGTGCCCCGCGCCGGCGCCGTCCCGATGGTGAACGATCCGAAGGGCTTCGAAGGCATTCCCTGGGGCGCCGCGTTCACCGAATCCGCCGATTTCGTACTGGTCGAAGACAGCGCCCGCATCAAGACCTATGAGCTCAAGCAGGGCCCTCCCCCGCTCGGCTCCGCGAAGGTGGACTCGATGCGGTTCCTCACGTTCGACGGCAAGTTCGCCCGCGTCGTCGTCCGGTATCACGACCGGGCCACGCACGACCGGATCGTGGCGTATCTTCAGTCACAGTTCGGGCCGCTCGATCGCACGCCGGGCCAGATCGCCAGGGGGCCCGTGCACCAGTTGAACTGGCAGGGGGAGGACACGGGAATCGAGCTTACCTACGAGACGATGACCGATCGCGGCATCATCTTCTTCGAGCACCGCCCCACCGCACTCAAGTTCTCCGAGGGCCAGATGGCGCCGGAGCAGGACCTCGGCGGAGCGACCTACTGAGCCGGGAACGGTCGGACCAATCGCCCACCCGGCCTGTCCCCGCATCGCCGCTCCCGCCTCAACGGAAAAGCCCGCGAGATTCCTTTCCGTCTCCCCGATGTACTTGCTCCGGACGGCGGACCGATCGACGCGGTAGAGGTCCCGCCGCAGGTCGTTCGCCGGCACCTCCGTCGCCTTCGTTTTTCACGCCGCTTCGGGTTTGAGCAAAAGTCAGGAACGATAGGAGGGCGCGCCGAACCATGTCAGGATAGAGGGAGCGAACAAGAGACCGCCATGAGATCCACGTTTCGATCACTCCTGCTGCCCGCGGTCATCCTGACCGGACTCTTCCTCCTGCTCTCCCTGCCGGGCATGGCGGAGGAATCGATGCTGATCAGCATCGGCCCCCGACTCGGGTTCACCGGGAAAACGCCGTTCATGGGAAAGGAGCAAAAGCACAATTTCCATCTGACCGACCTGGCCGCGACCTGGCGGCTCCCCTGGTCGTTGGCGCTCGGCGACGACGGGTCATGGAAGGTGGAGACGAGACTCATCACCAGCGCCGGACACCTGGCTGCGGCGAGCGAGCGCGGCTTCATCGGGACCGTGGTTCCCTGCCTCGCGCTCAGCGGCTGGAACGGACTGATCTCCCTCGACGGCGGAGGGGGCGCGGGCTTCTTCAGCCGCGACACCTTCGGCATTCAGGATTTCGGCGGGCCCGTGCAAATCGTCGCCACCGTCGGGGTGACCGTCAATCCGATCTCCCACGCGTTCGCCGGATTTCGCGCCCAGCACTTCTCCGACGCCGGCCTCTACGGACCCTCCAGTCTCGGCGTCGACCTATACATCGTTGAAGCCGGCTACCGGTTCTGACCCGGCCGCAACCGGCCGATCGCCCCGTCACCCCCCCGGCAACGCCATCAAGCGGCCCGCAAGTGCTGTATGTACCTGAGTATCCACGCCAATCCGCCATCCGGACGAGTCGACTGTAAGAATTCGCCCTCCCGACCGACAAGGTATGGGGGGCGGCTTATTGCCTCTGCCCTTCCTCGGAAGACAATGCGGCCGAGCCGCGACGATCCTGCAGGAGAATGAGCCCGCGAATGGGAGAAACCACGCTCTCCGAATCCCAACGCTGGATCGACGACCACGGAGACTGTCTGTATCGCTTTGCCCTCGCCCGCGTGCGGGACGCCGCCGCCGCCGTCTGGTACAAGAAACATTTCTCGCGGCCCTGCAAGGCAGTCGTCGCGAAAGCGGGCCCTCGGCGGAGCGCAGATGGATGATCGGCATCCTCAAACATAAGATCGTCGACCATTTCCGCAGAACGACCAGGGACCCGCTTCGGCATTTCGACCGCCAGGGCTCCCCGTCGCCGGACGAAGATTTTCTCCCCACGGGACAATGGAAACCGGAAATGGCCGCGCTCCACGTATGGCCCGAAAAGCCGGACGGCCTTCTCGAACGAAAGGAGTTCTGGGAAGCATTGGCCGCCTGTGTGGAGAAGCTGCCGCCGCGGGCGGCCCAGATTTTTACGCTCCGTGAAATGGACGACGTCGGGATGGACGAAATCTGCCGGCGCCTACACCTGACCCCGACGAATCTCGGGGTGATCCTGCACCGGACCAGGAAGCAACTCCGCAACTGTCTGGCCGTCCGCTACTTCGGCCGCAACCGGGAAACGGAGGCCTCATGAATTGGCTCTTGCGCATGCTGCCGACCTGCCGGGACGTGACAAGGCTGCTTTCCGATTCGATGGACCGACCGCTTCCGTTGCATGCCCGGATCCGCCTGAATCTCCATCTCCGGATGTGCGTCCTCTGCGAGCGCTACAAGCATCAGCTGCTCCTCCTTCGCGACGTGCTGCGAAAAGACGGCGCGCGGCTCGCGGAGGCCGATCGGCTGGAGAAACCCGGCCTGTCGGCCGAAGCCAGGGACCGCATACGACGGGCGATCGAGTCCTCCCGCACCCCACCGCCGAATCCCTGAAACCGCGGCCCGGCTCTGCCCGCGCAGCCGCACGACTCTCCGCTCTGTCGGAGCCGCCGACAACTTTGTTTCATCTTCCTGTAATAAATCCGGCCCCGGAACGATACAGAGGCAGCGGAGCGCTCGTGCCGGTTCGCCGTGCGTCCCTTTTTTCACCATTACCAAGGAGGGTTCCCATGACGGGTTTCAAGCAATTTGTGCTCGCAGCGTCGGTGTTGGCCGCCGGGATCGCCGCCACGGCCGCATCGGCCGGAGACGTCAGCCACAGCACCCCCGGGCTCAGCGGCTACGACCCGGTCGCCTATTTCACCGATGCCAAGCCGATGAGAGGCACGGGGTTTCACGTGACCGTCCATGAAGGCGTGACGTATGCCTTCGCGAGCGAGGAGCATTTGAAGATGTTCACGGCCAACCCGCAGAAGTATCTCCCGGCCTATGGGGGCTACTGCGCCTACGGCGTCGCCATCGGGAAGAAGTTTGTGGCCGATCCCGAGGTCTGGAAGATCGTGGAGGGCAGGCTCTACGTGAACCTGGACCAGAACATTAAGAACAAATGGGAGAAGGACATTCCCGGCTACATCAGGAAGGCCGAGACCAACTGGACCACTATCAAGGACAAATCCCCGGGCAATCTGTAAACGAACCGGGCGGACCCGCCGCATCGTGATGCGGCGGGCCCGCC
>DIHJ01000056.1:21866-22076 GCA_002420105.1 Nitrospira sp. UBA5699
ACCGGTTCCGGACCCGTCCGCCGACGCCGCACGGAGCGATCTCTCCGATTGGGCGGCCTGGCCGGACGAAAAGCTGCTGGATCTCCGGCTCTGCGATCTCGACCTGAAGATCGCGGGCAGCAACCTCGAAGACCGCATCGCGCAGCTCTACCGCGAACTCGACGCCCGCGGATTGTGCTTCCATCCCCATTTCTGGCTCTCCAACGAATG
>DIHJ01000056.1:22208-27226 GCA_002420105.1 Nitrospira sp. UBA5699
TTCTGGCTCTCCAACGAATGGTTCTGTCCGGACGACGTGCCCGGCATCGCGATCCCGTTTTATCTCGCCCATCCCCGGCTCGCCAGGCTCGAACTGACCCAGATGCTGGAAGTGGAAGGGGGCGATCCGGACTGGTGCATGCGCATCCTGCGGCATGAGGCGGGCCATGCCATCGAGAACGCCTTCCGGCTGCGGCGGCGGCGGCAGCGGCGGGAACTCTTCGGCAAGAGCTCCGAGCCCTACCCCGACGACTATTCCCCCAAGCCCCACAGCAAAAGCTTCGTGCTGCATCTGGACTCCTGGTACGCGCAGAGTCATCCCGACGAGGACTTCGCCGAAACCTTCGCCGTGTGGCTGACGCCGGACTCCCAATGGGAGACGCGCTATGCCGGATGGCCGGCGCTGAAGAAGCTCCAATACGTCGACCGGCTCATGCAGAGCCTGGTCGGCCGGCCTCCCCTGAACCTGTCGACCGAAGAAGTCGATCCGCTCCGGCGCCTGCGCACCACCCTGCGCCGGCATTACAAGCAGAAGCGGCGGCATTACGGCCTCGATCATCCGGATTTCAACGACCGCGACCTGCAGCGGTTCTTCTCCGATGCGCCGGAACACGCCGGCAACATGACGGCGGTCCGGTTTCTCACGAAGATCCGGAAGCCGGTGCGCCGCCTCGTCGCCGGCTGGACCGGCGTGTATCAATACACGATCGACCAGGTCTTCGAAGACCTCCTCGCGCACTGCCGCCCGCTCAACCTGCGCCTGGCGGTGCCGGAAGAGCAGGCGAAGCACGAGTTCACGGTCTTCCTGACGGTGCAGGCGATGAACTACGTCCACACCGGCGGCCGGCGGGTGGCGCTATGAAACCGCTCAGAGTCCTCGTGCTCATGCACAAGCATCTGGTGCCGCCGCAGGATACCTCCGGCGTCGAGACCCAGAAGGCCGAATGGAAGACCGAGTTCGACGTCGTGACGACGCTCCGCAGCATCGGCCACGAGGTCGAGCCGCTGGGGGTGGAACAGGATCTCGCGGTCATCCGCAACACCATCGACGCCTGGAAACCCCACATCGTCTTCAACCTGCTCGAAGCGTTCCACAACGTCAGCCTCTTCGAGCCCAACGTGGTCAGCTATCTGGAATTGCTGCGCATTCCCTATACCGGCTGCAATTCCCGGGGCCTGCTGCTCGCCAAGGACAAGGGGCTCTCCAAGAAACTCATGGCCTACCATCGCGTCCCGATGCCGGAGTTCGCCGTCTTCCGGCGGGGACGGAAGGTTCTCGTGCCGAAGCGCCTCACCTACCCCCTGATCGTGAAATCGCTGACGGAGGAAGCCTCGCTCGGCATCTCGCAGGCCTCGGTCGTCGAGGACGAGCAGAAACTGATCGAGCGGGTTGGATTCATCCACGAGAGCGTCGGCACGGACGCGCTCGTCGAACACTTCATCGAAGGCCGGGAGCTCTACGTCGCGGTGATGGGCAATCAACGCCTGCGGGTCTTCCCCGTGTGGGAGATGCAATTCACCAATATGCCGGAGGACGTGCACCGGATCGCCACCGCCAGGGTGAAGTGGAGCGTGAAGTACCAGGAGAAGTACGGCATCCGGACGGCGGAGTTCACGGACGCGCCCGCCGGCACCGTCGAGCGCATCCAGCATCTCTGCAAGCGGGTCTACCGCGCGCTGGAACTGAGCGGCTACGCGCGGATCGATCTCCGGCTGGACAAGGACGGCAAGATCTACGTGCTGGAGGCGAATCCGAATCCCCAGATCGCCCAGGACGAGGATTTCGCCGAGTCCGCCAAACGGGCAGGCCTGCCGTACAAGCAGCTCCTCCAGCAGATCATCGCCCTGGGCCTCCAATGGCGGCCGGAACGCAACGGATGAGCGCCCAGGACGGCTGATCCGTACCGCCGGTTCCCGCCCGGCAGATCCGCCCTATCCTTCCAGCCTGGCCTGCATCGTGATCGTCGTGTTGAGCAGGCGCGAGATCGGACAGCCGGCTTTCGCCGCCTGCGTCGCCTTCTCCCAGGCGGCCTGATCCGCCTTGGGCACTTTGCCCGTGACGTCCAGCAGGATCCCCGTCACGGTCCATCCCGCTTCCAATTTCTCAAACGTGACCGTCGCCGTCGTCGCCAGCTTCTCCGGAACCAGGCCCGCGTTGCCCAACTGCGCGGAGAGCGCCATCGTGAAACAGCCGGCATGGGCGGCGGCGATCAACTCCTCCGGGTTGGTCCCCTTCCCGCTCTCGAACCTCGTCGAAAACGAATACTGCGTCTGCGACAGGACGCCGCTGTCGGTGGACACGGTGCCCTTGCCCGTCTTCAAGTCCCCCTGCCAGATCGCCGAGCCTTTGCGTTGCATGGTGCCTCCCTGTGGTGAGCGGAATGAATGAAGGTTGCCGGAGCCATGCCCCTGATCACGAGCAGGCATGGCAGAGAGGAGGCTACTTCGGAGAGCGGACCCTGTCAACGGAGCAAGGGACCGGGGGACGGTAGTTCAGCCCGGCTGCTATTGCGGCAGCGTATAGTTCCGCCCGAGCACGGACGTCCTCATCAATCGAAACTGCATGTTCTCCACATCCAGAAACGGATATTGCTTCTTGATCACCTGCCTGTAGTTGTCGAACCCCGCACGCCCCTCCGGATAGTAGCGCCAGATCGTCGGCGCCTTATAGCAGTCCAATCCGAAATGCCCGATGTACACCAGTTCTCCCGCCTTCACATCGAACGTCCCGCCGATCGGCTTACCTCCTTCGAAGAGTCTCGCACGACCGACACGCACGACCTTCACATCGGTCGCCGAGGTTGCCACCCTGATCGCGAACGTCGCCAGGCCATACTCGCCGGGATCCAAGGCCAGCACGTAATTGGTGGCCGGCCGTTCTCCATAGTAGGCGGACTCTTCAACGACCACATCGGCCGCGGCATCGTCCGCCGTGATCCGACTCGGCAACCGGTCGAACCCGAAGGATCGCAACTGTCCATTCTCGAATTGCGCGCACTTCCACGTACGGCCCCACAAAGCCGAGACGACAACCAGTCCTTTGGTCTTATCTTTCCCGTACGATTCTGCGGTTATCTCCTGCCTGGGCCTTGAAGTGCCGGACGACGCACAACCGGAAAGAAGAACGACCAGCGCCGCAAGCAGCACGCAACCTCTAAACATCGAGTTCGGCTCCCATCTCTCCTGCAGGCTGTTCAGCCGGCCCGGCCGCACATGTCTGGACCCTACGCTCCGAACGAGCGGACGTCAACCGGGCGCAACACAGCGGGGACATCGGACGAACAAGACGGAGGACTTGAAGGGTCGAGGGCCTAGGCAGATCGAACGGGGTTCCGAGGCTTCTTGATTTCGGAGACCGCCGCGCAAGGAGGAGGCACAACCGCTTCCCGGCGCCATTCGCTTGTCACGACAGATGCCGCTTGATCGCCTCGTGAATCTTGCGCGCGCGCAGCTCGTTTCCTGTGACGCTGACCCGGATCGTCAGCGCGGTTCGGGACTCCGGGAGCGACGCCAGGTCGATCCACACATACTCCCCGTCGGCAAACTCCGACTCCACATGCGCGGAGAGTTTGTCGCCTTTATCTTCCAGGATCTTCAGTTCCAGCTCACCCAAGGCGGCGAAGGTCGCCTTGTGCACGACCGGCACCTCGTGATTCAACTCGTCCTTCAACTTACCCGTCACATACACCGCCCCGGCGGCCCCTCCGGCCGCCCCCACCGCCAGGGCGAGACAACCGGAAGACCCCAGCGCGAGCGCGACACAGAGCAGGACTCCCGGCAGCTTCGAGCACCACGTCCGACCGGAAACGTTGGAACGCATGGGTGGCATCGTCATAGGAAGATTCTATTGAAGGACAGGCGCGAAGACAACCGCGGCGTCAGGAGGCGGCTCGTCAATCAGGACGGCAGCAGCGTCACGTGCACGGACCGTTCGCGCGGACCGTCGAGTTCGACCAGCATCACGGACTGCCAGGTACCGAGCACCAGCTTGCCGCCCGAAACGGGCAGGCTGAGCGACGGACCGATGATCGACGACGCCATGTGCGACCAGGCATGGGAAGGATCGTGGGCATGGCGGAAGTGGATGCGCGGGATCATTTGTTCGACAACCTGGAGGAAGTCCTCCTCCGTCCCCTCCCCGATCTCCCCGGTCGTCAACGCCGCGGTCGTGTGGGTCACGAACAGCGAGCAGAGCCCCTCCGACATCTTCGCCTTCCGGATCAGCCCTGAGATCCGCTCGGTCAGGTCCACGACCTGCTTCCGGCCGCCGGTACTGATGCTGATGAGCAGCACTTCCCCCATGAGCGCTTCCGCTTTCTCGAAAAGAAGAACTAGTGAAAGGGCCCAGCCACTTTTATCCTGGCGCAACCGATGATATGAACCACCGCGCACGGAGGAGACAATCAGAAATGGAGGATGTCCCGGTTTGTCGATCCAAGGCACCCTAACAAGTCAATGCGCATGCCTGACCCCGCTGATTTGAAGCGGGCGCGGCGAAAACGGGCCCTCGCACGTTTCCTTTCTCAGAGATCCTCAGGGGTAAGGCCGGTCACCTTCGCCAGACGGGCAAGCATCTTTGGGCCGATCTCGTCGCGATCGTGAAATGCGAACACCACATCGGGCCAACCGGTCCGTGCAAGCACCCGATGAGACCCTGTGGTTCGTTTGACAATCCAGCCGATACGAAGGAGCGCGGAAAGAACGCGGGAGGCCTGCGTCGAAGACCAGCGGCTCATGCCGCAATAAACGAGACGTTCAAAAACTCGTCGGGGAGGGTTTCTCCATGTTCAAGGCGATCCGCCATGGCTCGAAGCGCCAGCGCTTGCACCGCCGCCAGCGCCTCCGCCCGAGTGGGACCATAGGCCATCACCCCGGGTAGTGTCGGCACTTCGCCGAGCCAGCGCCCATCGTCTTCTTGTTCCAACTCAATCGTGAACTGACTGGGATTCGCCATAGGCTTCCTTGAGGCATTAGGCTAAGCCCGGCGCGGCCAAAATGCAAGAGACGGTTGGTTCAATC
>DIHJ01000056.1:27406-30022 GCA_002420105.1 Nitrospira sp. UBA5699
GCCATGTGCGACCAGGCATGGGAAGGATCGTGGGCATGGCGGAAGTGGATGCGCGGGATCATCTGCTCGACGATCTGGAGGAAGTCCTCCTCCGTCCCCTCCCCGATCTCCCTGGTCGTCAACGCGGCGGTCGTGTGGGTGACGAACAGCGAGCAGAGCCCCTCCGACATCTTCGCCTCCCGGATCAGCCCTGAGATCCGCTCGGTCAGATCCACGACCTGCTTCCGGCTGCTGGTGGTGACATGGAGGAGTTCGGGCATCTACAAATGAGCCTGCAAGATTTGGCATTCCTTAAATGAACAAACGATCACGGGCGAGTATAGAAAGAGCTTCAATCGAGACTGCCGCCTCCAGATTGCAGCCCCCCTACTCTCCAGCGTGGCCGGCTCTCATAGCGATGCCTTCCGTTTATCCAGCCTGCCCCCTTTTCTTATCCCCAACTACTGAGATAAATGTGCTGCATGCTTAAGCAGTGGGTCATTGCATGTGTGATGTGAGGTTACAATTTTAGCAACTCGTGCCATCTTAGTACGATCTGGAACCCAAATCGTCATGTCAAGCCCACCTCTGCGGTAAGCCGATATGAGCCCCTCTCCCTGGCATAGTTTTAAGATTGGGCCAACAAGACGGCGACCGTTGTGATCTAGCACTCGATGAAGTGCGTTCTCCTTTCGGCCAGAACCGCTCTGCAGATAAATCTTCTTGAGCACAGTTAATAAGACCCTCGCACCAAGAGGGAAATCCATAGCCCCAATCGCAGCAGTCGTTTCTGGCGCTTCAGAAAACTTGTCCACAATGCAAGAGTTACCAAAGGCCTCCGTCGGCAAATCCCCTCGTGATGACCGACCCTCTACTTCATCGATATAACACGCTTCAAATCTCGGCATGTGTGCCGCTATGATATCGGGGTCGATCATTATCAGGGAAAAATAGCAATCCCGAAATCGGAGCTTGGAACAATCTTTCATTCCTTGGTACAACTCAAGCTCAGGAATATAGATATCTCTAATAAGGAGGGCCGTGTCGATAGAGCCTCTTGCTTCAATTGTCACGCGGGCCAGATCCAATACAAGAAATGCTAAGTCTTCATGTTCTGCAGCCTTACTCAAGACCGCATTGAGTTTTCCACTACTGGTTACTGATTCTTCAACTTTGAACACTGCCACGCCAATACCTAATGCTCCAAGTCCACACTCTGCGCCTCGAAAAATATTAATGTTGGTCCCGTAGGGATCATTGATGAATGCCGCAACATCTCCAGCGCGACAGACGTCAGCCAAATTGTCGTCAATGAAAGCCCTTGTGCCTTCGTCAACTCGTTCGATCCCCAAGCCTGGCAGACGTTGAAGTAACAGCATTCCCTTCTCATCTGGTTGATAACCACAAATCTCTGAAAAAGCCGCTACAATTTGATCTGTAGAGATTGGGCCAAGCCCAGATTGAGTACCTCTTGTTATTGTAGCTAAGCGTTCGAGTATGCGACGAACCGTAGGCCCGTCTATACCAGCTTCTATCTCGGCCTCTCGCGCGCAAATTCGGTCCAAAATAATATTCCATCCACGTGCAGGATCAGCGCCTTGATTCCCTGAAGACTGTTCCGCATTGGCGAGCAGACCCTTCAACAAGCCACTAGCGGCTAGGTATCCCACTAGCAAGGGCCTTGAGGGCAACCATCCCGGAACCCTACCGCTTAGACCACACTTCGATAGATACTTTTCAATCTGCTCCTCGTTAAATTCGTTCAAGGTAAGATCGACAACCGTCGGAACAAGCCCGAGACTTCCTCTCCTTTCTTTCTCGCTGTCGAAATAATGAGCCCTTCCAGTTAAAACAAGGCCAGCCTCAGCAGGTTGGTCCCTTACAAATTCGCGAACAGCCTGCATGGCGCGAAATCGACTATCTTGCATTTTTTTCCATAGGCCTTGAATACCAACGGTCGTTAATTCATCAAATCCATCTAGCAGCAAGATGACATAACCTGCTCGCCATGCTCTTACAAGATGTTGCGGATGAGAGAACCCTATATTCCTGCCATGGCGCTCGAGAATCTCTGCAGGATTTGTTTGACCGAAGTGGTCACGCAAATTTAGATAGATCGGAAATTTCGCTGTCCTGTGCTTGAAATACGCACCCTTGAGTTCACGGTACAGCTCCCGAAGTGTCATACTCTTGCCAGCACCATAGTCGCCAAGAATTACGAATCGTCTTCCATTAAGAAGAGCATCGCGGATTGTTCCTACTGACCATAGGTCAGCACTCCCAGCATGAATCAATTCAAGTGGGATGTATTCTATTTGAGCCTTTGGACTACCGGTGGCGGGATCACGAACACTCCCGAAGGCATAACTATCGCGCAGGCTCAGGTAAGAGGAAGCATCGACTATCTTGCTTTGGAACTGCGAAAAGGATAGCGCACTAATTAAGCCATGAGCTTTATTCACCACCTCCCGTTGATCCGCTGTAGGTTCATCCTTGGTAACAAACCAGCCTTTAATTGCCTTATGATGGGATTTTGACTGGAACTTGCGGGCAAGCTGCATTAACTTCTTCACGTCCTCCTCTGCCTTTGCTTTGGACCGAGAAACTGTGGCTTCAAGCAAATGCATGCAATCCTCT
>DIHJ01000122.1:0-16231 GCA_002420105.1 Nitrospira sp. UBA5699
TCGATCTCGTCCAGCATGAAGACGGGGTTGCTGGTGCCGGCCTGTTTCATGCCTTGAATCATGCGGCCGGGCAGCGCGCCGACGTAGGTGCGACGGTGTCCCCGGATCTCGGCCTCGTCCCGAACGCCGCCGAGGCTGATGCGCACGAACTCGCGGCCGAGCGCGCGGGCGATGGACTTGCCCAGGGAGGTCTTGCCGACTCCCGGGGGGCCGACGAAGCACAGGATGGGCCCCTTCATCTTCTCTTTGAGCTTTCTCACCGCGAGGTACTCGAGGATCCGCTCTTTGACCTTTTCCAGATCGTAGTGGTCTTCGTTGAGCACCTTGGCGGCGGCCTTGAGGTCGAGATTGTCCTTCGATTTCTTGGACCAGGGCAGTTCCACCATCCATTCGAGGTAGGTGCGGACGGTCGCGGATTCGGCCGTATCCGGATGCATCTTCTCGAGGCGTTTGAGTTGTTTCTCGGCCTCCTTCAGCACCTTCTCGGGCATTTTGGCGTCCTTGACCCGCTTGCGAAATTCGGCCACTTCCTCCGCGCGTTCGTCCAACTCGCCCAATTCCTTCTGGATCGCCTTGAGCTGCTCGCGCAGGAAGTATTCCCGCTGGGTCTTGTCCATCTCGCCTTTGGCCTGGGCCTGAATCTTCTGCTGCATCGAGAGGACTTCGATCTCTTTCGCCAGAATGTCGCTGATCTGCCGGAGGCGCTTGAGCGGGTCGGTGATTTCCAGGACGGCCTGGGTCGTTTCCACTTTCAGCCCGAGATTGGAGGCGATCATGTCGGCGAGGCGGCCGGGATCTTCCAGATTCTCGATGACGACCATGACGTCCGGGATCAACACCTTGCCCAGGCTGACGATCCGTTCGATCTGTTCCTTCACCGTCCGCATGACCGCTTCGCTTTCGAGTGACGCGCCGGGTGACTTGGCCTCGGCGAGCTTGTCGATCCGGACGGAATAGTAGGGATCGGTCTGGATATAACCGGAGATCTTGGCTTTCGAGAGTCCCTGGACGAGGATCTTGATCCGCTCGTCCGGGAGCTTGAGCATCCGCATGATGATGCCGACCGTGCCGATGGTGTGGATGTCGTCGGGGGTCGGATTTTCGACGTCCAGGGCCTTCTGGGTCGCCAGAAAGATCATCCGATTGCCCGCCAGCGCGGCTTCGATCGCCTTGATCGACATCTCGCGCCCGACGAACAGCGGGAGGACCATGTAGGGAAACACGACGATGTCGCGGACCGGAAGCAGCGGAAGTTGGTCGGGAATCTCGACGTTCTGGGGAGGCGTCAGGTCTTGTTCGATGGAATCGCTCATTTAACGTGGTCTCACGATCTGTCTGAGGCTCGAGTCCGTCTTCGGGAACGGCGGCCGGATGTGTCGGCTAGGCTCTGCTGGTGCGGCGATGTTCGCCGGATGACTCCGTGCGGTTCCGAAGGTAGTCGGCGAAATCGGCTCCAAGCGAAGGGTTCTTCAAGGCAAATTCGACGGTTGCGATCAGAAATCCCAATTTGTCCCCCGCATCGTACCGGTTGCCCTGGATTTCCAGGGCGAACATCGGGGAACTCTTCGCCAGTTCTTTCAACGCATCCGTCAGCTGGATTTCGCCGTTCTTGCCCGGTTTGGTTTTTCTCAGGATCGGGAAGATCTCCGGCGGCAGGACATAGCGGCCGATGACGGCGAGATTGGACGGTGCGTCGGCCGGCGCCGGCTTTTCCACCAGGTCGGCCACCTTATAGAGGCCGTCCGCGACCCGTTCCGGCGAAATGATGCCGTAGCGGTTGACCTCCTGATGCGGGACTTCCTGGATGCCGAGCACCGCACCGCGGCGTTTTTTGTACGTGTGAATCAACTGGGCGAGGCCGGGAACCGGCGCATCGATGATTTCGTCGCCCAACATCACGGCGAACGGTTCGTCTCCGATCAGGTGCTGGGCGCAGAGCACCGCATGCCCAAGGCCGAGGGCCTCCGACTGGCGCACGTAGCAGAAATTCGCCAGGTTGGAAATGTGTCTGATCTGACTGAGCAGCTGGGCTTTGCCGTTCCCCTTGAGGTTCTCTTCCAACTCGACGGACCGGTCGAAGTGGTCTTCGATGGCCCGTTTGCCCCGCCCCGTAATGACGATGATGTCCTCGATCCCCGACGCGACCGCCTCTTCCACCGCGTATTGGATCAGCGGTTTGTCGACAAGCGGCAGCATCTCTTTCGGCGAGGCTTTCGTCGCGGGAAGGAACCTGGTGCCGAGACCGGCGGCGGGGATGACGGCTTTGCGAACTTCGGCGCGCGACATAGGGCGATAGTATGTGAAGGGGTGGGGGATGTCAAGGAATCGGGGATCTCGCGAGCGCGCATCATGCACGGAGGAATTCGGACCAAAATCGCTTTACATTGAAATACTTGCCCCATATAATCCGACAGTTTGTCGCACACTGGCCCATGGCTGATACGCCTGTGCCGAGCACGCAGGCAACTCACGTCAACAACCTTCATCGTCGCTGTCACCGACGGCTCCGGTCTTGTGTTGTTCGTAGCGGGGCATCAGGTGAAAGGCGCCATGTTTCATTCCGGCGGGGAAGACGGTGGTCTTGTCGTATTGCGGGGCTTTTTCCGGAGCGCGGAATCGGTGAGGGAGGTGTCGTTCGTACAGGGGCGGCATTGGTGGTCGGTCCTGCTCATGGCGGTGTTCTGCTGGGTCGTCCCGGTTCTCGAAGCCGGTGCGCAACCGGCCGAACCGAAGGTCGCGTCGATCGAGATTCGCGGCAACAAGAAGATCGAATTGCCCGCCATCGTCGGGCGGTTGACCCTGAAGCCGGGCGATCCCTATACCCCGGAGAATGTCCGGGGACAGATCAAGATCCTCTACGAGACCGGATTTTTTGAGGACGTGCAACTCGAGACGGAGTCCGGTCCTCAGGGGATGGCCCTGACGTTTCTCGTCCGCGAGAAGCCGTTCATCACGGAGATCGTGTTCGACGGCAATCAGGAGTTGAGCGACGACAAGCTCAAGGAAAAGATCACGATCAAGAGCCAGACCTTTCTGGATCAGCAGCAGGCGAAGGAAAGCGCCGAGAAAATCCGTCTGGCCTACCAGGAGGACGGGTTCTTCAATTGCCAGGTGATTCCCGTCGTGCAGACCCTGGACGAGGATCGCAAGCGCCTGACGTTCCTGATCAAAGAGGGGGACAAGGCGCGCGTCAGGACGGTGAACTTCGAAGGCATGCGGGCCGCCACCAAGGACGAAATGTTCAAGGTGATGGCGACGCGGGAATGGGTTCCCTGGCACGGGCTGATCACGCAGTTGAAGCTGCCCTCGTTTCTCTCCGATGCCGGCGTCCTG
Organism: Nitrospira sp. UBA5699; assembly: GCA_002420105.1. GTDB lineage: Bacteria > Nitrospirota > Nitrospiria > Nitrospirales > Nitrospiraceae > Nitrospira_C. The sequence goes on from DIHJ01000122.1 coordinate 3,334, forward strand.
AAACGGGAGGAGATGAACAACGATGTCGAGCGGATCAGGGAGGTGCTCCTCAACAAAGGCTACCTGAACGCCCAGGTCGGCCTCCCGGCCATCGAGCTCAGCCAGGACAAGAAATGGTTCGTCATCACCTACGCCATCGTCGAGGGGGAGCCGTTCACGGTCGCCGAGGTGGGGTTCCGCGGCAATACGGTGTTCGAAGACCCGGAACTCCGGGACAAGTTGAAAATCAAGCCGGGCGAAATCTTTCAGCGTCAGAAAATCCGCGACGAGATCACCCGGCTGACCGATCTGTACGGCAGCAAAGGCTACGCCTTTGCCGACGTGACGCCGAACGTCAATCCCAATACGGAGGAGCGTACCGCGACCATCATCCTCAACATCAAGGAGGGGGAGATGATGCGGATCCGGCAGATCAATGTGAACGGCAACGACAAGACCAAGGACAACGTCATCCGCCGCGAGCTGCGCGTCGACGAACAGGACGTCATCGACACGCCCTCGCTGAAGCGCAGCTTTCAACGGCTCAACAATCTGAACTTTTTCGAGACCGTGGAAATTCTGCCGCAGCAGGTGGAGCCGGACAAGGTCGATCTCAATGTGCGGGTGAAGGAGAAACCCACGGGGCAATTCAGCGTCGGCGGCGGATTCAGCACCCTGGACAAGTTGGTGGCGATCGCCGACATTACCGAAGGGAATCTCGGCGGCAACGGCTGGATGGGGCGTATTCGCGGGCAGCTGGGTCAGCAGAGGACCCTGGGGCTGATCACGTTCCGGAATCCCTACTTGAACGATTCCTTGACCTCGATGCAGATCGACGTCTTCCGGAGCATGACGAACTACATCACCTATTTTGAAAAGAAGGCCGGCGCGAGCATCACGTTCGGCCGGTGGCTGTCCGAGTATGTGACGGGGAGCGTCAGTTTGATGGCGGAACAGCTCAATTTCAGCGATCCGCAACCGGGGCTGTGCCCCGACCTCTTCCCCCTCATCTGCGGACAGCTCGGCAACCAAACGACGACGGGATTCCGGACGTCGCTCGCCCGCGATACGAGGGACTACTATCTGGATCCCCGGACCGGCTGGCGGACCAGCGTGGGATTCGATCTCGGCACGCCGTATCTGGGGGGCTCGAACAACTTCTACAAGTACTATCTCGACGTGATCAAGTACACGCCGCTCCCCTACGACACGAGGTTCTCCATCCACGCCCGGTACGGCGTGACCGAGGGCATCAACGGGAAACCGATCCCGCTGACCGAGCGGTTTTTCGTCGGAGGCATCAACACCATGCGCGGATTCGTGTTCGGTCAGGCCGGACCGGTCACGCCGGCCCAGTCCTTGCTCGGCGCCGCCAAAGAGCTGATCTTCAATAACGACTTCATTTTCACGATCTCGTCGGAGGCGAAGCTGAACGGCGTCATCTTCTTCGACTACGGCAAAGGGTTTAATGACAACGAACCTCTCTCATTCAAGCTTCGGAAGGCCGCCGGGATCGAAGGACGTTGGATCTCGCCGTTCGGACCGTTGCGGGCGGCGTACGGGATCAATCTGGAAGCGCGCGAGGGCGAGCGAAAGGGCGTGTTCGAGTTTACGATCGGATCGTTGTTCTAAATCGGTATGAGAGGTGGGGCGGTGAAGCAGGTTCGTACGGCGGGTGTGGGATGGTGCGCGGCGATGATCGTGGCGCTCTGGGTCTGCGGCGTCTCGGGCTGCGCCGGTGCGGGGCCCAAGATCGAGGGGAAGATCGGGCTGGTTGATCCGACGCGTCTCCTCAACGACTCCAATGCGGGTAAGAAGGCGAAAGACTCCCTGAGCGCGTTCTCGAAGAACCGCCAGGCCCTGATCGAGATCGAGGAAAAAGAGTTGCGCCGCATGGAGGAGGATTTCATCAAGCAGGCGAGCGTCCTCAGCCCGGCCGCCAAGAGCGAACGGGAGCAGGTGTTCAGGCGCCGTATGGCGGAGTACCAGCAGAAAGCCGGCGAATTGAACCGCGAGGTGCAGGAAAAACAGAAGGAAGTGCTCGACGCGTTCCGTGATAAAGTGGAGGTCGTCGTCGGCAAGGTGGCGAAACGGCACGGGTTGCAGGTCGTGATCGACAAGGGCAAGGGCGGCCCCGCCATTTACGGGGACGAGGAACTGGACATTACGAGCCAGGTGATCGAGGAATTCAATCGTGAGTATCCGTAACGCCGGAGAGACGTTCGCGCGTCGCGGAGGAGGGAGCCGATGAAACGGGACAGAATTTTCTGGCTGCTGAGTGCGGGGGCATGCTGGTTGGCCATGGCGTCGGGGACCTTTGCGGCCGACCCGGTGAGGGTCGGGGTCATGGACCAGCAGCTCGTGATCGAGAAATCCAAGGCGGGAAAGCGGGCGCTGGAGGAGCTGAAAGCCTACTCGGCGACCCGGCAGAAGATCATCAATGCCGACGATCAGGAGTTGAAGGAGCTGGAGCAGGCGCTGCAGGATGCCAAGCTGAGCGAGACGGCCAAGCAGGACAAGCAGACGCAGTTCCAGGCCAAGCTGGAGGCGTATCAACGCCGGTTGGCGGACTTCAATCGGGAAATTCAGCAAAAGCAGCGGGAGACGGTCGCCGAATACTCGAAGAAAGTGCGGGATGCCGCCCAGGCCGTCGCGCAGAAAGAGGGCTATGTCGCGATCATCGACAAGGGAAACGAGGCGGTCATGAAGGTCGTGATCTATCACCAGCCCGCATTGGACGTGACGGAGCAGGTGGTCAAAGAGTTCGATCGTCAGAACAAGTAGCAGGCTTCCGGCCGGGGTTCGAACAACCAGGAGGTTCCGCTGATGTCCGTGATGGAACAAGCCGAGATTCAAGCGCTCTTGCCCCACCGGTACCCCTTTCTCCTCGTCGATCGGGTGTTGGAACTCGATCCGGACCGGCGCATCGTCGGGATCAAGAACGTGACGGTCAACGAGCCGTTTTTCCAGGGACATTTCCCCGGACGGCCGGTGATGCCGGGGGTGCTGATCATCGAGGCGATGGCCCAGGTCGGAGGACTGCTCGCGTTTCAATCGATGGGCCAGGCCAAGAAACCCGTCGTCTATTTGACCGGGGTCGACGGCGCCAAATTCCGGAAACCGGTGGTTCCCGGAGACCGGCTGCGGTTCGAAATCGACGTCGTCAAGAAGCGCGCGCCCTTCTGGAAGATGCAGGGCAAAGCCTTCGTGGAGGCGGACCTCGTCTGCGAAGCCGAGGTGACCGCGATGGTCACGGAAGAAAAATGAGGCGAGAGGCGATTGGCGAGGGGCACGAGGCCGTCTCATTGCCTCGGCATGCTGCACGTGCGGGACTCGCGCCTCTGGCCGCTCGCCCATTGCCCCTTGCCATGTTCATATAAGGAGGTTCAGTGCAGATTCATCCACAGGCTATCGTCCATCCCAAGGCGCAATTGGCCGACGACGTCGAAGTCGGCCCGTTTTGCGTGGTGGGGGAGCATGTGACGATCGGAAAGGGTACCCGGTTGCTGTCCCATGTCACCGTCGAGGGATGGACGCAGATCGGCGAGCGGTGCGAACTCCATCCGTTCGTTTCGATCGGCGGGCCCCCGCAACACCTGGGCTACAAGGGGGAACCGACCAAGGTGGTCGTGGGCAACGACAACATCTTCCGGGAGTATGTGACGGTCAATCGGGCCACCGTGCAAGGGGGCGGAGTCACCACCGTCGGGTCGAAGAATTTTCTGATGGCCTACGTGCACGTGGCGCACGACTGCACCCTGGGCAGCCACTTGATCCTTGCCAACGCGGCCAGCCTGGCCGGTCATATCACGATCGGCGATCATGCCATCATCGGCGGATTGACCGGCATCCACCAGTTCGTGCGGGTCGGCGCGTATTCGATGGTGGGCGGATGCTGCGCCCTCGGGCAGGATCTTCCGCCCTTCATGCGGGCGGCCGGCGGTTACCGCGCCCGCATGTACGGCTTGAACTCGGTCGGCCTGCGTCGGCACGGGTTTTCAAGCGAACGGGTCGCCGTGTTGAAACGGGCCTACGATCTCCTGTTCCGATCGGGGCATCGGACGGCGGAAGCGGCCAAACTCGCCAAGGCGGAATTCGGGGATCAGCCGGATGTGACGGCGGTGCTGGCGTTCCTGGAAGGGACGAAGCGGGGGATCTGCCGGTCGGTGGCGAAGGAACAGGAGCACGAGGAGTAACAGCCGTGATGCAGGCGCCTCATGTCGGCGGCGGGGAACGGCTCGGTCTCATCGCCGGGAACGGACGCTTTCCGATCATCTTCGCGGATAACGCCAGAAAGCTGGGCTATCAGGTATCGGCCGTCGCCCACGAAGGCGAAACGGATCCCGACCTGGCCAACCACGTTGATCGCATCCATTGGATCAAGATCGGTCAGCTCAACAAACTCATCAAGGCGTTCAAAGAGGACGAGGTGCGCCAGGCCGTCATGCTGGGCGGTATCAAGAAAACCCATGTGTTCACCACGGTGCGGCCCGACTTTCGCACCCTGGCGCTGGCGACACGCCTTGCCCTGTGGAAGGACGACGACATTCTGCGCGAGTTTGCGAAGGAACTCGAGCGGGAGGGGATTACGATCTGCGAATCAACCTTCGGTCTCGAGGGCATTCTGGCGGAGGAGGGCACCTTGACCGCCCGGGAGCCGACCCAGCGGGAGTGGGAGGACATCCGTTACGGGTGGGACGTGGCCCGCGACATCGGGCGGCTCGATATCGGTCAATGCGTCGTCATCAAGGATCGCGTGGTCGTGGCGGTGGAAGCCGTCGAAGGCACGGACGAAGCCATCAAGCGGGGCGGACAGTTGGCGAAAGAGGGCGCGGTGGTGGTGAAACGCTCCAAACCGCAGCAGGACATGCGTTTCGATCTCCCCGCCGTCGGTCCCCGCACGATCGAGGTCATGAGTTCCGCGAAAGCCTCGGCCCTCGCCGTGGAGGCGGGCCGGACGATTTTCCTGGATCGCGAGGTCATGCTCGAAAAGGCGCGTGCGGCCGGGATCGCCGTGGTCGGTCTCGCCCAGCCCGGCGTCAATGGAGGCGCGTCAGCAACGTGACGGCGTTACGGGCCGGCGTGATCGGCGTGGGGCATCTCGGGCAGCACCATGCGCGCCTGTACGCCTCCCTGCCGGGATCGCAGCTTGTCGGGGTCACGGATCAGTCGGCCGAACGGGCCCGGTTGATCGCCGACCGGCATGGCGCCCGCGCGTTCGGCACCGTCGACGAACTCCTGACGCATGTCGATCTCGTCAGCGTCGCCGTGCCCACCTCGGCGCATTATGCCGTGGCGAAGACCTGCCTGCTGGCCGGGAAACACGTGCTGGTCGAAAAACCGATCGCCGTGACCTCAGCGGAGGCACACGAACTCGTTCGACTCGCCCGTCAGAACGGTCGCTGCCTTCAAGTGGGGCACAGCGAGCGGTTCAATCCCGTCATGCAGGTGATGCGCTCCCACATCGGCCGCCCCGTCTTCATCGAATGCCACCGTCTCAGCAGTTTCAGCGAGCGCGGAACCGACGTGGACGTGGTGCTCGACTTGATGATTCACGATCTGGACATGGTGCTGTCGTTCAATCCCGGTCCCGTGGAGGACATCCGGGCGGCCGGCGTGCCCGTCCTCTCTCCCACCATTGATATCGCCAACGCGCGTATTCAATTCAAGAGCGGCTGCGTGGCCAACCTGACGGCCAGCCGCGTTTCCATGAACAAGATGCGGCGGTTGCGGCTCTTTCAGCGGGACAACTACGTGTCGATCGATTTTCAAACGAGGCAAGGGATCATCTGCCGGCGCGATACCAAGGCCGGTCAACGTCCGGCGGTCGACATCGAGCAGTTGCAGGGAGGGGAGGAAGAGCCGTTGAAGCTCCAGCTCGAATCCTTCCTGCATGCCGCCGCCACCGGCACGCGACCGGTGGTTTCGGGGGAAGACGGCGCCGCCGCGCTCGACGTCGCCCAGCAGGTGCTGGAGGCGATCGCGGCCTTCGTCGCGCGGCAGGACGAGGGGATAAAGGGCGCCTTTTGAAACTATGCGAATCCTGATTGTGACGGGCGAGGCCTCCGGCGATCTGCACGGCGCCAATCTGGCCAAGGCCATCTGGGACCTCGACCCGCGGGCGCAACTGGTCGGCATCGGCGGGGCGTCCATGCGGGCGGCGGGCGTCACACTCGTTCCGGGCATTCCGCATCTGGACGTGATGGGATTGATCGGCCTGTCCGCCGTCCGCGCGATGATTCAGCGGATACGGGCGATCCGGCGCGTGCTCAAGGCCGAAGCCTGGGATCTCGTCGTGCTGATCGACAACCCCGGGCTGAATTTTCACTTTGCGCGCGTCGCCAAAGCCGCCGGCCGGCGCGTGCTGTACTACATCGCGCCGCAGGTGTGGGCCTGGCGTCCGGGACGGATGAAGTGGATTCAGCGCCGCGTCGATCATGTCGTGGTGATTCTTCCGTTCGAGCCGGAGCTCTACCGGCGCGCCGGCGTACGGTGCACGTTCGTCGGCCATCCGCTGCTGGACGCGGTTGCCCCGCAGTACGATCGGCAGGCCCTTCGCCGCCGGTTCGAGTTGCCGGAGTCCGCGCCCGTCGTCGGACTGCTGCCGGGCAGCCGGGTGGCGGAGCTCAACATGCTGCTCCCGGTGCTGTTGGCGGCGGCGGCCCAGTTGGCGGCGGCCGACCCGAAAACGCGGTTTATCCTGGCGCAGGCCTCCTCGATTGACGATAATCTGCTCCAGGGGTTGCTCGCGCGGAGTTCCGTCCCGGTCCGCGTCGTCCGGGACCAGGCCAGCGAGGTCATGGCGGCCTCCGACGTGTTGCTCATCGCCTCGGGCACCGCGACCTTGCAGGCCGCGGTCGTGGGCACGCCCATGGTGCTGCTCTACAAGACCACGCCGCTGACCTATCGGCTGGCCCGCTGGCTGATCAGGGTGAAGTGGATCGGGCTCGTGAATCTCGTCGCCGGACGTTCCATCGTGCCGGAACTGATTCAGGATGAAGCCACCCCGGATCGTCTGAGTCAGGAGGTTCGCCGCCTGCTGACCGATCCTACGGCGTATAATGACATGAAACGCGGACTGCAGGACGTGAGGCGGTCGCTGGGAGATCCGGGGGCGTCTCGCCGTGCGGCGCAGGTGGTGTTGGCGGAATGTCAAGCGTAGATCGTCTCATACGGCTCGTGCGGTACTTGAAACCCTACCGGGTTCGGCTGATCGCGGCCTTCGTCTGCTCGGGACTGGTGGCGGCCTTCTCGGGAGCCTATGCCTGGCTGGTGAAGCCGGTGCTCGACGAGATCTTCATCAACAAGAACGAAGCCCTGCTGCTGGCCCTTCCGCTCGCCCTCTTTGCGGTTTCCGTGCTCAAGAGCGCGTTCAACTACGGGCAGAACTATCTCATGAACTACGTCGGCAACCAGGTGATCACGGACATCCGGCAGGAGCTCTTCGGGAAGCTCATCCGGCTGCCGGTGAAGTATCACGACGCAAACACGTCGGGACGCCTGGTTTCCCGCGTCGTCAACGACGTGACGCTGATGGCCAATGCGGTGGCCGGCGTGCTGAAAGACATCTTCCAGCAGGGGCTCACGTTCCTCGCGATGATGGGCGTCATCTTCTATCAGAACTGGAAATTGGCGGGCCTTTCGGTGATCGTGGTGCCCCTGGCGGTCGTCACGATGGTGCGCATGGGCAAGCGATTGCGCGCCCTGGCCGCCAGCGGACAGGAGCGCATGGGGGACATGGCCTCGACGTTGCAGGAAACGCTCTCGGGCATCCGCATGGTGAAGGCCTACGGACGGGAGGAGGCCGAGGCCGATCGGTTCGCCAGGAGCAACCGGGCCTTTCTGAACACGACGATGAAGGCCATCCAGGTGTCGTCGCTCGGCTCGTCGCACATGGAAGTGATCGGGGTGGTCGGCGTAGCCGCCATCATCTGGTACGGCGGCTATCTCGTCATCAGCGGCGATATGACGCCGGGGGCGTTCTTCTCGTTTCTGACGGCCATGTTCATGGCCTATACGCCGATCCGCCGTCTGTCCGGTTCGAACAACACGATTCAACAGGCCCTGTCGGCGGCCGAGCGGGTGTTCGGCGTCATCGACCTGGAAACCGAGCAGGAGGCCGATCGGGGGCAGTTGACCCTGCCTCCGATCACGCGCTCGGTGGCGTACGAAGACGTGACGTTTTTCTATGAAGGGCAGGCGGTCCCCGCGTTGTCCGACATCGATCTGACCATCCGGGCCGGCGAAATGGTCGCGCTCGTCGGCAGCAGCGGCAGCGGCAAAACCACCCTCGCGAACCTGCTCCCCCGATTCTACGAACCGACCGCCGGACGGGTCTTGATCGACGGGGTCGATATCCGGTCCTATACGCTCGCGTCGCTGCGCGCGCAGATCGGAATGGTGTCCCAGGACGTCGTCTTGTTCGACGACACCGTCCGCAACAACATCGCGTTCGGACGGCACGGGGCCACGGAGGAGGAAATCGCGCGGGCGGCGCGGCTGGCCTACGCGCACGATTTTGTCGAACGGTTGCCCCAGGGATACGAGACCGTGGTGGGCGAGAAAGGCGTCAAATTGTCCGGCGGGGAGCGCCAGCGGCTGGCGATCGCCCGGGCCATTCTCCGCGATCCGCCCCTGCTCATTCTGGATGAGGCGACCTCGGCGCTGGATACGGAATCCGAGCGGATCGTGCAGCTGGCGTTGAGCAATCTGATGCAGCACCGGACGACGCTGGTGATTGCGCACCGGCTCTCGACGATTCAGCGGGCCGACCGGATCATCGTGCTGAACCGGGGCGTCATCGTCGAAACCGGGACCCACGACGAGCTCCTCCTCCGAGGCGGGCACTACAAGCGCCTCCACGCCATGCAGTTCCAGGACGTGCCCAATGGGTAACCGGCTGCTGAAGCCGGTCGAGACCTGGCTGAAGCTCTCGCTCTTTCCTCCGGTCGGCGCCGCGGTGATTCGGGCGCTGGGCCGCTCGATGCGGATCGACACGCGCGGCCACGAACAGGTGGACGCGCTCTATCGGGACGGCCGTCGCGTCATCATCGCGTTCTGGCATGCGCGGCAGCTCATGATGCCGTTGACCTATCGGGGGCGGCAGGCCCATATCCTGATCAGCCGGCATCAGGACGGCGAGATCATCGCGCGCATCGTGGAGCGGTTCGGGTTTCGGGCGGTCCGCGGGTCGAGCACCAGAGGAGGGGTCGAAGCCCTGCGCGAGTTGATTCGATTGGGACGGTCCGGGGTCGATCTGGTGGTCACGCCGGACGGGCCGAAGGGGCCGGCGCAGGTCGCCAAGATGGGCGTGATCCAGCTGGCCCGCGCGTCGGGGCTGCCGATCGTGCCCCTGACCTTCGGCTGCTCAAAAAAAAACACTTCGCGAGTTGGGACCGGTTCATGGTCCCCTATCCCTGGTCCCGCGGGCTCTTTTTCTGGGGGGCTCCGATCGTCGTGCCTCGCGACTTAGACGAGGCGGCGCTGGAAGCGAAGCGCCTGGAACTGGAAACGACTCTGAACCGGATGACGGCGCAAGCCGACGAAGCCGTGCTTACGCCGGGCAAGGGGCGAGAGGGTGGGATAGCATGAACACGTGTAGTGCCTGCCCATAGCCCGTCGCCTCGCACCCATCGCCGATTCGGTGAATTTCGATGTGGCATCTCCTCTATAATGCGGTACTCCTGATCGCCTCTCCGGTCATCCTCGTCCTCTTGCTTGCCAAACAACGGTGTCGTCGCGGATTGCCGCAGCGACTTGGCTGGGAAAAAGGTCTGTCTGGTCTATTCGGTCTTTCTCGTCGACCGGATAGACAAGACGAGCAAGATGGACCAGACAGACAAGATAGACCAGTCATCTGGGTCCACGCCGTCTCGCTGGGTGAAGCGGTGGCGGTGACGCCGCTGGTCAAGGAGCTGCAGCGGCGTCATCCGGACCACCGGTTCGTCGTCTCGACCGTCACGGAAACCGGGCGTGAAGCCGTCGAACAACGGCTGGCCGGCGTGGCCGAGCATTTGTACGCGCCGCTGGACTTTCCGTGGGTCGTGTCCCGGCTCATCGCCCGGTTGCGGCCGGTCCTGTATCTCTTCGTCGAGACCGAGTTGTGGCCCAACCTGTTGCGCGCGCTGCACCGCCGTGGAATTCCGGCCGTCATGGTGAACGGGCGGCTGTCCACGCGATCCTTCGCCAGGCAGCGGCGGCAGCCGGTGCGGTCGTTCTACGGGGGGATGATACGGCGCCTCAGCTTCTGTCTCATGCAGTCGGACCGCGATGTCGAACGGATCATCGCCCTGGGCGCGGATCCCCGGCTGGTGCGGAAAACGGGCAACATCAAGTTCGATCAGCCGGCGCCTCCCTCCACGCCGTCGGGATCCGTCAGAGAAAGTCTCGGGCTGCGCGCCGGCGAACGGCTGCTCGTCGCCGGGAGTACGCATGCCGGCGAGGAAGAAGCCCTTATCGACTGCTATCGCAGTCTGCTCGTCCATGTGCCCTCCGCGGTCCTGCTGCTGGCACCGCGGCACATCGAGCGGGCCGGGCAGGTCGAGGCCATGATTCGCGCGCGCGGCCTGGCTGCGCAGCGCCGTAGCACGATGACCGCCTCGCTCCCGACGGCGTCGGCCGGGCCCCGTGTGATCGTGCTGGATACGCGCGGCGAGCTGGCGTCGGTTTACGGCGAGGCCGAACTGGCCTATGTCGGCGGCACGCTGGTTCCGATCGGCGGGCACAACCTGCTTGAGCCCGCCGTCTGGGCGAAACCGGTCCTGTTCGGTCCCTACACGGATCATTGCGCCGAGATCGCCTCGCTGCTCTCCGAGTCCGGCGGCGGCCGTCGTGTGGCGGATGCGGAGGACCTGACCCGGCAGGTGGCGCGTCTGTTTGAACGGCCGGAGGAGCGCGAGGCGATGGGAAGATCGGCCCGTCGGGTCGTTGAACAGAATCAAGGGGCATTGCAGGCCACGGTCGAAGTCGTTGAAACGTTGCTGAGGCCCCGTCGAACCGGCAGCGGGACCCTGCTGGAGGAAAACCCGGTACCTCTCATGGCGGGACGTTAGGGATGCCGTTCATTCCCGGTTCACAGGCGCGATGGTGGCTGCTCTGGGCGGCGATTCCCTACGGGATGGTCGCAGGATTCCGCGCGCGGTTGTACCGTTGGGGCTGGCTGTCACAGCGGAAACTCCCCGTACCCGTCATCAGCATCGGCAACCTGACGCTGGGCGGAACGGGGAAGACCCCGATGGTGATCAAGCTGGCCGAGTGGCTCCTTGCCGACGGAAAGCGGGTTGCGATCCTGAGTCGCGGGTACCGCCGGACCAGCCGGGACCCCAGACTCCTGGTGTCCGATGGGGAACGGCTGTTGGCGGGGCCCGGCGACGCGGGCGATGAGCCCTACCTGATCGCCAGGCGCTGTCCGAAGGCGGTCGTGGCGGTCGGCGCCGACCGGTATGAACTCGGCCGATGGGTCGTGAGTCGATGGTCCCCGGACTGTATCCTGCTCGATGACGGGTTTCAGCATCTGGGCCTGCACCGGGATGTTGACGTGCTGCTGGTCGATGCGACGGATGCCGGCGGCTTGGACGCCGTGGTGCCGGCCGGCCGATTACGGGAGCCGCTCTCCGCCGCGGCGCGCGCGACGGTGATCGTCGTGACGCGCGCCGACGCAGCGGAGCCGGTCGCCCGGGTGGTTCAACGGCTGCGCGATGCCGTCGGCCCGCTGCCCGATCCCGTCCAGGCGGTCTTTCGCCCCGAGGGGCTGGTTTCGCTGATCTCGGGCGAGTCGCAATCTGCTTCATGGTGTCGGGGGAAAACCGCGCTGCTCTGCAGCGGGATCGGCCATGCCGCATCGTTCCGCGCCACGGCCGAGGGACTGGGGCTTCGGCCGGTCGACGAGATCCGGTATGCCGATCACCATGGCTACAGCATGGCGGACATCGACCGGGTACGGACCAGGGCCTGCGACCTCAAGGCGGAACTGGTCGTGACGACGGAAAAAGACGGCGGAAAAGTGGCGCCGCTGCTGTCCCCGGCCGACGGCAGCTGGTGGGCGGTTCGCCTGGGGACGGAGATCACGTCGGGGGAAGACCGGCTGCGGCAGCTCGTCGTGCGGCAGTCAACGAGAACGCCCGTGGAGGTCTGTGCGTAACGGCACGCCGAAGAACATCCTGCTCCGCGGGCCCAACTGGCTCGGCGATGCCGTCATGTGCGAGCCGGCCATTCGGGGAGTGAAACGGATCGCACCGGGCGCCACGATTTCCCTGCTGGTGAAACCGGCGGTGGCGGAACTGTTCAAGAACCATCCGGGCATCGACCGGCTGCTTCCGTATGAAGACAAGGGACGGCATGCCGGGTTGTCGGGAAAATGGGCGCTGGCCCGGGAATTGCGGCGCGATCGGTTCGACCTGGCCCTGCTGTTTCAGAACGCTTTTGGAGCGGCCGTGCTGACCGTCGCCGCGGGGATTCCGCGACGATACGGCTACGCGACGGACGGCCGAAGTCTGTTCCTGACCGATCCGGTCGCCGTCCCGGACCGCCGCGCATCGGTGCATCAGATCAATTACTACTGGAATCTGCTCAGACCCCTGGGACTGACGGGGGAGCCCCCGGCGCCGGAACTCTGCGTGACCCGGGACGAAGATTCTTCCATGGCGGATCGCCTGGCGCAGATGGGCATCTCCGCCGACGATCTGACGATCGGGGTCAATCCCGGCTCGACCTACGGCGGCGCGAAACGCTGGCTGCCCGAGCGGTTTGCCGATGTCACGGACCGGCTGTGCCGCACCCTGAGCGCCTCGCAGGCGAAGCCGGTGTCGGTCATGATTCTGGGAGCCAAAGGGGAGGAGCAACTCGGCCGCGAGATCGCGGACCGCATCTCGGCGCCATCGGCCGTGCTGTCCGGGGCGACGACGATCCGCGAACTGATGGC
>DIHJ01000122.1:16350-16576 GCA_002420105.1 Nitrospira sp. UBA5699
GCGGTGAAGCGCTGCACCCTGCTGCTGACCAACGACACGGGGCCCATGCACATCGCGTCGGCCTTGCGGGTGCCGGTGGTGGCGATCTTCGGTCCGACCGACTGGCGGACGACGTCGCCGCGCGGGGCGACGCACCGCGTGGTTCGAGAGCCGGTGGATTGCGCTCCCTGCCTGCTGCGGGAATGTCCGATCGACCATCGTTGTATGACGGGTGTGACGGCAGATA
>DIHJ01000117.1:0-54980 GCA_002420105.1 Nitrospira sp. UBA5699
TTAGAACCACTTCTCCAGTGATCAGTTCATGCTCGGCAAGAACGAGCCGGACCACATCGGCGCAGAGGCCGCGCGTAGCAAAGCCGCTGACCAGCACATTGGTGTCGAGAAAGACCTTCACGACACGGCTTTGAAGACATCCTCATCCGTGAGGAAGCCGCGCGCTTCCGCGAAGGGCATGGCCTTGTGGCGAAGCTGCTCGAACGTCATCAGCGAGAGTTGCCGCCGCAGCGCATCCCGCACCACCTCGCTCCGCTTCCGCTTGGAGCGGCGACAAAACTTGTCGAGCATCCGCTCAAGGTCTTGGTCTAGTCGAATGGTCACTGCGTTTCTCATGTCTTACAATGTAGTACAAACGCGCTCCTAGCGCAACCCAATAGACCCAGCGGCACCGCTTAGGCGAAGGCACTGAACCCTCTCCGAATCGCGCGAGTGGACAATCCTACAGCATCCGCTGAACATCAGCCTTCAGATTCGCCAAACACGGCTCTAAATTCGGCTCAGAGGCTCTGGTCACCACGAAAGCGGCCGGTACGTCTTCCCAATGCCGCAAATCCGGGCGCAGCGCGCCTTCCAGCACGCGGGGGGCCGTGCTCATCAGTGCCATTCCGCCGACGACGGACAACTGGCAGAGCGCGCCTTTGCCGTCGCCCGCCGCGTCGAGCGCGCACCCCCCGACCATCACGCCGGCTCCCGCCGCAAGCGGTATCAGGCTGTAGGTGAACCCGAACGGCAGCCTGATCCAGGTCTGCACGTTCAGCAGGGGGTGGTACGCCCTGCTGTGACGGATCGCCAGTTTGTCGAACCAGCTTTCCGTCGAGATCCGCAGCCCCGTGTCCGACGCGCAGGTGGCCATGAAGCGTGTCTTGGGGGTGATCGAGAAATACCCGCTGGTCGTATTGGTAAAATGCAGATCCCAGTCCAGGTCCGGAAATCGCCCGACCCGGTAGACGCGCCATGGGGCCCCTGCCGCTTCTCCGCCGTCGATCCTGCCCACCCGCCCGGCCGCGAACGCGCGCAGGGCTTCATCGTCTTTCCTGGTCAGGCGCGGCAGGTCGCGGAGCCGCAGCCAGTCCACCCGGGCTTCGCCGGATTCTCCGGCCTGCTCCCAGAGAATCGCGGAGAGGAGGAGATTCACCGGATCTTCTCCGTAATTGTAGATCGGCGCGAACAGTTCGTGATCCAGCCCCCTCAACTCGACCTTGGCTTCCTCGACGCGGTGCGTGCGCAGATAGCTGCCGGCCACGAGCATGCTGAGATAGCCCCGTTCGTAACTCTCCAGGACGTATTCGAGGAACGTGCCGTCCGGGACGAAGACGTTGGCCGTTTCCCTGGTGATCGAGAATGTCTTGTGGCGGAACTGCGCCCCGGCCTGCGCGCCATACGAAGCCACGAGTTCGTCGCAGCCCGCCGCGAACGCCTCCGACAACCGGTTGAGGGTATCGATACGCCCGGAGAGGTCGATCTGCCGCTCGATTTCGGCGCAGGGGCGGCCTTCCTGCCGGCGAAACTCTCCCGACTGACAGCCGGAGAGCCCCGCGCCGAAGCCGATAAGGGCGGAGACCGCGACAACGGTCCGGATCAGGCGTGGGGGGGAAACAGGCATTCCGATTCGTGCCTTCCGACAGGCTTGCGGGCGGCGCAGACCGGCGACGTCATATCCCGGTTACGGCAGGCGGGCTTCTCCGCGGACCTTGAAAAAGGTCGCGGCAAACTGCTGGACCATATTCTGCAGGCCTTTGTGGATGGGCTCCGAAATCCCGTCCCGCGGTCCGTAGCCGAGGATGGCCCGATTCCACAGGGTCCCGGGGGTTCGAGGCATGAAATACGAGCCGGCGTTGCAGTCCACGTGATAGGCGACCATGTACTCCTCGCCGACCGTCCAGACTTCACAGGTGAGAAACCCGAGCTGGCTCAAACGCTCCGTTTCCGCGGTCGAGGGACCTCCGGAGGCTTCCAGCGCGATGCCGGGAAAATTCTTGAGGAACGACAACCGCGTCATATCGGTCAGTTCGGTGCTCTTGAGCCCGATCCGTTCCGCCGAGCCCTGCGTCTGCACTTCGACCGAGACAAATTTCTTGATCTGCTTGAGTTCGGCAAACGCCGTCGCGTCCTGACGCAGTCCCGGCTCGGCCGCCGCCGTCGCCCCCGTGAGGCAGAGCAGAGCCAGCAGGGCCGCCGGACCGGCTACCGTTGAGAAGTTGCGCATCTCGTCCCTCCCTTCCCGCCGGAAACGGCGAACTTCCGGCGGCATACCGGCCCAGTCTGCCATATCCGCGGCTGTTCCGCACCTGGGGATTTCACAGGGCACCGGTCGGCGCGTCCCCGAAGGCCGCCGCGCCTCCGGCAGGAATACCGCTTTCCTGCGACCAAGCCTTACGGTAACATGGGCCCGGACCAAACGCCCGCATCAACAGGAAACTCGCATGAGCGAACCGGCGTTTTCCGACCCGATAGCCCAGCAATACTATCGACAGGGCGAGACCGAGCTTGAAGCGAGCCAGTCGGCCGACAATGTCCTGCGCAAGGCGGAGGACTGCGCGCGGAAGGATGCCCGCGCGGACATCATGCAGTCGGCGGTCTACTATCTCGCGGCTGCGCACTTCCTCGAAAGCCGGGATCGGGCCAGATCCGCCCAGGCCTATCACCAGGCCGGCTGCCAACTGCATCGGCTGGACCAATTCACCCAGGCGGGCCGGGCCTTCTCGAACGCCGGACGGCTGGCGGAACAGGCCGCCGGGACGGCGACGGACCAGACACAGCACGATCTCCAGCACTTCGCCGTCCGCTCCTATTCACGCGCCAACCATTGCTTCGCGGAGGTGGGCGAGCTGGAATGGTCCGAAGCGGAATATCTGAACGAACGCAACGCCCGCGTCGCCTGGGCGAAGATGCAGGGCAAGCACCCCTGGGCCCAGCTGGCCTGGAAAGCGACCAGCAACTACGGCACCAGCTTCGCGCGCTGGGGTCTGTGGGTCCTGGGGACCATCGGCCTGTTCAGCCTCCTCTACGAACTGTTCTTCCGGTTGAACTGGCTCCAGCCCATGGAAGGCATGAACCACGCCGCCTGGATCCCCGTCTGGTCCGGACTCTATTACTCCGTCAACGTGACGGCCGCCCTCGGACTGGTCGACTACGAACCGGCGAACATGTTCAGCCAGGGCGTCGTGATCGTGAATGTCCTGATCGGCTACATTCTGCTCGGGATCGGCCTCGGCATCATCGGCAGGATGATCCGGACCCGGTAGCCTCTCCCGCCTCCGCCGTCCGGTTGCGCATCGAGCCGCCGTTTTGATAGGCTCCCCGGCCATTGTGCCCGCGACAGGGGGGGCTTGTCCGTGCCGTTGGATATCCTCGGCGTCATCATCCTCACCGCCACGATTCAATCGCTCTTCGGCGTGGGCGTCCTCCTGTTCGGAACGCCTCTCCTGCTGGTATTGGGCTACGACTTCGTCACGACGTTGACCACGCTGCTGCCGATCTCGCTGGCCATCAACCTCGCGCAGGTCGGCAAGCACTATGAGCACATCGACCGCGCCTTCTATCGCAAGATCATGACGCTCACCATCCCGCCGGTGATCCTCTGTCTCCTCCTGGTCACGACGCTGAAGATCAATATCGGCATCGCGGTCGGCGTGTTTCTGATGCTGGTGGCGCTGAAAAATCTGTCGCCGCGCGTCAACCGCATCATCGAATCGATGGTCCGGTACGAAAAGAGTTATTTCGCCGCGATGGGGGTCATCCACGGCCTGACAAACCTCGGCGGATCGCTGCTGACGGCCGTCATCCACGGCAAGCACTACGAGAAGGACGTAGCGCGCGTGACGACCGCCGCCTCCTACGGCACCTTCGCGCTGTTTCAAATCCTGACGCTGCTCGCCTCGCTCAAGCCGGAACAACTGCCGCCGGGCCGCAACGCTCTGCTCGTCCTCGTCGGCGTCGGCATGTTCTTCCTCACCGAACAGATGATCTACGCCAAACTCGATGCGGCGCGCTACCGCGCCGTGTTCGCGGGGTTTCTCTTCCTGTCGGGGCTCCTCTTAATCGGCAAGACGGCCTTCGCCCACTAGCCCTTTCGCTTCAACGCGGCCAGCTCCCCGGCGGTCAGTTCCCGCCACCGGCCCACCGGAAGATCGCCGAGAGTCACCGGCCCGATCGCCGTTCGGACCAGCCGGAGGGTGGGATGCCCGACCGCCGCCGTCATGCGGCGGACCTGCCGGTTCATGCCTTCATGTAAGGTGAGTTCCAGCCAGGCCGTCGGCACCTGTTTGCGGAACCGGATCGGCACGGGGCGAGCGGGAAACGGAGGCTCACGCTCCAGCAACCGGACTCCGGCCGGCTTGGTTCGCCTTCCGCTCAGCACGAGGCCGCGGCGCAGCTGGTTCATCACCGCTTCGCTGGGAATCCGTTCGACCTGCGCCAGGTAGACCTTCGGCAGCTTGTGCCCGGGGTCGGTAATCCGATGGGCCAGCGCGCCGTCGGACGTGAGCAGCATCAGGCCTTCGCTGTCGCGATCGAGCCGCCCCGCGGCATAGACGCCCGGCAGATCGATATACTTCGCCAGCGTCGCCCTTCCTTCCGGATCGGTAAAGGACGGCAGCACGTCATAGGGTTTGTTGAAGGCGATCGTCTGAATAGGCCGATTGCGGTCCATAACGAGCCGCCAGTTTCGCACATCGGGCGCACGCGGACCATCTCAATTGAACGGAACAGTTGAACAGAACAGTCGCGCCCCGCCGTCATTCCTTCCTCGAGAGCGATCTTCCCCTTCCGGTTGTTCCGACTGTATGACCTGCCCTACAGTTTCTGGGGCATCAGTCAGCAGAAAGAGACGACCGATCCGGCGACGGATTCCCCTTCGCCCTTTAACTATCTGAGATTATGTCGGTTGTCTTCGACGGTACGGAGAATCCCCTCGGCACCGCACTTGCTCCGGCTCTCCATAATCCCGTTCGCCATTCCTTTATAAAGGAGGAGCTTATGCAACGGTCCCTTCTTGATCCGTCCATTGCGCGACCATCCTCGCTGCTCGTCCTCTTCTGCGCCCTTGCCTCGGCGGGCTGCGTATCTTCTGGCACCCACGACAAGACGCTCGCCGAACTGAGCGCGGCCAAGGCGCGGTCGGCGCAGCAGGCGGCCGAACTCGAGGCCCTCAAAAAACGGTCGCAGGCCCAGTCCGATCAGCTGCAACAGCAACTCGCGGCGCTCCAACAGAAGCTGGAGCAGGAAGCGTCCGAGCGCGCGGCGGTCGAGCAGCGCGCGGCGGCGCTGGCGCAGGAGCGGGCCGCGCTGGAAACCCGCTCGGCGGACCTGCAATCCCGCCTCGAGAATCTGGAGGGGGAGCGCGGGCGGCTCAGCGGAGAGCTGGGGGACGTCCGGGGACAGATCGCCGCGCTCGAGAAGAAACTCGCGGACGAAGCCGCGCAGGTCAGCGCCCTGGAGCAGGACAAACAGCAGCTGACCAGTGGCACCGCCTCCGCGAAAGCGGAAATCGCGGCGCTGCAGAAGCGCGCGGCGGAACTCGAGGCCAATGCCGCCCGTCTGGCGAAGGAACGCGAGCAGTTGAGCCAGGAGCAGGGCCGGCTCGCCTCCACCCTGGAACAGGAGCGTCAGCGCTTGAAAGCGGAGGAAGCCGAGAAAGCCAGGCTCGCGCAGGAGCGCGAACGGCTGGAAGCGGAGCAATCCCGGCTGGCGGCGAACCTCGAACAGGAGCGCCAGCGCCTGAAAGCCGAGGAAGAGGAAAAGGCCCGCCTTGCGAAGGAGCGGGACCAGCTGACCCAGCAGCAATCCCAATTGACGGCGAATCTCGAGCAGGAGCGGCAGCGCCTGAAAGCCGAGGAGGCCGAGAAGGCCCGACTGGAGCGGGAACGCCTCGCCAAGGAAGAGGAGATCAAACGGCTGACGAGAACGCAGGAGGAGCTGTCGCGCTCCCTGCAGGATGAAATCGCCAAAGGAAACATCACGATCCAGCAGGTGCGCGACCGCTTGACCATCAACATGGTCGACCGCGTGCTGTTCGATTCGGGCCAGGCGCAGGTCAAGCCGGCCGGCATCAAGGTGCTCAAACAGGTCAGCGACGCGCTGAACAAGATCACCGACAAACAGATCCGCATCGAAGGCCACACCGACAACGTGCCGATCAGCGCGAAGCTGCAGGACCGGTTCAAGACGAACTGGGAACTCTCCACGGCGCGGGCCACCACCGTCGTGCGGTACCTGATCGATCAGGGCGGCGTGGACCGTCAGTACCTGTCGGCGGTCGGGTACGCGGAGACCCGCCCCATCGCCTCGAACGACTCCGAAGAAGGACGGTCCTCCAACCGCCGCATCGAGATCGTCCTCTATCCGCGGGACCTGTCCCAGATCGCCGGCAGCTTGAACTCGACAAACTGACGGATGACCGAACACCCGGAGGTCTTCGGCAGGCCGAAGACCTCCGGCCCCCTTCCATGCCTCCCCACTGGACAACATCGGCGCGAACCAAGTATCGTCGATTTGTACGCGGAGACGGACCGGACAGCCGGCCGGAGGGGGTGGTTCCGTGCGATGGGAAGGACAACGGGAAAGCGACAACGTGGAGGACCGCCGCGGCATGGGGCCGGCGCGGGCCGGAGGCCTCGGCCTCGGCGGGCTCCTGCTCGTCCTCGCCGTCAGTTACTTCACCGGAACCAATCCTCTGACCCTCATCAACATGTTCAACGAGGTTCAAAGCCCGGGCATGCCGCCCGTCGACGACCGGCCGGTTCCACAAGGCGCGCTGGGCGACCGCCTCGGAAAATTCGCCTCGATCGTGCTGGCCGACACGGAAACCACGTGGCAAACGCTGTTGGGCCTGCAGTATCAAGAACCTCGCATGGTCCTCTTCACCGGGGCCGTCCGCTCGGCCTGCGGCACGACATCCTCCGCCGTCGGCCCCTTCTATTGTCCGGGCGATCACAAGCTCTACCTCGATCTCTCCTTTTTCGACGAAATGGCGCAACGGCTGGGCGCGCCCGGCGACTTCGCCCAGGCCTACGTCATTGCGCATGAGGTCGGCCACCATGTGCAAAACCTCATGGGCATCGCGGACAAGGTGCACCGCCTCCGACAACGCAGCTCGGAAGCCGAAGGCAACGCGCTCTCGGTCCGGATGGAGCTCCAGGCCGACTGCCTCCAGAAGATGTCGCGCGGATACGTGCAGCCGGAGAGCTGGACGCACGGCTCCTCGGAGCAGCGCATGATCTGGCTGAAACGCGGCCTCGACAGCGGCGATCCCGCCGTTTGCGATACGTTTTCGTCGAATCACCTGTAACGGAACGGAGTCGCCGATGGCCGAAGAAGAACAAGTCTGCACCCCCGCGCCGGCGGCCTCGTCGGGCTGGGACGCTATCCTGGCCGATCCGCCCTGGACCGCCAAATCGTTCCTCGCCGCGGGAGCGGCGATGGTCGGCGGTCTTGCCTCCTGGATCGGAAACGTCACCTCGCCAGCCATGGCTCAAATGGCCGGCAGTTACCTGGGGGGCTTTCTCATCGGCTGGGCCTTTCGTCGATTCCTGAGGATGGCCGCCATGCTCGCCGCGCTGGTTCTGGCCGGCGTTGCCGCATTGAAGACGACCGGATGGCTCGAACTCGACTGGGCGTCGATCGAGACGCAACTCTCGCAGGGGATGCGGTGGCTTCAGGGAGAGGCGGAAGGGTTGAAGAATCTGCTGACCGGGATCCTCCCCTCGGCCGGAGCGGCCGGGGCCGGAACCTTTTTCGGATTCCGGAAGAAGTAGCCTCTCCTATTCGGACTTGAACGACTCTTTCAGCTTTTTTCCGGCCTGCTCGGCCTTTTCGGTCAGCGCATCCGCGGAGCGCTTGAGCTCGTTCCCGATCTTCTTGGGCGTTTCGCTGTCTTCCAGTTTCTTCACGACCCCGGTAAGCTCCCGTTCGATGGTTTCGGCCGCCTGCTTCACCGTCGTTTCGATCCGATCAACAACGCCGGGCGGCTCCTTGGTCTGCGTTTCCGCGGCCGGCGACATCCCGGATTGCCAGGCGATGCTTCCGCAGAGCACGAGCAGACCGACAAGCCCCTGCCTTTTGGAAATACGACACGTCATCGGCTACTCTCCCTCTGTCCCGGCCCGCCGGCCGTCCCGGCCCCATCTGCCGGCTCCGGGTCTTTCAGAACGGGCGCATTCTCTTTATACTGCCGGGAGACTCACTCCACTCGAGAAAGGTCACTCCATGCGGCAGACACATCCCATTGTACACCGCGCCCGCGCCGGATTCATCGCCCTCGCCCTGATCGGTTCCTCCCTCATCCTCGTCCCCGACCAGACCCGGGCGGACCAGGCCGGCGCGCAGACATCCTTCGACCGCGCCAGGCAGGCCACGGTCGGCATCCTCGAAGATACCCAGGACCCGCGCACGCCGGAGAAACCGGGAAAGATCACGATCCGCGGTACGGGCTTTCACCTGCGCGACGGCTACATCGTCACCGCCAGACATGCCGTTGAAAAGCGGACGCCGGCCGGCGAGATCATCCCGAAAGTCGTTCACGTCCTGACGACGGACCTCCACGAACTGGTCGCCCAGCTCATCGGCGAGAGCCATTACCTCGACGTCGTGGTCTATCGCCTCAATCAGAAAGACCGCCCGATCCTTTCCGCCTCCACTCCCTTTGCGGCGGCACCGCTCACGGTCGGCACGGAGGTCTTTACCGTGGGCTATCCGATGGGCTGGGGCCCCACGATGGCGTTCGGCCGCATCGGCAACGTGAACACCTTTCTCCAAACGGTCGACACGCGCCTGGTCCAAGCCGATCTCTCCGCCTGCAGCGGCAATTCCGGGGGCGGGCTGTTCAATCACGCCGGGGAAGTCGTCGGGATCATGCATGCGATCATCCAGACTGAAAAGGAAGAAACGCAGGCCCATTGCAGTCAGATGGCCTTCGCCATTCCGAGCACGCTGGCCGACCGCATCGTGACCGCGGCCATCGAAGGGAAACCGCTCGCCTTTTCAAAAATGGGCATTCACATGACCCCCGTCAAGGACGGGACGAGGTGGCGGATCGCGGTGAAGGACGTGGCCGACCCGGCCAAGGCCGCCGGCATCCAGAAACACGACATCCTGTTGGCGATCGAAGAAACGGAGATTCTGGACGCGGCGCAGCTGAAGAACTACCTCATCGAACGGACGACGCCGGGTCAGCGTGTGGCGGTGAAGGTTCGCCGCATCGACGCCGACCTGACCTTTACCGTTACACTCGCTGGTGGATAAGGCCGTTGTTCTGAGTTCTGAGTTCTGAGTTCTTCGATGCAATTTCACCTCACTCACAACTCATAATTCACAACTGGGAACCGCTGTTCCCTGGTAGGGCCTGGTACCAGCCGTGCGCCTCGGCCAGTGCGACCGGACAATCGAACAGTTCGCTCAGATGCGCCTCCGTCAGCACCGCGCCCTTCTCTCCGTCCCGGAGAATCTTCCCCTTCTTCAGCAGCACCACCCGCTTGATCTCCGGGGGAATCTCATGAATGTGGTGGGTCACCAGCAGGATCGTTCTCCTCTTCCGCATGTACGTCCGCATCAGGTCCAGATAGTGAAACGTCGCCGTCAGGTCGAGCCCGCCGGTCGGTTCGTCGAGGACCAGCACGCTCGGCCCGTGAACCAGCGCGCGGGCCAGGAGGCATCGACGCTGTTCCCCGGCCGACATGTCGGCATACCTCCGGTCCGTCAGAAACCCGATCCCCAGATCGTCCATCACGGTGTGGGCGCGGACGATCTGCGCATAGGTGAAGTCCTGATGACCGTACGTGCCGATGCTCGCGTAGTAGCCTGACAGCACGACCTTCAGGCCGCTCACCTGTTCCATATATTGATGCTGCAGGTCATGGGACACGATCCCGAGCCGCTTGCGCACCTCCCAAACATTCCACCGGTCCTCCCCGAACAGGCGAACGGTGGAGTCCTCCTTGGGCACGGGATGCACTTCGCCGGCCAGCAGCTTGAGAATCGTCGATTTCCCCGCTCCGTTCGGGCCGAGAATCGCCGTGTGCCGGTCTTCGTCGAGGACGAAGGACAGGCCGTCGAAGACGCAGGTGTCGCCCCGATAGACCGTCGCGTTCGTGATTTCGAGAATTCGACCTTCGTAAGGGGAGGTTGACGGCATGCCCGGATGGAGGCTTCAGGCTTCGTGGGGATCCGGATTGATCTTCGCGGCGGGCGTCCTCCCGCCTGCCGGTCCGGCCTTCCCGATCGAGCCGGCGATCTTCGGCGTCGGCGTGGTGACGTCGGCGTTCTGGGCGCGTTGAAGCAGCGCATGGTCCATGAGGACGAGCGCCATCATGGCCTCGGCGATCGGGGTGGCGCGGATGCCGACGCAGGGATCGTGGCGGCCGTTCGTCTCGACCGTGGTCGGATTGCCCTGCTTGTCGATGGACCGGCGCGGCACGCGGATGCTCGACGTCGGCTTGATGCCGATCGTGACGACGATGTCCTGGCCGGTCGAAATGCCGCCGAGTATGCCGCCGGCATGATTCGTGACGAATCCTTCCGGCGTCAGCTCGTCGCCGTGCTCCGATCCTCGCTGCGTGACGGAGGCGAACCCGGCGCCGATTTCGACGGCCTTGACCGCATTGATGCTCATCATGGCGGCGGCCAAATCCGCGTCCAGCTTGGCATAGACCGGCGCGCCCCACCCGACCGGCACGTGCTCGGCGACCGTCGTGATCCGTGCCCCCACCGAATCGCCGGACTTCCGCAGCTCGTCCATGAAGGATTCCAGCCGCGTCACGATGTCGGGATCGGCGGAGAAGAACGGATTGCCGCCGACGGACTCCCAGTTCTTGAACGACAGCACGTGAGGTCCCAGCTGGCTGAGATAGCCGCGGATGACGACGCCGTGTTGTTCCTTGAGCCACTTCCTGGCGATGGCGGCGGCGGCGACCCGAACGGCCGTTTCCCGCGCCGAGGCCCGTCCCCCGCCCCGGTGGTCGCGAATCCCGTACTTCTGCCAATAGGTGTAATCGGCGTGGCCGGGACGAAACGTGTCGACCAGATTTCCGTAATCCTTGCCGCGCGCGTCCTCGTTGCGGATCAGCAGGGCGATCGGCGTTCCGGTGGTTTGGCCTTCGAACACCCCGGAGAGAATTTCGACGGAATCGGACTCCTGCCGCTGAGTGACATGGCGCGACGTGCCGGGCTTGCGACGGTCGAGATCCTGCTGGATGTCGTGAGCGGACAGCGCCAGGCCCGGCGGGCACCCGTCGACGACACAGCCGATGGCGGGTCCGTGGCTTTCGCCGAACGAAGTCACGGTGAAGATGCGGCCAAACGTGTTGCCGGCCATGGGGCGGATCGCTCCTCTCACTCGACGAGATCGAGCTTGATGCGCAGTTCCTTCAACTGCTCGGCGCCGACGGCGGAGGGCGCCTCGGTCAACGGACATTGGGCGCGCTGCGTTTTCGGGAACGCGATGACGTCGCGGATCGAATCGGCGCCGCCCAGCAGCATGATCAGCCGGTCGAGGCCGAAAGCGATGCCGCCGTGGGGCGGCGCGCCGTAATCCAGCGCTTCGAGCAGGAACCCGAATTTTGCCTGTGCCTGCTCCTTGCTGATCCCCAGCAGGTCCAGGATCCGCAGCTGCACGTCGCTCCGGTGATTCCGGATGCTGCCGCCCCCGATCTCGTTGCCGTTGAGCACCATGTCATAGGCCTTGGCTCTGACTTTCAAGGGTTCGGAATCCAGCAGCGCCAGATCCTCGTCCGCCGGCGCGGCAAACGGGTTGTGCATGAAGATGTACCGTTTTTCCTCCGGCGAATAGTCGAGCAGCGGGAAATCCGTGACCCAGAGCGGCTTCCAGGCGTTTTTGTCGATCAGGTTGAGCTCCTCGCCGAGAAGCAGACGGATGCGCCCCAGCACGTCGTGCACGACGGCCGGTGTGTCGGCGCCGAACAGTACCAAGTCACCCGGCTTCGCCTCGGGAAGCGCGGATCCGAAGGCCTTCGCGTCCAAGAACTTTGCGATGACCGAGTCGAGTTGGCCGTCCGCGGTGATTTTCAGCCAGGCCAAACCCTTTGCCCCGAAACTTCTCGCAGCGTCGCCCAGCGCATCGATGCGGCTCCTCGCAATGGTCCCGCCGCCCTTGACGATCAACGCCTTGACGATTTGGCCCTTGGTTGCCGCTTCGCGGAACACTTTCAACTCACTCGCGGCGGCAAAGCCCGTGACGTCGTAGAGCGGCATGTCGAACCGCAGATCAGGCCTGTCCGATCCGTAGCGCCCCGTCGCCTCCGCATAGGTCATCCTGGGGAACGGCGTCGGCAGCTGCACCCCGCCCGCGTCGCGGAAGATCGTGACGATCATCCGCTCCATCAAATTCATGACCTGTTCGCGATCGACGAAGGACATCTCCAGATCGATTTGGGTAAACTCGGGTTGGCGGTCGTTGCGGAGGTCCTCGTCGCGGAAGCACCGGGCGATCTGGTAGTAGCGATCCACGCCGCTCACCATCAGTACCTGCTTGAACAGCTGCGGCGACTGCGGAAGGGCGAAGAATTGGCCGGGGTTGACGCGGCTCGGCACGAGATAGTCCCGCGCCCCCTCCGGCGTGCTCTTGGTCAGGATCGGCGTTTCCACTTCGAGGAACTGCTCGGCGTTGAGGAAGCCTCTCGCCGCCTGCATGATGCCGTGGCGCAGGCTCAGCAGCTTCTGCATCCGGGGACGCCGCAGATCGAGATAGCGGTATTTCAGGCGGATCGCTTCCGTGACCTCCGCATCGTCCTCGACGAGAAACGGCGGGGTCTTGGCCTCGTTGAGCACCTCGACGGCATCGACGAACACCTCGATCTCGCCCGTGGGGAGGTTGGGATTTCTCGACTCCTCCGGACGCGCCATCACCCGGCCGGTCACGGCGACGACGCACTCGCTCCGCAACGCGTGGGCCGCCTGATGCACGGCGGCGTTACGCTCGGCGTTGAACACCACCTGCGTGATCCCGGTCCGGTCGCGCAAATCGATGAACATCACCATCCCGTGGTCGCGACGCCGCTGGACCCAGCCGTTCAGCACCACACTGCTTCCGACGTGACTCTTGTTCAATTCGCCGCAACGGTGCGTTCTCACCTTCATGCCACTCGTCTCGCTTTCTTTGTTGAATGCTTCCGGGGCTTGTCCGGTCTGGCCCAGCCCTCGCGCCTCGCCGGCCGCTTCGGACGCGGGGCCGGCTCTTCTCCCTGTTCGACCGCCGTGACGCGCTGCTCGACGAGCTCGCGCAGCGCATTGGCTTCGCGGTCCGTCAGGAACCGGAACTCGCCGGGCTCGAGGTTGCCGAGCGACAGGGACCCCATCCGCACCCGCATCAGCTTGATGACCGGATGGCCCACCGATTCCAGCATGCGCTTCACTTGATGCTTGCGCCCTTCGCGAATGGTGATCTCCAGCCAGGAATTCGCCTCGGCCTTCTTGATCTTTTTCACCTGAGCCGGACCGGTCACGCCGTCCTCGAGCCGGACTCCCTGCTCCAGCTGCCGGATCTCCTCCTCGGTCAGCACGCCCTTCACTTTGATCAGATAGGTTTTGGGCACGTGATAGCGGGGGTGCAGCAAGGCCTGGGCCAGGTCGCCGTTGTTGGTCAGCAGCATCAGTCCCTCGCTGTCGAAGTCCAGCCGGCCCACCGGAAACACCCGCACGGACACGCCGCGCAGGTAGTCCTTCACCGTGGTGCGCCCGCCCGGATCGTCCAGCGTGGACATGACGTTCTTCGGCTTGTTGAGCATCAGATAGACGAACGGCTGCGCCGCGCTCAAATGCTTGCCGTCCACCTTGACGTGATCGCGACCGGGATCGACCTTGGTCCCGAGCTCGGTCACGACCCTGCCGTTGACCGTCACGCGGCCGGCGGCAATCAGCTCCTCCGCCTTCCGCCGCGAGGCGAGGCCGGTTCCGGCGATGAGTTTTTGAAGGCGTACACCGCCTTCAGGCAATGGGCTAGAGGCAAGGGGCAAGCGGTTCGGAGTATTTCGTTTCGTCTTGTCCGTCATTCCTAACATCTACCCCCTTGCCTCTCGCCTCGTGCCACAAGCCTCCTCTACTCCCATTCGATGGTCGACGGCGGTTTCGAGCTGATGTCGTATACCACCCGGTTCACGCCCTTCACTTCGTTGATGATCCGGTTCGACATCCGGCCCAGCACCTCGTTCGGAATCTTGGCCCAGTCGGCCGTCATCCCGTCGAGACTCGTCACGGCGCGAATCGCGATCACGTTCTCGTACGTCCGTTGATCCCCCATCACGCCCACCGTCCGGATCGGCAGCAGCACGGCGAAGGCCTGCCAGATGTCCCGGTAGAGCCCCGCCCCTCGGATTTCCTGGTCGACGATGGTTTCCGCCGCGCGCAGGACGGTCAGTCGTTCTTTCGTCACCGCGCCGAGGACGCGGATCGCCAGGCCGGGCCCCGGGAACGGCTGCCGACAGATGATCTCGTCCGGCAGGCCCAGTTCCTTCCCCAGCACGCGCACCTCGTCCTTGAACAATTCGCGCAGAGGCTCGATCAGCTTCAGCTTCATGCGCGCCGGCAGCCCGCCGACGTTATGGTGCGTCTTGATCGTGGCCGACGGACCCTTGAAGCTGACGCTTTCGATCACGTCCGGGTACAGGGTGCCCTGCACCAGGTACTTGACGCCCTTCAGCTTCCCGGACTCCTCTTCGAAATGCTTGATGAACCGCCGCCCGATGATCTTCCGCTTGCGCTCGGGGTCGATCACGTTCTTGAGGCCGGCCAGAAACTGGCCGGTCCGGTCGAGAATCCGCAGATTCAGATGCAGCTGCGAGGCGAAAGTCTTCTGCACCTGATCCCGTTCGCCGGCCCGCAACAGGCCGTTGTCCACGAAGATGCAGGTCAGCTGCTCGCCGATGGCCCGGTGGGTCAGCGCCGCGGCAACCGACGAATCGACGCCGCCGCTCAAGGCGCAGATCACCCGCTCCTTGCCGACCTGCCCGCGGATCTGCTGCACCGCCGTATCCACGTAGGACTGCATCGTCCAAGTCGGCTTGCAGCCGCAGATGTCGTACACGAAGTTCCGGAGCAGCGTGGCGCCTTCCGGGGTATGGGCCACTTCGGGATGGAACTGCAGGCAGTAGATCCGCCGCTTGTGATCGTCCCGCTTCATCGCCGCGACGGGCGAATTGCCCGTACGTGCGATCGAGCGGAATCCCGGCGGCATCCGCTCGATGCGGTCGCCGTGCGACATCCACACGACGGTCGATCCGCCCTCGCCGATGCCTTTGAACAGGTCGCTCCGGTCGTCGATGGTCAGCTCGGCGCGGCCGTACTCCCGGTGTTTGGACTTGGCCACTTCCCCGCCCGACAGATGCGTCACGAGCTGCATCCCGTAGCAGATGCCGAGAATCGGAATGCCCTGATCGAAGAGTTCCCTGGCGACGGTCGGCGCCTTCTTCTCGTACACGCTGGAGGGCCCGCCGGACAGCACGATCCCCTTTGGCCGGTAGGCGAGAATGGTCGCCAGCGGGACCGTGCAGGGCAGGATCTGCGAATAGACCTGCGCTTCGCGGATGCGGCGCGCGATCAGCTGGGTGTACTGGGAGCCGAAGTCGAGAACGAGGATTCTATCGTGCCAGAGTTCCATGAGACGAGCTTTCAGCGGTCAGTTATCAGCGATCAGCAGACAGGAAAACCGCGGTTTGAGGAATGCCTCTCTGAGGAAGGGACCCTTCGCCCTCTGGCTGAACGCTGACGGCTGAAGGCTGATTGCTGTCGCGCTATTCCCAATCCATCCGATAGTTCGGCGCCTCTTTGGTGATGATGACGTCGTGCACGTGGCTCTCGCGAAGCCCGGCGACGGTCTGCCGGATGAAAGTGGCTTTCTGCTGGAGTTCCGGGATCGTCTTGCAGCCGCAGTAGCCCATGCCGGACTTGACGCCGCCGACCAGTTGGTAGATGACCGCGGAGACCGGTCCTTTGTAGGGCACGCGCCCCTCGATGCCTTCCGGCACGAGTTTCTGGGCGGGACGCCCGCCCTGCCCGTAGCGATCCCCCCCGCCCCGCTCCATCGCGCCGATCGAACCCATCCCGCGATAGACCTTGTAGGTCCTCGCCTGATACAGCACGGTCTCGCCGGGCGACTCTTCCGTGCCTGCGAGCAATCCGCCGAGCATCACGGCCGACGCCCCGGCCGCGAGGGCCTTGCTGATGTCGCCCGAAAACTTGATCCCGCCGTCGGCGATGATCGGCACCCCGGAGCCCTCGAGCGCCTTGGCGCAATCGGCGATCGCCGTGAGCTGCGGCATGCCCGAACCGGACACGATCCGCGTCGTACAGATCGACCCGGGCCCCACGCCGACTTTCACGGCATCGACCCCGGCTTTCAGCAGATCTTTCGCCGCCTCCGCCGTGGCGATGTTGCCGGCGACCAGATCCAGGTTCGGATGCTGTTTCCTGATCATTTTGACCGTGTCGATGACCGCCTGCGAATGGCCGTGAGCGGTATCGACGACCACGAGATCGACCCCGGCCTTCCTGAGCTGCGCCACGCGGTCTTCCGTCTCGGGCCCGACGCCGACCGCCGCGCCCACGCGGAGCCGCCCGTGCGCGTCTTTGCAGGCATGGGGATACTTGATGCGCTTTTCGATGTCCTTGATGGTGATGAGGCCCTTCAGCTCGCCCTGCTTGTTCACCACCGGCAGTTTTTCGATGCGGTGCTCGTGCAGGATCTCGCGCGCCTTCTCCAGACTTGTTCCCTCCGGAGCGGTGACGAGCTTCTCGCGCTTCATGACCTGCGAGACTTTGAGCTCCATGCGGGTTTCGAAGCGGAGATCCCGGTTGGTGAGAATGCCCACGAGCTTCGCGTTCTTGGTGACGGGAATGCCGGAGATGCGGTACTTCGCCATGAGCTGATGGGCGTCGCGGATGGTTTGATCCGGCGAAATGGTCACGGGATCGAGAATCATGCCGCTTTCGGACTTCTTGACCCGGTCCACTTCCGCCGCCTGATCGGCCGGCGGGAGCACGCGGTGGATGATCCCGAGCCCGCCTTCCCGCGCCATGGCGATCGCCAGCCGGGATTCGGTCACGGTGTCCATCGCGGAACTGATGATGGGAATGTTGATCGTGATATGCCGGGTCAGCTGCGTGCGGACGTCGACTTCGCTGGGCAGAATGGCGGACTTCGCCGGCACGAGGATCACGTCGTCGTATGTCAGTCCGAGACGAGGTTCTTTGTCGAGCATGGCTCTCTCTTGCGGTCCGCCCGGTTAGCTCTTGGTCGTCCCCTGCGCCTTTTCGATTTCCGCAGCCGCTTCGGCCTCTTCCTGGAGCCGCTCGCTGCCCTCGTCGGCGGGCATGAACTGCTGCACGCGGGTGTTCCCGCTGTCGACGACGAACACGCTCCCCCGGGCGTCGACGGCGATCCCGTAGGGGAAATTGAACTGCCCGTCGCCGTTGCCGTACCCGCCCCATTGGGTGATGAAATTGCCTTCCTTGTCGAACTTCTCGATCCGGTGGTTGCCGGTGTCCGTGACGTAGACATCGCCGGCCCCGTCGACGGCGATGCCCCAAGGGGAGCGCAACTGGCCGGCTTCCTGCGCCAGGGGGCTGCTCGCGTGGCCCGGCTCCGAACTGCCGCCCCACTTGGTCAGCAGCTGCGGCAGCACGTTCGTGCTGGTGTCGAACTTCTGCACGCGGTGGTTCCCCATGTCCACGACGTAGACCGTTCCGTCGGATTGATCGACGGCGATCCCGCGCGGGAAGTAGAACTGCCCGTCGCCGTTGCCGAAGCTCCCCCAGGACATGACGAACTCGCCGGTCATGTCGAACTTCTGGACGCGGAAGTTGGCGCTGTCGACCACGTACACATAGCCGCGCACCCGGTCGACGGCGATGCCCCAGGGCGAATTGAACTGCCCTTCGCCGTTGCCGCGGGAGCCGAATTTCATGAGGTAGCCGCCCAGCTTGCCGTCGAATTTCTGGACGCGGTGGTTGTTCGTATCGACCACCCACACGTCGCCCTTGCCGTCGCAGGCGACGCCGGTGGGGTTGTGGAAGTTGGCGTTGGCCGAGCCGAAGTTGCCCCAGAGAATGATGAAGTTGCCGGTGTTGTCGAATTTCTGAATGCGGTTGTTCCCGTTGTCCACGACGAACAACGAGCCCTGTTGATCGACGCAGAGGCCGTACATCGGCGCCATGAATTCGCCGCCGTGCAGCAGGGACGCGCCCCGGCCGGGCCGGCCCCAGCGGGACACGCAGAGGTAGCCCGACGTATTGACCAGAATGGTCGCGGACGCCGGCGTCGACACGTTGCCGCCGACGTCTTTGAACCAGACGTAGATCGACTTCTGTCCGTCGCCCGGGGACAGGATGAACGGGATGGTCGCGCCGAACTTGAGGGCCGGCGTCACATCCACCCATCCGGGCGTGCCGGCCATCGGCGTCATCGGCGCTTCGGAAATGTAGTAGGCGCCGACGCCCGTATCGATGTCGTTGGCCGAAATCGTCACGACCACTTCCGGGGAATTGGTCATGAACGCGCCGTGATTGATCACGGCGTAGGGGTTCTGCGGCGCGGTAATGTCGATCAGCACCGGCGTGGCCGTCACCTCGTTGGACAGGGCGCTCTCGGTGCCGTCCTCGAACACCGCCGTCACGGCATAGTAATAGGGGGTGTCGTTCGTCAACCCGGTATGGGTGAAGGGATTGGTCACGCCCTCGATCTTCGTGCCGGTCTGGGTCGTCAGACCCGGGGCTGTATTGAAGTAGAGGTTGTAGGACGCCGCGTTGGGCACCTCCATCCAGCTGAGAAAGGTTTCCGTGTCGCCGGCCTTCACCGCGACGCTGCGCGGCGGCGGCGTGGCGCTGACTTCCTGGGTCTTCGGCGCCTCGTCCTTTCCCCGGTTCAACTCCTCTTCGGTCGGCACGTACTTGAGCACCCGGTTGTTGCCGCTGTCGACGACGTAGACGCAGCCTTCCTTGTCGACCGCGATCCCGTACGGGAAATTCAGCTGGCCTTCCGACTTGCCGCGGTTGCCCCAGGCGCAGATGAAGGTGCCGTTGCCGTCGAACTTCTGGATGCGGTGGTTGCCGGTATCGACCACGTAGACGTTGCCCAGCGCATCGCAGGCGATGCCCCAGGGCGACTTGAACTGTCCGGGGCCCGCCCCCTCGCGACCCCACTTCGTCAGGAAGCTGCCGCGGGCGTCGAACTTCTGGATCCGGTTGTTGCTTTCATCCGCCACGTAAATGTTGCCGACGAAATCGACGGCGACGCCGCGCGGGAAGAAGAACGCGCCGTCGAAGCTCCCGTCCCGCCCCCACTTGAGCAGCGGAGTGCCGTCGGCCTTGAACTTCTGGATGCGGGAGTTGCTGGTATCCGACACGTACAGGTTGCCTTCTTGATCCGTCGCCAGGCCCCAGGGCACGTCGAATTTGCCCATGTCGGCGCCGCGCCAGGCGAAGCCGAACTTTCCCCAGGCCTGCATGACGTTGCCTTCCAGATCGAACTTCTGCACCCGGTTGTTGCCGCTGTCCGCGACGTACAACGTATCGTTCGCCCCGACCGCCAGCCCGCGCGGATAGTAGAAGTTCCCCTCCTGGGAGGAGGGCTCGCTGCCCCAGCGCGCGAGGAACTTTCCCGTCTTGTCGAACTTCTGAATCGAATGGTTGTCGGTGTCGGCGACGTACAGGTTGCCGTCCTTGTCGAGCGCGATGCCGGTCGGCGAGCTGAACTCCCCGTCGTCCACGCCCTCCTGCCCGATGCTCATCGCCAGGAGATAGGGAGAGGGAATCGCCATGACCTCCTGAGACTCGGGACTTTCCCCTTTCGGCGTGACGACGGTGACGACATAGTGGTAACAGGTCCCGTTCGCGAGATCGTCGTGGACGAACGGCGACTGGGCGCCTTCGATGCAGGTGGCCTTGTCTTTTTTCACGCCGATGACGGATTTGAAATCGTCGGGGCCCGCGATCGGCCTGGTGAGTTCGGAAAACTTGATCTGCACGCCCTTGGTGGTCTGGAAATACAGGTTGTAATACATCGCTTCCGGCACGGGATCCCACGTGATGGTGATTCGGCCGTTGCCGCACTTGGCCGCCACGTTGGCCGGCGGAGGAGGCAGCTCCTCCTCTTCGGCGATCGAGTCCCCGGCGCCCCACTCACTCTGCGTTCCCTCAATCGTCAGACAGGAACGATCGAACCGAAACATCTCGTCCAACAGCCATGCTTTGATCATAGGTGGTGCCTCGTGTTGCTCGAACGGGTTACAGCCAAGAACCATGCGTCTTTCAATGACTTATATCGGATTGGGAAGTCTAGCAAAGCGCCGAGAGAGGAGTCAACGGGGCGGCGCCGGCCCGGATGCGGATCATGCGGCTTGGGATCGCACTGCGGCGGGAGCCGTCACACCCGGGCCGGGAGGACGGAAACCGGGGGAACGGCCGGCCCTAGGCCTGCTCGACCGGTTCTTCGAGGAGCGGATGTTCGAGCCGGATATCGGAATCGAGGCCGTCCCCGACCAGGACCGCCTCTCCGTCCTCGGCCGTCAGAACGGGCGTTTCAACCGGCTCCCCCTCTTCGGGATTGCCGGCCGACATGTCCCCGACCGTCGCGCCGTCCTCGATCGGCAGGAGCGCCTGTTCGGCCTCGCCCAGCTCTTTGAACTCCCGGAGCGGCGGCAGCTGACTAAGGTCCTGCAGCCCGAAATGCTCGAGAAAAAACTTGGTGGTGCCGTACATGATCGGCCGTCCAGGCACTTCCTTCCGTCCGACGATCCGGACCAGCTTGCGTTCCAGCAGCGTCCGAATGACCCCGGAGGTTTCCACGCCGCGGATTTCTTCGATCTCGGCGCGCACCAGCGGCTGCTTGTAGGCGATGATGGCCAGCGATTCGAGCGCCGAGCGGGACAGTTTTTGCGCGGCCTTGGCCTTGTCCAATCGCTTGAGCCAGGGCGCATAGTCCGGCTTGGTGACCAGACGGTACCCGCCGGCCAGCTTCACCAGCTGGATGCCGCGCCCCTCCTGATCGAGCTGCTCCTGCAGCGCCTTGAGCGCCTGTTCGACCTCCGCTTTGGACACGTTGCCGATGACCGAGGCCAGCCGCGCCACGGGAACCGGTTCAGCGGACACGAAGAGCAGGGCCTCCAGCACGGCGGCCAGCTCCCGCCCCTGAAGAACCTCGGCCTGGGCGTCCGCCGCCGCGGGGCCGCCCCCGTTGGCAACCGGTCCAGCAACGGGCTCACCCGGCTCCGGCGATTCCATCTCCGCCCCGTCAACGACTCCTGTCTCCTGCAGCTCCATCGGGCTCATGCTTACCTCCATTCCGAATCATCCAGCTCCGCCGGATCCGGCACCAGCGAGAAGGCTCGCGAAACCAGAATCGGCCCGAAGCTTTCAGCCTGAAACACGCGGGCCGTCCGGAGACGGATGAGTTCCAACAACGCCAGAAACGTCACGATGATCATCAGCCGGTGGCAGGAGGCGTCGAACAACGACACGAAACTGACGGACTCCTGGCCTTCCAGCGCTTCCAGAATCGCGTTCATGCGATCGCGAACGGTCAGATTGTCCGGAATAATCTCGATGAGCTTCTTGCCGGGATTGCGGTTGAGGATGCCCTGGAGGGCATCCACCAGATCGAACAGGCCGACGTTGTCGAGCAGCTGATCGTCGCTCTCGATCTCCTCGGCGGGACCCGGCGTGCGGGTATAGATATCCCGCCACATGCGCTCCTGCGTGTCGAGCTGCCGGGCCGCCTCCTTGAACGTCTTGTACTCGAGCAGACGCCGGACGAGTTCCTCGCGCGGATCCGGCCCTTCCTCTTCGTCCTCCGCGGTCTCGTCCACCGGCAGCAACATCTTGGATTTGATCTGGAGCAACGTCGCCGCCATGACGAGAAATTCTCCCGCCACGGTCAGATTCAGCTCCTTCATGGCCTCGATGTAGCCCAGATATTGCTGGGCGATCATGGCGATGGGAATGTCGTAGATATTGATCTCGTTCTTCTTAATGAGGTGCAGCAGAAGATCGAGAGGCCCCTCGAAGTTCTCGATTCGAACCTGATAGGGCAGTTCGGTTTGTTCGGCACCGTCAAACTGGTTGTCCACAGGCGGCTTTATACCAGCTTTGGGGGAGACGGAGCAAGCCTCGGTCTATTAGTTGTGGTGCGGGGATTTCCCGCATTATCTGGTCCGAATGAGGTAGGCGATCAGCAGGGCGCTGAACAGGAGCAGCGACAGCGTGATGGCGTACTGGACCTGCGGGTTTTCCAGCCCCAGCGCCTCGGGTCCTTTGCCGGACCGTTTGGCCCTCGTGAACTGCGGTCCCTTTTCGAAAAAGGCCTTCGAAAAATCCTCCCGGGCGTTGAACTGCGCATCGTCGAAATCCGCCGCCGCCCGGAACGTCGCGCGGCGGAAAAACGCATCGCCGTCGAAGCGCGTGAACGTGAAAAACGCATCGCCGTCGAACAGTGCTTCGGAAAAATCCGCCAGGCCGCTGAACCGGCTGCCTGAAAATCCGGTCCCCAGCTTGAAATAGGTGCGCGACAGATTCGCGTCGCGGTCGAAGGCGACTTCGAGAAACTCCGCCAGGCCGCTGAATCCCGATTGTTGAAACGTCACGGGGCCGAGAAATTGCGAGCGGTGAAACCGCGTATGGGGCCCGAACGCGGTTTTTTCCGCGGTGACCTCGCGGAGGAACCGTCCCTGCACGAAGTAGCTTTCGCGCAAAAACACCGCCCCCGACAGCGTAACCGGCTGCGCGAATACGGCGCGCGACAGATCCACGAGCTGCTCGAAGGCCGTACCGGCGAACGTCACCGGCCCGGCAAACAGCAACAGGCCCTGCGCCGACCGATGTCTGACGGCGCCCCGCACGACCGAATTCACGAGCGCCACGCCCGCGGCGACGACGCGCACCTCCCGGCCCGCTTCGACGGCCGCACCCTCGATCGCGGGCGGATCGGCGGCCACGGGCAACGCGTCCAGCGCCAGATCGCCGC
The DNA here is from genome assembly GCA_002420105.1 of Nitrospira sp. UBA5699. Classification (GTDB taxonomy): domain Bacteria; phylum Nitrospirota; class Nitrospiria; order Nitrospirales; family Nitrospiraceae; genus Nitrospira_C. Next base: position 22,964 of record DIHJ01000117.1, read on the forward strand.
GAATCACCACGCCGGACAGATCGATCGCCTGTCCCCGCTTGAGGGCGGCCATGACGTCCGCCGCGTCGAGCGCGCGGGACTCCCGTTCGGCCTGGGTACAGCCCGCGCTCAGGTGCATCCGGAAGGGGCCTTGCGACGCGCCGGCGCTTCCCTCCGCCACGCAATCGGCGGCGGCCGGCGCGAGCGCCGCTCCAAGAGACAGGAGAACTCCCGCCAGAATTCCTATCGCGCGGCGCGTCGGCATGACGCCCTTATACGGAATGCATCGGCCCCGTGGCAAGGCGGGAGAACGACTGTTTTCTTTACTGGCGCCCGCGGCTTGTTACACTGAGTCCCACACATGACGATGCCGATTTTCTCCCGGATGGCGTGGGCCTGTATCCTCGCGCTGTGGACGCCGTGGCCGGCCGCCGCGGAACCCGCCGTTGAACTTCCCGTGCTCGCGACCGTCCGGGCCAACGACGACGGCGTCTTCGAACTGCTTCTGCTCAGCTGGGACAGAAAACCGGACCCCGCCCCGCCCCGGTTGCAGTGGATCCAAGCCGGCGTGCGATTCGGACAGGCTCACGTCGGAGCCATGGCCCGCGCCTTCGACTATGCGGTCGAACGGACGCCCGCCGTTGCCCATAGCGGAACCGTATCGGTGCAAGGCATCGCGTATCGTCCGACCGGCAGCGACGGGCCGAGCGCCGGCGCCGCCATGGCGGTCGGATTCATCGCCCTGTTCAAGGGAGAGACGATTCAGCGGGGCATCGCGCTGACCGGAACGCTGGGAGCGGGAGGACAGATCGGAACCGTCGGAGGCCTCCCCGACAAGGCCCGGGCGGCCAAGCGGGAGGGTTACCACACCGTGCTCGTTCCCCGCGGGCAGATCCACGACCCGCGCTGGAACCTCAACGAGCTGGCGTTTCAATTGAATCTGATGATCCGGGAAGTCGACACGATCGACGACGCCTACCGGTTGATGACCGGCCGGCCCCTCTAGCGCGGCGGAACCGCCGCGTTTCTCTCGATCGACAGCGGTGAAGCGGCTAGGCCCTGCCGGACGGCTCCGCCATGCCGGCGAGGATGGCATCGTATTCGTCCTGCGTCAGACGATGCATGCCGAGCGCCAACCGCCTGGTGAGTTCCGCCTGATCCGGAATCTGCAGCACCTCGAGCAGCAACGACTGACTGGCCGTCGACGACAAGGCGCGCCGGCGGATGTCCGCGATCCCGACGAACCCGAAGCGCGCCTCGGTCCGCAGCTCGTCTTTGAGAAACTCGTCCAGCGAACCGAAATCCTGCACGGGAGGGACGATCTGAAAATCGGCGCAGAGGCCGACCTTCAGAACGTACAACAATCCTCTGGACTCCGGTTCCAGGTAGGTCTGGAGGTTGGTGCGGATGAGCGAGGTACAGAGCCCCCAGAGCCGGTGGGCCAGCTGGAGTTCCGCGCTTTCTTCCGAGGTCCGTTCACGCAGCGCCGCCGCGATGAAAAGAAAATGACTCATGCGCTCATTTCCCGGGCGAATCAGCCCGGCAGGGACTGACCGACTGCACGGCAGACGGGACCGTCCGGACGAATCCTCGGATACGATCAGCGGGCAGACACGATGGAGACAGTCGCGCCCGGCCGGACGCGAGAAGGTCAGTGGCGATACTCGTCAGAATCGTCGAGCAAGTCTTCCGATTTCTCGAGATAATCGACATCTTCTTCGTCGTCATCGAGCGCGAGATCCTCTTCCATGTCCTCGTCCATCTCGCCCTCGTTGCTGATATCGATTTCTTCGTCGCCCATCTCCTCGTCGTCGAGAACGGGCTCCTTCGGCATCAGCGCCGGAGCGGACTTCGCCGACGCCGGCTTCTTCGGCTCCTCGTCGAAGCCGGGGCTCTTTGCGGCGGCCGCCGGTTTTGCCGGAACGGACGCGCCTCCGGGCTTCTTCTTCGGCGCCGGCTTCACCTTCGCGGCAGGTTGCTTCTTCTTGGCCGTCTTCCTGGCTGCGGGTGTCTTGGCCGCCTTCGTCGCCGGGCCCTTGGCCTTCGCCTTGGCGGACGCTTTTTTCGCCGGCCGCTTCTTGGTCTTTGCCATCGATGCGCTCCTCTCTCATCCGCAAACAGGCGGATGACTGATGCGGCCTCCATCTAGCATGAAGTAACCGGAGGTTGCAACGGGGGTGCGAGACCTCGCGAACCGGCGTCGCGCCCGCGCCAGGCTGCTCCGCCCCGCGCAGCACCTGCCAGGCCGACGCGGCACGCTCTCGCCGTCAAGGTGCGACCCAGACGGTGATGACCGCCGGACGGCTGTCCGCGCCCTTCATCGTGTCCGGCCCCGCCATATCGGTCACGACGAGGGAGAATTGATACCGCTTCCGTTCGGAGACCTTGGGCGCCACGAACGTCGCCTTGACTTCATTGACGTTGCTCAACGTGACACGGTGCCCCAGGATCTGTTTCCACTCGTAGTGCAGCGGATCGCCGTCCGGATCACGGCTGCGAATCCCGTCGAGCACGACGAGGTCTCCCGATTTCGCATGCAGTTCCGCCGGCACTTCGGCGACCGGGGCGCGATTCGCCTCCCCGTCCGCCTCGACGACGACCTCCACCGCTTCCGTCCGTCCGCGATTCTCGACGGTGACCAGCGCCTTGCCCGATCCCGTCACCTGCAGCGTCCCCGTGGCATCGACCGCGACCACCCGTTCGTCGGACGTACGAAAGCGGCTCCCCGTACCCGGTCCCGTCAGCGGACGCAGCGTCCCGTCCTCGAACTGACCGACGACCGGAACCGGGATCCGTTTCCCGATCTGGGTGAACCGCCAGGGCTTCTCGACGGTGAACTCGATCGCCTTCAGTGCCGCCGCCGTGTCCACCGTCACCAGGACCTCGTCGAATTCTTCGTAGCTGCCCAGCCGCCCTCTGGTCACTTCGCCGACCGCGAGCAATCGCATGGTTCCCAGCGCGTCGACCGGCACCATCACCGTCCCGGCAAAGGGAGGACCGGCTTCCGCCGCGGTAAACGCAGCCGGGATGGCCCGGTGGGAAGCCAGGGGTTCCTCGTCGATCCGATACCAATAGTAATGGACCGCTCGAAGGTTCACCTCTTTGCCGGTGGCGACGGCGACCGGAACCGGCTTGCCGGTCTGCAACGCCGCCCCGGAAGGCGGCGCCGTGAGCGTCAACGCCCAGGCCGCCCCTCCGGCCTGCAACCAGAACAGCCCCTGGATACCGCCCCAAAGGAGCGCGGCACGAAGCGGGGAGATCCGCCCGAACAGGTGAACCAGCCGGCACCACATCTCATGTCCTCACAAGTAGACCGGAGGATCGTATAATCCCCTAGCCAAATCAAGCCCCGGAGGAGGTAAAATAAGAGGACGGTCGGTCTATAGCTCCCGCCATCCGCCATGGTAGAATAAGCTTTGTACGATAATGGCTGAATCCTTTCCGGAGCATGTGGCTCCAAGTAAGCAGAGACCCAGGAGCTGAACGACAGCATGAAACTCCAAGTCGTCATCACGGTTTTGACGGTCGGTCTTCTGGCTGCTTGGCCGACGGCGGCCACGCCGCCCTATACCGCGATCATCATCGATAGCGGCTCTCCCTATTTCGTGCCCAAGTCGGCGACCGTATCGACCGGGGCCCCCATCCGATGGGAGAACCCCACCCCGACGGAACACACCATTACCCATATGGGCTGCCTGGAAGAGGGGGAATCCTGCGCGTTCGATTCCGGGATCGTGATGCCCAACGAAACCTATACGTTGCCCGGCCTCGCACCGGGGCGGTATCCCTACATCTGCCGCGTACACCCGATCATGCGCGGCATCATCATCGTGACGGATAACACTGCGGTTCCCTCCCAGTTGTAACCCCCGTTCGTCCGGGTGATCCCGATCAGTGGGTTCGTCTGATTTTTGCGAAGCGACGACGGCACCTGCTCCGGCGCGACCTCGTCAAAGAAATCACATAACCGGGACAACCTGAACAACCGGCTCCTTGCAGGAGATCGGTTTTCTCGTGTAGGCTTCGGCGCTCGTTCCCTGAGTGGCCATGATGAAGCCTGCTGTCGCCGTCCACGAACCCCGAAGCCTCACCGGAGAGACCCTCAGTCTCCTGGCCTGGCACATTCCCGACCTGGTGGCGTATCAGCACGGCGAAGACGAATGGTGGTTCGCCCCCCTCGACGACAACCTCCCGCTCGTGAGACTCAACCGCACCGGCCTGGAAATGCTGAAAGCCATGAACGGCCACATCACGGTCGGCGCTCTGATGGAAAAATACGGAACGAAAGTCTGCGGGCCCGACGGCCAGCCGGGCCGCTGGCACCTGGAACGGTGGGCCCTTCCCACCTATTCGCTCTGCTACTACGGCACGGAGCCTCCCGGCGGCCACCGCCACAAGGCCAAGTGGGACGTCCTGCTCCAGCAGATCCGTGAAAGCTGGTCCGGGCAGGACGGTTTCGAGGGGGAAGAACATCTCGAAGACTTTCACGTCCACGAATTGAAGGACAGCGGGGAGGACGACGGTCATTTCGATCTGATCGAGACGACGGTGTCGCACCTGTTCCGCGAACCGAACGACGCGCTGAACGGTCTGACCTACGGCCGGCTCCTCATGCAGAAGCTGCGGCGCCTGGGCTGGTTCAATCCGAAACCGAAAGTCATCGTGGAAGTGGGCGGCGGGCTCGGCTACGTGGCCCGCGAACTGGGGAAGGAGCTCCTCCCGTTCGAAAAGCAAAGCGTCAAATACTGCTCGCTCGACATCACCAAACCGTTCCTGAAGCTGCAGGTTTCGCGCGCCAGGGCCGGCGGCTGGCCCTGCAGCGGCACCCAGGCCAACGGCGAATGGCTTCCCTTCAAGGACAACTCGGTCGATCTCGTCATCGACAACGAAAACATGGCCGACATGACGCCGGTCAAGCTGACGAGGCAGGAACTCACGTCGGGCATCGGGGCGACCGCGCAGCACCAGGAGGCGCTGGACTGGATCAGGCGCGTGCGCCTGCCGGTCGGACCCGACCTGCCGGACGACGTCATCTTCAATCTGGGGCCGTTCCGGTTCGTGGCCGAACTCTGGCGGGTGCTGAAGCCGGGCGGACGGGCGTTCCTCACGGAATTCGGCGTCGAGGAAGGCTGGCCGGCGCCGGTCAAGCTCCCCGGCCACACCGAATACGAAGTGCAGTACAGCCACCTGCGCCAGGCCGTGCGGTGGCTCGGCTTCCAGGAGCAGTATCTCTCGCTCCCGCAGTTCCTCGCCATCAAGCCGGACACGAAGGTGCTCTGCACCGGCGCGGCCTACACGATCCAGCGCTTCTGTCAGGCGATCAACAAGCCCTTCATCGTCCGGGCCTACACGGAACCGGAACTCAGACAAACGCTCGGCGACATGCTCCCCAAGTTCCAGGGCACGCACTACCACGACGTGGCGGACCCGGCCTGGTTCGGCCTGCTCGACTTCAAAGTGCTGTTGCTGGAAAAACCCGGCGGGGCGCCGAAACCGACCTTCACCGAACAAAAGGGCTATCGCTGGTATTCGCAGCGGTAGCGGCCCCCTTGGATCCGGCCCCATCCCTCAGGGTTCGGCACAGGAGACATCCTTTGCCGTCTTCGGTTCCGTTCCCGGTCCCACGCCGCTCACCTGCTCGCGCGGCGGCAGGATGAAATCGCGCGGCGACGTGACCAGCCGTTTCAGGAGACGCCGGGCCAGTTCGACCATGTCGGACCGGGGAAAATCGTAGGCGCGAAGCGCCGTCACGAGCGACAGGAAAAAGCTCACCCCCAGGTTCAGCACGAACATCACGGCGACGCCGGCGATCGCGTACAGGAACCAGCCTTCCCGATACCACTCGGCCTGCAGCGACGCGCTGGCGAGCGCCAGCGTGCCGCTCGAGAGCGTGACGTGGCGCACGTCGAGCGGCAGGCCGAAGAACATCCCGACGGCCGGGGTCATGCCCAACATCATCCCGAGCGTGACGTTCGTGCCCCACCCCGCGATATTGTGCGAAAAGCCCTCCGCCCACCGGCGCATCCGTTCGGCGCCGAAGACCCTTGTTCCCCAGGGATGCTCCGCCAGCGCCTGCGGCAGGCGATGATAGACGGTCCAATTCTCGATCCATCCCCCCGCCAGGCTCGAGAGCCACAGAATCACGCCGGTCAAGGCGGCAAAAACCACCGTCCCGCTGTTGACCGGGCTCAGCGTTTCGTACACGTGCTCCGCCGCGTGCAGATCGAGAATCGGGCTCCCCGTGATCAGGCGCCAGCAGGCGTCGAGGAGATAGGCCGCCGCGGACACGACGATGACGTTGCTGACCGCCGCCGCGATCTGCGAATGCGAAATCTTCGTCATGAACTCGACGATCTCGTCCAACCGGGACGCGCCGGGCTGCTCCCGCATGATCGTCGCCAGGGTCGCCGCGGTCATGGCCGGCTGTTTCGTGGCCAGCATCAGCCCGAAGGTCTGCATGAGGACGAAACTCACCGCATAGTTGAGGCCGTAGCCGAATCCCGCGAGAAACGGCGCGAGCCCCAGCCCGAAGATGAACATCTTGAGCGCCGCCGTGAATGCCGTCAGCACTCCGCCGCCGGCCGCGGCGACCCACAGGTGCCGGTACTCCTGCGAATCCCGGGCGATGTAATGCTCCCCCGTCGCGCCCGACCGGTCGACGATTTTCCGATGCAGCAGCCGCGTATTGGCTTCCACGAGATGAGTGATGCTGCACTCGTGAAGGCTGGCTTCGATCAGCGCGGTGAGAAAGGCGTGGACGGCCTTCGCATACGGCACGTCCTCGCGGGCGGTCATCACGTCCACCATGGTGGCCATGCGCGTGAGGCAGTGATGCAGCACCTCCAGCCCGTAGACGATGTCCACGCTGACCCCCGCCGTTTCCAATTGACGGCGGATCCAGCGCATTTCGTTGCGACAGTCCGTCAGGGTGTCGCGCCACGAGGCGGCGCAGTCTTCGAGCGCCCGACCGGTCTGCCACGCCCCGGCCAGTTCCTCGCTGAGGCGCGCAAGCTGATAAAACGGCGACTCCCGGATGGCGGAGGGGCGCCGGCTCCTGGCCCGGAGCTTTTCGGACAGCCCCTGCGCTTCCACGCGGATGGCCAGAAGACGAAACGCGTCGGCAAAGGCTCCCGCGAGCGGGCTCGGCTGACCGGGCGGCGGCGGCGGAGTCAGCCCCTCAAGGATGCGGGCGAACAGGCGGGGAGGGATCTGCGAAAACCACTTCACCTCGACGAGACTGCGATACTGCCGTTGCAGGAGATGGGTCAGGTCCCGGTCGTTTCTGACGGACGGGAGCACCTTGCCGACGAGCCGGTCTCCGATCTCGACCAGAAAACCGCGATCGCAGGGCAACCCGGCCTCCCCCACCAGATTGACCGCATCGGTTTCGAGGATGATCCGGTTGACGGCCTCCTGCACGCGCGCGCGAACCGCAGGCACCTGCTCCAGCACGTCCAGCAGCAGTTCCCAGTAGAGATAGGCCTCGCGCCAGCGCATGCGGGCCCCGAGAATTTGCAGGGTATGGCTGGTGCCCACGCGGGTCCAATGGATCAGCCGGAGCCAGGCGTCCAACCGGTCACCCAGAGACTCCGCGCCGACGAATTCCTGCAGATGGTCGGCCAGCGCCCTTCTGGTCTCATTGTCCGCGCTCGACGGACCGAAGAAGGCCAGCACCTGGTCCCGCACCGAGCCGCCCGTCGCCTCAACGGTCGGCTCGGCGGACACCTGCGGCACTGTCGGCAATTCGTCGCTCACGGATGATCCTCGGGAGAATGATGATGGGATGAGACTACCGGCTCGGGCGCCGTAGAGCAAGATCGATCAACACCCCTTCGCGCAACCCCAGATCGCTGACCAGACAGGTTTCCTCGCCCAGCGTCTCCATGATGGCCCGAACGATGATCGCGCCGGCGACGATGACTTCCTCCCGGCCCTGCTCGAGACCGGGCAAACCGACGCGGTCGGCTTTCCTGCGGCTCAGGAGGATCTGTTCGAGTTCCCGAACGGTCTCGAGCGCGAGCCGGTAATTGTGGATGCGGGCCGGCTCATAGGCCGGCAGTTTCTGCGCCATGGCGGCGAGCGACGTGATCGTGCCGGCGGTGCCGACGAACGTGTGCGCGGCGCGGGGCGGCATCCCGGACACCGCCGCTTCCGTTTCGCGTCGTATCCAGTCGCGCGCCTGCCGGATTTCGTCGGCGGCCGGCGGATCGTGACGGAGGACCCGCTCGCACAGGCGCACCACGCCGATGTCGATCGAGCGGACGACCGGCGCCAGACCGGGCCGGTCCAGAATGAACTCCGTGCTCCCGCCGCCGATGTCCAGCGCCAGCATCTCGTCCACGCCGGCCGGAAGACCGGAACGGATGCCGAGCATCGTGCGCCGGGCCTCTTCGTCGCCCGTGATGACCTCGACATCGAACCCGGCTTCACGTTTGACCCTTTCCAGGAATTCCCCGCGGTTCGCCGCATCCCGTACGGCGCTGGTTGCGACGGCCGCGCAGGCGTCCACGCGGTACCCGTCGATCACGTCGCGCCAGGTTATCAGGCATCGCAGGACGCGATCCATCGCAGCCCGGTCGAGCCGGTTCGTCCGATCGACGCCTTCCCCGAGCCGGAGAATGCGCCGCTCCGAACGAAGCTCCTTGAGCGACCCGTCGGCCGGAACGTCGGCGATCAGCAGGCGGCAGGTCAGGGTGCCGATGTCGATGCCGGCAAGGCGCCTCATGCTCATTCCGCGCTCCGGATCTCCACCATCTCCGCCTCCAGCTTCCGACTCGCGTCTTTGAGCCGGCGGATTTCGCCCACCAGCCGGCTGATTTCCATGTCGTACATGACGCGCTCCACCGCTTCGCCCGCCTCGCGCAAACCGACCGCCCGCTCGCCGACGTCGCGATAGAGATCGTCCAGCTGCTTCTCGATCTTGCGGACCTCGAGGCGCAGCCGGAGCAGCTCCGTTTCCTCCAGCGCGCGGTTTGCCGCCTGCGCCGTTCCCAGCCGCAGCGTCGCCAGCCCCGTCCTTAGATCGTGCTTCAGTCGTTGCAATAAACCCACGTAAGACCTCAGGTTAGGGGCTAGAGGCAACAGGCAAGGGGTGGGAGAGAAGCTTTGTCTCCCCTAACCACTAGCCTCGCACCACTCGCCTGTCGTTAACTGACCGACCCCAGCTCCAGCTTCTTTTCCCACTTCCGCAGCATCGACTCCCGCAAGCCCCGCAGTGCCGGCGCGCTCAGGTGGGGATCCTGCTTCACGATCGAGAAGGCCTCCAGCCTGGCCTGCTGCAGCAGATCCCCGTCCCTCACGATGTTGGCCACGCGGAACTCCGGCATGCCCCATTGACGGAACCCGAAAAACTCTCCGGGCCCTCTGATGCGCAGGTCTTCTTCCGCGATCACGAACCCGTCGTTCGACTTCACCAGGGCCTCCAGCCGTTCCCTGGCCGTGGAGCCCGACACGGAGGACGGGGTAGCGGGATAGGGAGGGAGAGCCGTCCTGTTATCCCCTTGCCCCTTGATCCCTTTACCCCTTCCCGCTCCCGAGGCCATGAGCAGGCAATAGGATTGATGCCCGGCCCGCCCGACGCGGCCGCGCAATTGATGCAGCTGGGCCAACCCGAAGCGCTCCGCATGCTCGATCATCATGATGGTCGCATTCGGCACGTCGACGCCGACCTCGATGACCGTCGTTGCCACGAGCAGGTGAATCCGGCCGGCCTTGAAGTCGGCCATGACCGCTTCCTTTTCCGCCGGCTTCATCCTCCCGTGCAGCAACCCAACCCGGAAATCCTTGAATTCGCCCTGCTGCAGCGATTCGGCCCCCTGGATCGCCGCCTGCAAATCGACCTTCTCTGATTCCTCGACGAGCGGATAGACCACGTACGCCTGTTTGCGGTCGCGCAATTCATCCCGCAGAATCTGATAGGCGCGCCGGCGCTGCGCGTCGCCGAAGAGGAACGTCCGGACCGGCTTCCGTCCGGGCGGGAGCGCGTGAATGACCGACACGTCGAGATCGCCGTAGACGGTCATCGCCAGCGTCCGCGGGATCGGTGTCGCCGTCAGCACCAGTACGTCCGGCTTGTACCCCTTCTCGATCAGCGTCTTCCGCTGCAGGACGCCGAACTTGTGCTGCTCGTCGACCACGGCCAGTCCCAGGTTCTTGAAGGCGACGCCCTTTTGAATCAACGCATGGGTGCCGATGGCCACCTGCACCAGCCCCGACGCCAGCTCCGCGGCCTGCGCTTTCTTCACCGCCGCCTTCTCGCCGCCCCGGAGCAGCGCGGCCTTCAGGCCCAGCCCCTCCAGGATGCCCTTCAGATTGCGATAGTGCTGTTCCGCCAGGATCTCGGTCGGAGCCATGAGCGCCGCCTGATAGCCCGACCCGCAGGCCATCACGATCGCGTGCAGCGCCACAACCGTCTTGCCCGATCCCACGTCCCCCTGCACCAGCCGGTTCATCGGGCGCGGCGAGATCATGTCGCGGAAGATCTCCCGGATCACCTGGTCCTGCGCCGGCGTCAACTGGAAGGGGAACGCCCGCCCGAGCTTTTCCAACAGCGGCGTTCTCGGATTGAAATGCAGGCCCTTCTTCTCGCTCTGGACGGACCGCTGGCGCGCGGCCAACGCCACCTGCAGGAGAAACAGCTCTTCGAACGCCAGCCGGCGGTGCGCCGCCGTCTTCCCCTGCTCCAACAGCCGCAGATCGGCGCCGGCCTTCGGAAAATGAACATCCTGCAGCGCCTCCTGAATCGGGATCAGCCGCTGGCGGGCCCGCACCGGGACCGGCAGGTGCTCTCTCAGATCGGCGGCGTACTCTTCCAGCAATCCTTTCATCAGCACCCGCATCTGCCGGGAACTCCAGCCTTTCGTCTCGTGATAGACGGGCACGATGCGCCCGACGTGCAACGTGGATTCGGCTCCTTCGCCGACGACTTCGTACTGGGCCACATCCATGCGCGGGATCATCCAGCCCTGGCGACCCGCGATCACGCGCCCGCTCATCAGCACCGATTTCCCGACGGCCAGGATCTGCTCCAGATAGGGTTGATTGAAGAACACCGCCTGCATGCGTCCCGTCGCATCTTCGAGCCCGACTTCCAGCACCGAGAAGCGCCGGTTCCTCGTCCGTTTGGCCTCGCTCTTCACGACCGTCCCGCAGATCGACGCCGTCATGCCGGGGACCAGGCTGCCGATCGGGGTCATGACCGACCGGTCTTCATACCGCCAGGGCACGGTCCACAGGGCGTCCTCGACCGTGTCGATGCGCAACCGCTGGAGTACCGCGGTACGCTTGGGGCCGACGCCCTTCGCGTAGCGGATCGGCAGGGCCCAGAGCTCGCGGCAGGCGGACGCCCCGGACGCCGGCTCCCGGATGGCAAGGGGTTCGGACCCCTGCCAGGCGCGGGCCGGATCGTGCGCCGCGTCCCGCAACGCGGCAAGAATGGCCGCGGCCTCGCGCAGCCGGCGTTGCTGCTCCGCGAGGGAACAACGCTGCTGGTCGTCCGTGAACAAGGCGCGCAGTTGGAGCAGCCCCGCCTCCACCGCTCTCGGATACACCCGGTCGGAGAGCGCCTGCATCACCTGCGAGGAGACAAAACTGCCGAGGTTCTTGACGGTGGGCAGATGGGCGAACGCGTCCCGGCTGGCGAATTCAATCGGACGCGCAAGACGGTCCAGCCATTGCTGAAACTGTTCGGGGGGTTTGGGCTCGGACGAGCGCCACATCTCGGGCCGGATCGTACCACAGGCCCGGCTCCTCCTCAACGAGGACGGGCCCGACCGGCACAGAGGCCCGGTAGATTTCCTTACAATCCTTTGTCGTACTCCTCCCCGGTGCTACACTGGCCGCGAGAGAGAAAGGCCGTTCCGATGTACCGTCGCAACATCTCCCACATCCTCTACCCCGCCGCCGGCATTCTGGGACTCTTCATCGTCTATGAGACTTGGCTGAGGCCGGTCTCCGTACGCCCTCCTACACCGGCGCAGACCGAGAGCGAATCGTCCGTCGACAGACAGCAGGCCCCGGAGCCGCCTCCGGAGGAGCCGCAGGAACCGCCGTCGCAACAACACCGTCTCATCGACCCGAGCGCCGTCCCGGAGACGAAGTATCAGGAAACTCTGGCCGCCGTTCGCGACGAAGTGGAAAAGGGCCACCTCGCGGAAGCCGAGTCGAAGCTGATCAGCCTCCCGCCGGCGCTGGAATCCGATCAGCTGGTCCGTCCCTATCTGGCCGTTCTCTGGAACAACCTGGGAATCGAGCAGGAGAAACGCGAGGGAACCAAGGGGTCCGTCAAAGCCTTTAAGAAAGCCGCCGCGCTCGCTCCCAAGAATCCCGTGATCCTGCTCAACCTGGCCCATGCCTACTGGGAACAACGCGATCCGGCCATGACGACGGACTTCCTGGAACGGCTGATCGCCCTTGCGCCCAATGAACCCTTCCCGCACCTGGCCATGGCCGACCTCCTCCAGGAACGGGACAGGCTGAACGAAGCGGCCGACCACCTCGACCTGGCCGCCGCGCGCGCGGGGAACGATCCCGGGACGCAATCCTATCTCCGGACCGTGACCGCGAAGGTCCGCCGCACGGAGCAGACCGAAGGACGGTTGAACAGCCGCGACAGTGCGCACTTCACCGTCAAATACGACGGAGGAACCGATTTCGACACCTGGACGGTCGTGCTGGAAATCCTCGAAGAAGCCTACCGGGAGATCGGGCAGAAGTTCGGATATTTTCCCTCGAAGCCGATTGTCGTCGTCCTGCACGCCAAGGACACTTTCCAGGGCGTGACGGGCAGCCCGGCCTGGGCCGACGGGCTGTTCGATCCCGTGCTGGGCCGCATCCAGGTGCCGACGAAAGGCGCCTTGACGGATCGCGCCTGGCTGAAGCGGGTGTTGCGGCACGAGTTCGTGCACGCCTTGCTGCATGACCAGCAGGGGCTCAGCATCGTCGCCCTGCCCACCTGGCTGAACGAAGGACTGGCCGTCCAGCTCTCCGGCGACCACTGGCCGGACCTCCGCCAGCTCGAACAGCAGGAGGTGCCGGTGATTCCGTTATCGGCCCTGGAAGGCGCGTGGGGTGGACTGTCCAGCGAGGCGGCTTCCGTCGCCTATCTTGAGGCCAGCTCGGCGGCCCGGTACATGATCAATCGATACGGGATGCACGAGATCCAGCAGCTGCTGACGCGCCTGAACAAGCGGCAAACCCTGACCGCCGCGATGCAGTCTCAGTTCTCGCTCTCCTATGAACAGTTTCAATCGCGCTGGCTGGAGCACTTGCACGAGGAACGGAAGAAGGGGTAGGTACGGACTCCGCCGGCCGGTCGCCTGCCCGGTCTCCCGACACATCCATCACATCGAATTGGTCCGCGGACCCTCGCCAGCGCCGTGCGACCAGCCCGGCAACATCCGGCCGTTGCCGTCCGACTGCTCCGTCACGGCCGCATCCTCGTCGAAGTCCGGAACGACCTTGTCTTCCCAGAGCAGATGCCGTCCCGCTTCATCCGGCATCTTGATCCGGAAATCGATCTCGCGCGGAACGCCTCCCATCATGCCGACGATGCTGCGGCTGATCCGTTCCACCCGCACCGTCGACGCGACGGCGGAAAACTCATCCGCCCAAATCAGCTTGCCGGTCTCCGGATTCATCGCGCGCAGGACAAAATAGGGCTGCCCGATGCCGTCGTTGATCCGCCCGGACACCCGGCTGGCGGCGGCGCGCGGGCTGAGCAGGGCCGCGACCCGATGGGTTGCGACCTCCGGATTGTCGCTCACCCCCAGGTTCAACCGGCCCTCCCAGAGAAACCGCCCGTTCGAGGCATCGTACACGCGCAGGGTGAAATCGGAAAGGCCGTCGGCGCCGACTCCGACGCCGCCGGCAAAAATACGGGCGCGCGGATGGCTGGAGGGCGGCCCGTCATCCTTGATGTCGAGCTCGTACGTTTCAGCCGACAGCACTTCGCCCGAGTCGGCATCGTAGGTCTTGACGGTGATCGACGAGGTTTCGGCATCCTGGTAACCCACGCCGGCCGCCACGGTTTTCCGGGCTTTCGTCGAAGCGCCGGACGGGAGTTCCGCGCTCCAGACGGGAAGGGCCGTCTGGCACAGTGCCAGGGCCGCCACCGCCGTCGCGGTGAAGAACAGCGATCTGGATCGGTTTCGTCGGAGAGAACCGCCGGTGATGCAGGAGAGGCGAACCGGCTCAAACGGGACAGGCGTGAACCGGCACTGCATCCGTCTCAGGAACTCAGACAGCGACGTGATGACCATGATGCGAGCCCCCCTTGCTGATGGCCCACTATCGCAGCATCGCGAATCCGTGAAAATTCCCCAGTATAGGGAGACAACTCTCGAAAGAGGGGGTCGCGGCCTGTCCAGAAATGTACGAAGAATCTCCTACTGGGAGGACTGATGGGGCCGGCTCGATTCAGGAGAAGCACCGGGCGGTAATGGCGACTGCGCCGGTCCCCCCGGCCGGGAAGGGGCTGGCAGAGGAACCTCGCCGAACAGGCGATACCGGTACCGCGCCACGAACCGATAGAGGAGATGACCGAGCGGTTTTGCCAGGGGAAGCCTGAACAGCGCGGCCAGAACCGGACCTCCCTTCAAACCGGGCAGGAGCGGGAGAAACGCCTCCAGCCCGCCGGCCACCTCCCCGTTCGGACGCACCAGAAACGCGACGTCCGGACGGCCGGCGCGATAGCGGTCTCCGAGCAGCACCCTGGCCTCCTCGCTCTGGTAGGCAATCATACGTACGGCCTCGCCGGCCTGTTCCGTCGCCAGCCGTTCAAGCCCCTTCTTTGCCGTCACGCAAAGCCGGCATTGCCCGTCATAGAGCAACAGACAGTCCCGGGGAGGCTCGGGAGAGAGATCGGCCATCGTCAGGCACCCCGCTTATCCTTACGGTTGCTCGGTCACCCCGCTGTGGGTATGATCCGCCGGATGCAACACAGGCGAACGTTGCTCATCCTTTTGGCCGCGCTGTGCGCCGTCGGGCTCGGGACGGTTCAGGACATCCTGTCCTCCGGTCCGTCCTCGGCCGGTCGAACCCTGTTGAGCGTCTTCCTGGTACTGCTGCCGGCGGGATTCACCGGCACCGTCTGGATGGGATGGACATGGGCGCCCATGGCCTGCGTCGTCTACGGCACGATCGGATTGGCGCTGGACCTGGCCACGGCAACCAGCATCCTCGGCAAGGGAAACGGGACGGACCCCGCGCTCCTGTTGAGCGGACTCAGCGGGACCTTGAATTTCCTGTTGATCGTCTTCGGCGGCCGCGCGTTCTGGAGCTGCCTGCAGGGGTCGCCGCCTCCAGGATCCCCCCCTCCCAGTCCTCGGTCCCCTTCTTCATCTTCAGCAACCTGACCGGTCCGAACCCCGCCTGCTCCAGCCAGGCCGTCGTTTCGGCAACGGAGTAGGTGTTGCCGGCTTCCGTAAAGAGCAACATGGACACGGCAAACAGACCGGCTTCTTCGGGCACGAGCCCTTCGCGGTCGTGCAGGAACGCGTCTTGAATGATCAAGCGGCCGCCCGGAGCCAATGCGGCCCTGGCACGGCGAAAGACCGCCTGGTTCTGCTCCGGCGAATAGATGTGCAGCACGTTGGAATACCAGATCACGTCGAACGATCCCGGAATGTCGTCCGTCAACAGATCCAGCGGCAGGTAGGACAGCCTGGCGCCGGCCTTGTGCGTTGCCGCAATTTCCCTGGCCACTTCCAGGGCGGCGGGACGGTCGCAGACCGTCGCACGGAGACCGGGGTTCTTTGCCAAGAACGCCATCGCATAGGTTCCCGGCCCCCCGCCGAGATCCAACAGGGTCGCGGCGCGTTTCATCGGAATCTGCGCAGCGATCTTCGGCGCGGTCTCCAGCGTGCGATGATGCATGGCCCAGGTGAATCGGCGTCGATAGTCCGGCGCCTCCGGCTCGTCTTTATCCAACGGTTCCCCGGTCCGGACCGATTCCGTCAATCGCATCCAGTCCGCCCAATGGCTCGTGATGAGGTCCAGATAGTTTCCGCGATAGCCCGGATCGGCGGCATTCAGCGCGGTCGCTGCCAGTCGGCTGTTGCGATACCGGTCGCCTTTCTTGTGCAGCAATCCGGCCATGGCCAGATTGCGACAGAGAATCGAGAGGCCCCGTTCGCTGACCTTGAGCTCGCGCGCCAGGTCCGGCAGCATCCAGGTTCGTCTTCCGATGACGGTGAAGAGCTTCAACTCCAGCGCCGCGAGGATCACCCGCGGCAGGCGATAGGCGGACAGGGCGTCGCGGAACTCGTCGAAGGTCGCGATCGGCCGCCTCATGCCGCTCCTCCGATCTGCCGGCAGCACCAGCGCATCAGGTCCTGCACCTTGGAAAGATTGTGAAAATCCACCGCGCGCTCGAAGGAGACCGCCACGTACTCGTCGTTCATGTCGGTCTGTTCGGAGAATCCGGACTGGAGCAGCAGCGGGCGGAACTTCGAGACGGCCGGCTGGATGAAATACTTCGCCTGCTTGGCCACCTCGTCGGTGCCCAGATCCTCCGGTGTGCCGTCGGACATCAGGCTCATCACGTCCTCCATCGCCACGCCGTACTGGCAGAGCAGCTTGCCTTCGGGTTTGATTTCCAACAGCCAGCCGTCGTGGCCGAGATCGAGCGCCAGCGGGCCGCCCGGCTCGAGTTCGTAGAGCTGCGGAAAGGCTTTGGAGAGCGCGTTGCGCGCTTCCGCCCACAGCGGTGACGCCGGCTCGCTCATCCGCGGGACTCCCGGAGGGGCGGCGGCGCGGATGCGGCGGCGATCCGCACCCGCAACGATTGCAGCCGGTTCGTGTTCTCTTCGAGTTTTGGCAGCCGGTACTTGCGATCCATCTCGACCACCCGTTCCAACAGATGGGCCGCGTCTTCGATCCGTCCCATCGCCTCATAGCAATCGGCCAGGACATAGCGCGCCCCGCCCGTCCGCAATTCGTCCCGCGACCGCTCGGCGACGGACTGGCTGGTCTGGCAGCAGGCGATCGCATCGTCGAACCGCCGCTGCAGCAGGAAGGTCCGCGCCATCATCCGCCACGCATCCGCGACCCCGCCGTCGTTGCCCAGCCGCCGCATCAACAGGAGCGACTTCTCGTAGTACGCGATCGCCTCGTCGAACTGCCCGGTCTCGCGCGCGATCAGGCCCAGGTCGGAAAACAGCACCGCCTTGGCCGCCTCGTCGCGGGTCTTCGTCATCAGATCGAGGGCCTCCAGATAATAGGCCCTGGCCCGATCCCATTCGCCCGCGTCGGCGCGCAGATTTCCCAGATTGGCCAGCGTCGTGCCGATGCCCTTTTCATCGCCGAGGATCTTCTGCAGCTCCAGGACCTCCTGATAATAGCTCTGCGCGGCATCGCGCCGGCCGCTGACGGCGCAGATGTTCCCGAGATTGCCGAGCGTGGCCGCCAAGGCGCGCTGGTCTCCGGTCATCCGGTCGCACTCCAGCGCCTTGGCGTAGCAGGTATAGGCGTCGGTGTAGTGGCCGCGCCCGAAATACTCGTTCCCCTGGCGATTCAACTCTTCGGACAATCCGTTCTTGAGCGTCATGCTGTGCACTCAGGCCAGGGCGCGCTCGACCGCCTGCTTGGCGCCGATCGGAATCGACGCGCCGTCGCCGACGAGCATGGCATCGAAGCTGTACTTCAACAGGCGGCGGAGCCCTTCCCTGGCCTTCGCCGCATCGGCGTATTTTTCCGCCGGCAGCAGGCTCAGCGCGCCCGCCGGCTTCCCGATGAGGGCGTCCCCCACGATCAGGATCCCCTTGCCCTGCTGAATGAACAGGGCCGACTCTCCCGGAGACTTTTGATCCGCGAGGTGAATCACCCAGATGCCGCCGGGCAACAGTTCCCCGTCCTTGAACGTCTTCGTCGGCTGAAGATCCATCTGAGCGGCATCGGCTTCCGGCACATACAGATGGCAGCGGAAATCCGCCCGGCACGCGGCGGCTTCGCGGGCATGGTCGCGGTTGGTCAGAATGATGTAGTCCACGCCGCCCTGGCGCCGGATCAACGTGCCGGCCTCCGCCGTCATCGGAGGAGGATCGACGACGATTTTGTGTTCACCGACCTGCAGGAACAGCCCGTTGAAATCGAGCTGCTT
The DNA here is from genome assembly GCA_002420105.1 of Nitrospira sp. UBA5699. Lineage (GTDB taxonomy): Bacteria > Nitrospirota > Nitrospiria > Nitrospirales > Nitrospiraceae > Nitrospira_C. The sequence continues at coordinate 41,040 of DIHJ01000117.1, forward strand.
CTCTTCGGAAAACCACGACCATTGCCAGATGCCGGGAAGAAGTTGTTTCATGATGATCTACGTGCGAGAAATGCTCGACTGACGCGACACGCAAGACGCGCTGGTGAGAGTGCGTTCATTACCATGTTTTCACCTTTCGCGCTTTTCGCGCACGTCCGGCCCGCCGCGCGGTTTCAGAGGGCTGCGACCGCGTCTTTGACGGTCTTGGTGACTTTGGCGAGGATACCGGCTTCGTTCGGCAAATCGACGATGTCGTCCTCCGGCACGGTGATGAATTTCCGGTTCGGTCCCTTGGTCAGCGAGATCAGAAACATGCTGTTCGACGGCGTGACCGGAATCACCACCTGCACCGCGGCATCGACCCCCTTCACCACCTCCAGAAACTTCTGTTTGCCTTCTTCCATCTCATCCATGCTCATCTATGAGTACCTCTCCGGCTGGCAAGCGAACAGGGTACCGGACTGAAAGGCTTACATCTTGCTGCTTCCGCCGGCCAACAACGTTTCCACTTCGGCGATGATGACGTCCGCCCCGGCGAGCTCCATGTTCCCGACGCGCTGCCAGCGGATGACGCCGTTCTGGTCGATCACGTAGACGTTCGGGATGAATTTGCCGCCGCCGTAAAGCTTATCGGTGATTTTCCCCGGATCGAGCAGGTAGGGATAGGTGATCTTGACGGGAAACGCCGAGAGAAATTCGCCCACATCCTTCTTCGAATTGCCCGCCGAGTTCACCCCGATCACTGCGACGTTCTTGCCCTGGGTCGCTTCAAAGACCTTCTGGAGGTTGGATCCCTGCATCATGCAGGGATCGCAGATATGAAAGAGCCCGAGGACGACCACCTTTCCCTTGTGCGCGTCCAGCGAAACCGCTTCGCCGGTGATCGCGTTCAGCGCGAACGACGGCGCCTTTTCGCCGACCTTGAAGAATCCGGCGGCGAACAGCAGATGGGCGGCAAAGACCGGAAACATGAGGACGCTCAGGACCAGGGCGACGCGTTTCATAAGGACCTCCTTCGCTCTATTATGGAATGACGAACGCCAGGCATTCCTCATTCCACATTCCGGGTTTGTGGGGCTATCCTACCACGCAGATTTTTTCAGGGGCAACGGTACGGAAGGGCGCACGGAGACCGCGGTCAGGCCTCATCCAGCAATGGCGTGATCAACTTGGGTAGATCCGGCACGTCCTGTCCGAAATGCAGGCGGTAGCAGGAGGCCCGCTGTACCAGATTCGACAGGGCCCGCACTTCCCGCCTCGATAGTTCATCGTCGGGAACGAGGGAGGGCGGCGGCAGCAACCCCTGCAGCGCCCGGCTCTTCGCCAGCGGTTCGAGGCAACTGTGCGGCAGTTTCCCGATCTGCGGAAACAGAATCATGACCGGTTCGCAGGGACGCCCCGTCGAACCGGGATAGAGGTCCTCGGCATGGAAGGATTTCTTGCGGGCGCCCTGGCGCAGCAGACCGGACGGCGCGTCCCGCAGTTCCGGGAACAATTCAACGGTCCGGTCCGTCACTTCAATGTGCGCGGGCGAAGCGAGCAACTCCGGCCAGGCACCGTCGTCCCGCAAGACCGGATGATCGTCGGACAGCAAGCGGTAGCCGGAACGGAGCAACGAGAGCGACGCGGTCGTCTTTCCGCAGCCGGTCCCGCCCGCGATCAAGAGCCCCCGGCCCCGACGCTCCAGCGCCGCCGCATGGAGCGTGAACAGATTCCGCCGCTTCAGCAGTTCGGCCAGCGCATAGTGGAAAAAGCTCTCCAGCCGGTCCGCATGAACGGTGTCGGGGCGGAAGAAATACCCGTCGGCCCTGCCGCCGTCCCCCTCGATCACCAGGACTCCCTGCCCCTGCACGTCCACCACGTGCCGGCCGCCGTCCTGCAGAATCTCGCACTGCCAGAGCGCTCTCATCGAGCTGCCCATGAAGGGTCTGGTTCCCGAGAACAGGCGACGCACGGAGGAGGACAGCGAGAGAGGCACGGCCTCGCGTCCGGACACTTCCTCGAACCGGATCGTCAGCGCGGCGTCGCCGGCAGGGCCGGCCTGCGGGAACCGCTGAAACCAGGGCGCCGCGGACGAAAGCAGCGAGGGCGAGGACGTGACATACCGCACATGCAGACCGTGCAACGATAATTGATGCTCCCGCAGCGTGGTGGCCGTCATCCTCGCCTGTCCCTCTTGTTGTTCGGTTGATGTGCAGCCGTCCGACGGGGGCCCGTCAGACGCGGGCGGGCTCCGCCTGAGTCAGCAGTCCGTCGTGGCTCCATTGCGCCATGCAGGACAGCACGCCGTCCTGCGCGCGTTCGATCGACAAACCCAATTCCGCGCACACCGCGTGGTGAATCTCTTGAATCGTGGCTGCACCGGTACAGTGCCGCCACACCGCCGCCCCGACGGAATCGAGCCGGTACGAACGTCCGCTGCGGAGATCGAACAGCACCATCTCCCGTTCCACATCCACTCCATGAATGGACGGATTCAGCACCGGCACCAGCCGCATCATTCTGTTCCAGTCACCGGCTTGCGCCGGGCTTTCCGATGAGACCGGGATCGCTCCGCCGCCCGCCTCTTCGTCCATGGTGCTGAACGGCTGCGGCGCCGCGGTCGAAAACTTATCGGTCGGTCTGCACCCGCACCACATGGAGCCCCCTCGCTGCGTCGTCTTCGTAGGACCACAGTAGTCCGCGGCCGAACTTCTGCCTAGATCCCTGGAAGCTGGGACATCCCCCTACTTTAGTAGAGGCGCATCGGCGGAGGTTTTGTGGAAAAGGACAGCCGCGTGAAATGGAGGAACGATGAGCCGCAGAGTCGGAGCAGGCCCGGGCACGGCGTCGAGCCGCTGCCGGATGACGCGGTTACGAGGACCGTTCGAACAGGCCAAGCTGAAATTCTTCGGCCCTGGTGAACGAAATGGGGTAGCGCTCGGTAAAGCAGGCGTTGCAGTACTGTTCTGGGGCGCCGGGAGCGGATTTCAGCATGCCCTCGAGGCTCAAATAGGCCAGGCTGTCCGCCGTGATGTACTTGCGGATCTCTTCCGTCGAGTGGCTGGAGGCGATGAGTTCCTTCTTCGTCGGCGTATCGATGCCGTAGAAGCAGGGCGAAATGATCGGCGGCGAGCTGATGCGCATGTGCACTTCCTTGGCGCCCGCGTTCCGGATCATCTTCACGATCTTGCGGCTGGTCGTGCCGCGCACCAGCGAATCGTCGACCACGACGACCCGCTTGCCCTCCAGCACCTCCGGCACGGCGTTCAATTTCACCTTCACCCCGAAGTGCCGGATCGACTGCTCCGGCTCGATGAACGTGCGTCCGACGTAGTGATTGCGGATCAGGCCGGTCTCGAATCGAATGCCGCCGCCTTCCGCGTATCCCAGCGCCGCCGGCACGCCCGAGTCCGGGACCGGAATCACGATGTCGGCCGGCACCCACGACTCATGGGCAAGCTGCCGCCCCAGCGCCTTGCGCGTGGCATAGACCGCGTTGGCTCCGAAGATCCTGCTGTCCGGCCTGGCGAAATACACGTACTCGAACACGCACATCGCCGGCTCGACCGGAGCAAACGGCTTATAGCTCGTGACGCCCCGTTCGTTCAGCACGACCAGTTCCCCGGGCTCGATTTCCCGCACCACCTCGGCGTCCAGCAGGTCGAACGCGCAGGTTTCCGACGCCACGATATAGGTATCCCGCAACCGCCCGAGACACAAGGGCCTGAATCCATGCGGGTCCCGCGCGGCGATGATGCCGTCGTCCGTGAGCAACACGACGGAAAACGCGCCGCGGACCTGGCTCAGCGCGTCGATGATCCGCGCCAGCAGCGTGTCGGCCCGCGAATGGGCGATGAGATGGATGATCACTTCGCTGTCGGACGTCGACTGAAAGATCGCGCCGTAGGCTTCGAGTTCGTTGCGGAGCACCTGCGCGTTGATGAGATTGCCGTTGTGCGCGAGCGCCAGGTTCCCGAAGGCGAAGTTGACGATCAGCGGCTGAACATTCTTCAGATCGTTGCCCCCGGCGGTGGAGTAGCGATTGTGTCCTATCGCCATATTGCCGGGAAGCTTCTCCAGAACCGATTTGTGGAAGATATCGGCGACCAGCCCCATGCCCTTCTGCACGAAGAACTGGTTGCCGTCGCCCGAGACGATGCCGGAGGCTTCCTGTCCGCGATGCTGGAGTGCGTAGAGCCCGAGATAGGTCAGATTGGCCGCTTCCTCGTGGCCGTAGATGCCGAACACGGCGCACTCGTCGTGGAATTTGTCGGGCATGATCAATGGCATGGCGGCGTCAATCGTCATCGGTCATTCGTCAACCGTTTGAAGGTCCCTCCCGCGCATGACGGTTGACGGCGTTACGTGTCACCCAGGACCCGTTCGATCGCGTTCGCCCACCGGTCATGCACCTGCTCAAGCGGAAGATCGATCCGGCAGCCGTCGCTCCAGCGGCCCTTCTCGACGTCGATCACCAGGCGATCGCCGCCGACCGTGCCGATTTTCGCCGCCGGAATGCCGGCATCCCAGGCGCGATTCAACAGGGTCTCCGCGACGTCCGGCTTCACCGACAGAATCGCCCGCGACTGGCTTTCACCGAACAGGAGCGCATCGCGACGCAGCGAATCGAGAGGTAATCTTACCACAGCTCCCCGCCTGACGCCCGGCGCCGACACGCAGCTTTCAGCCAGCGCGACGGCCAGCCCCCCGTCCGAACAATCGTGGGCCGATTGCACCAGCCCTTCGCGAATCACGCGCAGGATGAAATCCTGGAGCGCCTTCTCCGTCTCAAGGCTCAGGAACGGAGGCGAGCCCTGCTCGCGATGGTGCACGACTTTCAAATATTCGCTCCCCCCCAGATCGTCTCTCGACTTGCCGAGCAGCAGAACGGCGTCGCCGTCCTCCCTGAACCACTGGGTCATCGCCCGCTCCGCCTCTTCGATGAGCCCGACCATGCCCAGCATCGGCGTCGGGTAGATCGAGAGGCCGTTCGTCTCGTTATAGAAGCTGACGTTGCCGCTCACGATCGGGATCTTGAAATGTTCGCAGGCGTCCTTCATGCCCTCGATCGCCAGCACGAACTGCCACATGATGTCCGGCCGCTCGGGGTTGCCGAAATTCAAACAGTCGGTCAGGCCGATTGGCTCCGCGCCGGAACAGACGAGGTTGCGCGCCGCCTCCGCCACCGCCAGCCGCGCGCCTTCGTAGGGATGCAGCAGGCAGTAGCGGCCGTTGCAATCCACGGTCATCGCCACCGCCTTGTTCGTCCCCTTGATCCGCACCACCGCCGCGTCCGAGCCGGGCCTGACCATCGTGTTCGTCCGCACCATATGGTCGTACTGCTCGTAGACCCAGCGCTTGCTCGCGATCGTCGGCGATTCCAACAGGGACAGCAGCGCCGCATTCGCATCCTTTACGTCGGCGATCGCGTCGTAATTCAGATTGGTCAGCATATCCTGATAGGCCGGCGGCGAGTAGGGCCGTTCGTACCGTGGACCGTCGTCCGCCAGCGCCTTCGCCGGAATCTCCGCGACGACCTTCCCCCGATCGAGGACCCGCAGCATCCCGTCGCCCGTCACCTTCCCGACCACGGCCACATCGAGATCCCACTTCCTGCAGATCCTGATGCACTCCTCTTCCTTCCCGGCCTTCGCCACCATCAACATGCGCTCCTGCGATTCGGACAGCATCAGTTCGTAGGGCGTCATGCCCGGCTCGCGGCGCGGCACGTGGGTGAGATCCAGCTCGATGCCGTTACCGGCGCGGGACGCCATCTCGCAGGAGGAACTCGTCAGGCCCGCCGCCCCCATGTCCTGGATCCCGACCAGCAGATCGCCCGCCATCAATTCGAGACAGGCCTCCAGCAGCAGCTTCTCCTGGAACGGATCGCCGACCTGCACCGTCGGTCGCTTCTGCTCCGATTCGTCGTCGAAGGAATCGGACGCCATCGTGGCCCCGTGGATTCCGTCGCGTCCCGTCTTCGAACCGAAATAGATCACCGGATTGCCGACGCCGGCCGCCGTGCCGCGGAAAATTTTATCCTTGTGGGCGATCCCGAGACAAAAGGCATTCACCAGCGGATTCAACGAATAGATGTCGTCGAACCGCACTTCGCCGCCGACCGTCGGCACCCCCATGCAGTTGCCGTATCCGGCAATCCCGGCGACGACGCCTTTCATCAGATGGCGGTTCTTCGCCGTATCCAATCCGCCGAACCGCAGCGAATCCAGCAGCGCGATCGGGCGGGCGCCCATTGTAAAGACGTCGCGGAGAATCCCGCCGACCCCCGTCGCCGCGCCCTGGTACGGTTCGATGAACGACGGATGGTTGTGCGACTCCATCTTGAAGACGACGCAAAGCCCGTCGCCGATATCCACCGCGCCGGCGTTCTCGCCGGGTCCCTGGACGACGCGCGGCCCCGTCGTCGGCAGCTTCCGCAAATGCACGCGCGAACTCTTATAGGAGCAGTGCTCCGACCACATGACGGAGAACATGCCGAGTTCCGTCAAATTCGGCTCACGCCCGAGAATTTCGACGATCTTCTTGTACTCATCGTCCGTCAGATTGTGCTGTGCGATGAGGTCTTTGGTCATGGGAACGCTTTCTAGCGCCATTTCTTCATCAGCCCTTCGAAGTGCTTCTCCACTTCTTCCTGAGAGTAAGTTCTTTCAGCTTCAACAGCTCGCATGCCACATTCGATCTTTTGACGAACATAGATGTGATACTGAAGATCTCCCCATGTCAGTTCACTAGGAAGTGCATTGAGCATCTTGATCATCTCGGCCTTGACATTGGATCGACTCATGAGCGCCCACCTTGCTTACACTTGGGACAAGAACGAAAAATATTCGTCGCGGGAAATTCCCGCTGTCCGCAAGTTGTTCTTGATGATGAACACCGGCACTTCGTTCCAATCAGGTATCACTACCGGCCTCGCCACACCTGACCTCACATACACGAAGTGATCGCCCTCGGTTCGCACACACTTGAAGCCGGCCTTCTCCATAACCTTTCGCAGCTTCCATGCTGGGATTGCGGTAATGCGCGACATTGGACCTAGACTGCCAATGACATCACTTCAGTGGCAACAATGCGCGGCGACTTCCATTTTCCGTCAATCCCCCGTAGATACCCAGCCTCTTTCAGAATATCGTCCAATGTGCCAAGTTTTTCAGCTTCCTCGACGAACAAACGTACCGCCGTTTTCAAGTTCCCTCTCGCCTCATCCACGTTATGCCCACAACTGGAGACATCCAACTCGGGGCAGTAGGCCACAAAGCTCTTACCTTCCTGGAAAATAATCGCGTCAAACTCAATTGGAATCATCGTAGCCTCCGCATCAAATTTGGCTCACATTCTGAAGCCATGGCGATCTTCGCATACTCATCGTCCGTCAGATTATGCTGCGCGCTGAGATCTTTCGTAATGACTTCAGCTTGAGATTGCATTCGGTCCTTTGAGCTTGCACTAATCTTTAACCGGGGTGAATTTTCTTTGGGAGAGGCAGATTCTGAGCGAGGGCTTGTTATATTAATATTCTTTGAAAGCATTACCGCCTCATTTATCCGGCGCAATATTCCGCTACCGAGAGTTTTCTTTGAGGGTTTACTTTTGAAGGTAACCCCCAGCTCATACGCCATCAATTTCATATCGTCAATATTCATTTCCTCTAAGCTCTTCTCTACTTGCGGAGCGTTTCCTGACCTCCAAAGAGAGACAAATTCCTCGAACAACTTCAACGCTTCTTCTGGAGTTAGCGTAGTTGGTGTTACAGACTTCTGTGCAAATTGCGTCCTGTTTTTTCGGGCACCTACCCCTGGAGAGACTCCAAACGCTCTGCTCGCATGGCGTTCAATCTGACTTATTTTTACAGAAAGCTCACGAAGCAGGGCTTTAACGCTCGCTACTTCATTCGACAGATGATTAAGTTCCTCGTTCGGACTTCGGAAGCCATGTTCTTCTGTCATTTCAGATACTCCACAGATTCCTTCCATAGACTTTTAAATGGATCAACTAGCTCTACCGGAACACCTCCCCCTGTTATTGCGCGTTTAACTCCTACCCGATCTGGAATCCAGGAGTTGAAGAACTTCGCTTGAACTTTATTCTTATCTGCAGCAATGGCGCACACGTTTGCAACCTGCCTCATATAAAAGGAAGCTTCCTTGGTTGGCTTCCCCGCCCACGTCTTGGTTTTGTTCATGAATACACCAATCTGGGGCAAAGGAAACGGTTCTATTCTCATCTTCAGGCTGTTCAAGATTAAATTCGTACCTTTAGCTGCAAAGAAGTCTGGATTTACTGGAATCAGGTCACAGCATGAGAGGACGCTATATGAAAGGAGCGTAAACGAAGGCGGGCAATCAAAGAGAATATAATCATAGTCTGGAAGCTTTGGCGAACTATCGATCTTACCCAGAAGTCGTCGAATGAAATCCTTCACGCCATCTCTATCGAATATTTCCAGTTCCATCCAGTACAAGTCTTCAACGGAAGGCACAAAGTGCAGGTTATCCGTTATTTGATATATGAAGTCGAATCCTACTCCGAAATCAAAGTGTTCACTAGGCCTTGCATAGGCATCGAGCGCATCAAAAATCGTTTTCTTTCTTACTATCGCCTGGTCGTACCACTTCCCGAACTTATCGTGGAGTGCTCCCGTAGCCTCATTAATAGCTATCGCTTGAGTAAGAGACATCTGAGCGTCTAGATCAAAAATGAGAACTTTAGCATCTGAGAACGAAGCTATGACATCCCCCAAGCACCATGTTACCGTGGTTTTCCCACCTCGCCTTTGAAATTTATTATGGCAATTGTCTTCGGGCTTTTCTTTGCCATGGTGTCCTCGCGTCAAGTTAAGCATTCACTGTTGTAATACTTCTGGTGACGGCCAGAGCCTGCGTCGCGCCTACACGGAGGATCGGGTCACCGCACTTGCCGAACAGATGCGGCCGCAACGCGGCGGCGAGGACTGTTCGAAGTTCCGTCGAGCACAGCTCGGAACGGAACAAGTTTCGCAGCCGAGCAGATGAGAGGCTTAGTACGGTCGAGCCGGAGTGTCTGCGCAACGCAGGCTCTGGCCGTCATGCCTCCACCATCTTCAGCGGCTTCTTGTTTTTCTTCAGCGACTCCAGCATCGACAGAAAAATCAACTTCCCGTCCTCATTACCCAATACTGATTCCGCGCAGCGCTCCGGATGCGGCATCAGGCCCAGCACGTTGCCCTCGGCATTGCGGATACCCGCGATGTTGTCGAGCGAGCCGTTCGGATTCGCCTCCGGCGTCACCCTGCCGTCCGCATCGCAATAGCGGAACACCACCTGCGCGTTGGCCTTGAGTCCCGCCAGCGTCACCGGATCGGTGTAATAGTTGCCGTCCGCGTGGGCGATCGGGATCTTCAGCACCTGACCGGGATGGCAGGCGTTCGTGAAGGGCGTCGCCGCATTCTCCACCCGCACATGGACGTCCTTGCAGATGAAGTGCAGCGAACGGTTCCGCAGCATCGCGCCCGGCAACAGTCCCGCCTCGAGGAGAATCTGAAACCCGTTGCAGATCCCGATGACCAGACCGCCCTTTTGCGCAAACTCTTTCACCGCCCCCATCACCGGCGAGAAGCGGGCGATCGCGCCGGTGCGCAGATAGTCGCCGTAGGAAAACCCGCCGGGGATGACGATCGCATCGAGCCCCGCCAACAGGGTCTCCTTGTGCCAGATCATCTCCACGTACTGCCCGAGCACGTCCTTGAACACATGCTCGCAGTCGTGATCGCAATTACTGCCTGGAAAAACGACAACGCCGATCTTCATACATCCTCTGAAGGCTAAGGTTAAGGCTCAGCAGACAATCTCCCTTAACCTGAACCTCAGTCTCAACCTCCCAGTTCGTAGCGGTATTCTTCGATGATCGTATTCGCCAACAGCTTCTCGCACATGGCCTTGACCTCGACCTCGGCCTTGGCCTTATCTTTTTCTTCCAGGTCCAGCTCCATGTACTTGCCGACGCGGACGTTCGCCGCGTTCTTGAAGCCCAGCGAATCGAGCGCATGCTCGATCGCCTTGCCCTGCGGATCGAGGATGCCTTGTTTCAACGTCACATGAATCTTCGCTTTCATGACCTGCTTTTCTCCTCAGAAGCCTTGTTCAGCGCATTGACGTAGCGCCTGATCCAGAAAATGCCCGCAACCGTCAGCCCCCCGGCGAATACCAGCCCGACAAAGGCCCAGCGCCAGGGCGAATCCTCCAGGCGATAGGCCATCATCCCGACGACCGCCGCCCAGACCACGACGGCCGCCACCAGCCCGTAATTCAAAAACGCCCGCAGCATCTCTTCCTTCCCCTCCCCGACTCTCCAGTGAGGAAAGGCTACTGGTCTACACGTGCGGGATGCGGTGATCGGTTGCAGGTGCGCGCGTCGAACGAGCTTCGCCAAACAGAACTTGTTCGACCCGGAGCCCCTATTATTGATCTTGGCGACGGGATAAAACCCACTCTTGTTCCCGCGTGCCGCGTTCCGCGAGCACAGAAACCGACACCGCAGCCCTCACACTCCCCTCTTCTCTTCACCCGCACACCCGCTTCAGCACCTCTTGATACGCCTCCTCGATCCTCCCCAGATCCTTTCTGAACCGGTCCTTGTCCATCGACTCCTTCGTCGTCTGGTCCCAGAACCGACAGGTGTCCGGCGAGATCTCGTCGGCGAGAATCAGCTGCCCGTGGTGCAGGCCGAATTCCAGCTTGAAATCGACAAGGATCATCCTGCGCTCGGCGAAGAACGGCTGGAGCAGGCCGTTGGTCTTCAGGGCCAGCCGCTTGATCTCGGCCATCTGCTCCGGCGTGGCCAGCTTGAGCAGGCGGATATGCTCGTCGGCGATCAGCGGATCGCCCAGCGCGTCGTTCTTGTAGTACCACTCCACGATCGCCGGTTGGATCGGATCGCCTTCTTTCAACCCCAATCGCTTCGCCAGGCTGCCCGCCACGACGTTGCGCACGACCACCTCGACCGGCACGATCGCGACCTTCTTGGTGAGCATCTCCCGATCGCTCTTCCGCTCGACGAAATGCGTCGGCACGCCGTTCTGTTCCAGCAGCCGGAACAGCCGCTCGGACACCTTGTTGTTGATGATGCCCTTCTCGACGATGGTCCCCCGCTTCTGCGCGTTGAAGGCGGTCGCATCGTCCTTGAAGTACTGCAGCACCCGGTCGGGGTCGCCCGTCGAAAAGATCTTCTTCGCCTTCCCCTCGTACAGCATCGTGCCTGCCGTCATCGTCTCTCCTTGTTCGCGTCAGCCGGAACCGCACCCTACTGCGCCAGCGTTTCCATGATCTCCTCCACCGACTTCGCCGTGCCGAGCAGGGTCGGATGGCCGAACCGGCGGGTGTACTGGAATTCCTTCACCTTTTCCAGCGCCAACACCAGGCCGTGAAAGTCTTCCAGTTTGGAGGTTTCGAAATACGTAATGAAATCCAGATCGTCCAGGCCGCTGGAATGATAGAGCTTCCTCTTGACCGTCTTGAGATAGGGCACCGTGGCTTCCGTATGTTCCCGCATCATGGCCGCGCGCTTCTCCTGGTCCAGCGCCCACCAGTCGGCGTTCTTGCGGACCGGAATCACGATCGCATAGGGCTTCGGGCCCGGTTCGCTCGCCGTCTTGAGATCCGTCTTCATCTGATCGGAAAATCCCGGCACGTAATTGGCCTTCTTCGTCAGGCCGTGCATGATGCCCGCCGTCTTCAGATGTTTCCCGAAGAGGCTGTTCTGCAGATCGACGAAAAACTTCTGCGTATCGCGCAGGTCGGCGGCATGCAGCCGGAACATCAGATCCGCGCGATCCGACAGGCCGCGCATCAGATAGAGATCGATCGCGATCTTCTCCCGGTGCTGCTCGATCACTCCTCTCATGGCCGTCAGATACGCGATCCGCGTCGCCTGATCCTCCTTGGCCCAATCGTGATCCAGCGTGAACGCCGCAAAGGTCCCGTAGACTCCCGGCTCGCCGAGGAGTTTCTCGCGGTCGGCCGCCGCAAACGAGAGCGGCGCCCAGAGGCTTGCCATCAACGCTGCCAACGCGACCACACCGGTCTGCCATCGCCCCATCATCTGGCTCCTTTCGTCCGTTTGGTGGAACCCCGCTGTCTGCGGGGCTGAAAGACCCTGCGAAAGATTTGATCGAGATGCCGCAGATAGTATTTCGGGTTGAAACAGGCGGCGATTTCGCTTTTCTTGAGATGCCGGCCGATGAAGGGGTCCTGCTCCGCCAGCTGCTGCAGCCCGCCCGCCCCCTGCCAGGACGCCATCGCGTTGCGCTGCACCGCCTCGTACGACTCCTTGCGCTGCGCCCCCTTCTCGACGAGCGTCAGCAGCAGGCGCTGCGAGTACACGAGCCCTCCCGTCAATTCCAGATTCCGCTTCATGCGCGCGGGATACACGACCAGATGCCGGATGAGGTCGGTGACCTTCGCCAGCATGTAGTCGATGAGGATCGTGCTGTCCGGCATGATCACCCGCTCGACCGACGAGTGGCTGATGTCCCGCTCGTGCCACAAGGCCACGTTCTCCATCGCCGCCAGGCTGTTGGCCCGCACGAGCCGCGCCAGCCCGCACAGATTCTCCGACACGATCGGGTTGCGTTTGTGCGGCATCGCGGACGAGCCCTTCTGCCCTTCGGAGAAATACTCCTCCGCCTCCAGCACCTCGGTCCGCTGCAGATGCCGGATCTCCGTCGCGATCTTTTCGATCGTCGCCGCCAGCAGCGCGAGCGCCGTGGCATAGGCCGCATGCCGGTCCCGCTGGACCACCTGATTGGAGACCGGATCGGGCGTCAGGCCCAGCTTCGCGCAGACATACTCTTCGACCTCCGGCCCCTGATGCGCAAAGGTGCCCATCGCCCCGGACAGCTTGCCGACCGCGATCTCGCCGCGCACCTGCCGCAGCCGCTCCAGATGGCGCGCGACCTCTTCATACCAGATGGCCAGCTTGAAGCCGAACGAGATCGGTTCGCCGTGAATCCCGTGCGAGCGCCCGACCATCACCGTCTGCTTGTGCCGGAGCGCCTGCTGCTTCAACGCGGCGGCAAGGCCCTCCACGCCTTCCAGGATCAGATCGAGCGCTTCGGTCATCTGCACCGCCAGCGAGGTATCGACGATATCGGACGAGGTCAGCCCCATGTGCAGGAACCGGTGCTCCGGCCCGACCGTGTCCATGAGGGACTCGAGGAAGGCGATCACGTCGTGCTTGGTGACTTTTTCGATTTCGGCGATCCGCTCGACGTTGATTCTGGCCTTCCGGCGGATCTTGGCCGCGGTGCCGCGGGGCGCCTGGCCCGCCCGCTCGAACGCCGCGCAGGCCTGCAGCTCCACTTCCAGCCAGATCTCATACTTGTGCTTGAGGTCCCAGATGGCCTTCATCCGGGGACGGGTATAGCGGTCGATCATCGCATTCTCCGAATGTAGGCGAGAGGCGAACGGCCGGAGGCGAGGGGGAAGAACGTCCTGACAACGCTCCGCACAGACATGTCATTCATTGAACATAGCGTTCGCATTTCACTCTTGCTTGCTCCTGCCTCTAGTAGCCCCTTGCCTCTTGCCCTTTGCCTGCCGCATCGGCGCGTTTGGCGTCGAGCTGCGGCTCCGTCGCCAGGATCCGGTCCAGGATGCCGTTGACGAATTTGGCGGCTTCGTCGTCGCCGAAGTCCTTGGCCAGCTCGATGGCTTCGTTCATCGTGACCTTGGCCGGCACGTCCGCGCGCCACAGGAGTTCGTAGGCGCCGATGCGCAGGATATTGCGATCGACGACCTGCATGCGGCTGACCTTCCAGTTGGTCGCATAGCGGCCGATCAGCGCATCCAGGTCCTTCTTATGCTCCAGCACGCCTTTCACCAGCTCCTCGGCGAAGGCCCGGACATCCTCGCTGCCTGTGCATTGATTCCAGAATTCGTCGAGCCAGACGCCCGGCTTGCCGTG
>DIHJ01000117.1:55195-59807 GCA_002420105.1 Nitrospira sp. UBA5699
ATCCGCATCACCGTCGCCATTTCGATCGCCGACTTCGCCGCCTCGCCGCCGCGGTTGAACTTGCCCGGATCCGCCCGCTCGATCGCCTGCGCGACCGTGTCGGTCGTCAGCACGCCGAAGATGATCGGCACGCCGGCATCCATGGCCGCCTGCCCGATTCCCCGGCTCGCCTCCGCGCTGATGTAGTCGAAATGCGGCGTGTCGCCGCGGATCACCGCGCCCAGACAGATCACCGCGTCGAAGCGGTGCGTCATCGCCAGCGTCCGCGCCACCAGCGGAATCTCGAACGCCCCCGGCACCCGCACGACTTCGATGTCCTCCGCCGCCACCCCGTGCTTCGTCAATCCCCCGATGCAGGAACTCAACAGCTTGCTCGTGACGAACTTGTTGAACTTCGCGACGACGATCCCGAACGTCAACCCCGTCGCGTTGTGCGACCCTTTACGCAGCTTCATAGAATGGGTACCGGGCAAGAGGCGAGAGGCTCAGCATATGAGTCGCTCCACGATTGTCTTTCCCATAGCCGCTGACCGCTCGCCTCGCGCCGCTTAGACTTTTTTCAGAATGTGCCCCAGCTTCTTCTTCTTCGTCTTCAAATACCGCACGTTCCCCGCATGCGGCTGGATCTCGATCGGCACCCGCTCCACGACTTTCAAGCCATACCCTTCAATGCCGACGATCTTCCGCGGATTGTTCGTGATCAGCTTGATCGGGTGCAGCCCGAGGTTCACGAGAATCTGCGCTCCGACGCCGTAATCCCGCAGATCGGCCTTGAAGCCGAGCTTGAGATTCGCCTCGACCGTGTCGCTGCCCTCGTCCTGAAGCGCGTAGGCCCTGATCTTGTTGAGCAGGCCGATGCCGCGCCCCTCCTGATTGAGATAGAGCAGGACGCCCCGGCCTTCCTTCTGGATGATTTCCATCGCCTTGTGCAGCTGATCGCGGCAGTCGCAGCGCAGCGAGCCCAGGGCGTCGGCGGTCAGGCAGCCCGAATGCACCCGCACCAGCGTCGGCTCGCCGCTGTCCACTTGGCCCTTGACCAGCGCGATGTGCGTCACGCCGTCCACCTGATTCTCGAACGCCACCGCTTCGAACTCGCCGAACATCGTCGGGAGCCTGGCGCTCGCGACCCGCTTCACGAACGTTTCGCGATGCATGCGGTATTCGATCAGCGCCTTGATCGTGACCATCTTGAGCTTGTGCGCCCTGGCGAACTTCGACAATTCCGGCACCCGCGCCATCGTGCCGTCTTCGTTCATGATCTCGCAGATCACGCCGGCGGGATACAACCCGGCCAGGCGGGCCAGATCGACCGATCCCTCCGTCTGCCCCGCACGCTTCAGCACGCCCCCCTGCTGCGCCTTCAGGGGGAAAATGTGGCCTGGGCGCGCGAGATCGCTCGGCTTGGACTTCGGGTCGATCGCCACGTGAATCGTCGTGGCGCGGTCGGCGGCGGAGATGCCGGTCGTAATGTCTTTGCGGGCATCGATGGACACCGTGAACGCGGTCCCGAACGTCGCGGTGTTCTCGACGGCCTGCTGCGGCAGTTGCAGTTCCTCCACGCGTTCCGGCGTGAGGGCCAGACAGATCAGGCCGCGGGCGTGCTTGGCCATGAAATTCACGGCGTGCGGGGTCACCTTCTCGGCGGCAATGACGAGATCGCCTTCGTTCTCGCGATCCTCATCGTCCACCAGGATGATGAATTTCCCCTTCTTGATGTCCTTGATCGCGTCTTCGATGCTGTCGAATGGACCGGGCATAGGTTCCTTGCTGCTGGTTCGATCGCTCAGGGTCGGCGAACGATCAATTTATCATTTACCATCGAACAGTTACATGGTTTTTTTGGCCCGCCGGCCGGCGGGCCGCACCGGGCTCAGGAGGAGGACTCGTCCTTCCATGCATGCGCTCCCCTTAGAGCGACGATCACGGTCCCCCAGGCGCAGACCCCGAAACCGGCGAACAGCCACAGGCCCGGCTCGTAGCTCCCGGTCAGGCCCTTGACCGTTCCGATGACGAGCGGCCAGGCGAATCCCCCGAGCCCCCCGGCGGCCCCGACGACCCCTGATGCGAGACCGATGTCCTTGGGAAACCATTCGGCCACCAATTGGAACACCACGCCGTTGCCGAACCCCATCGCGCCGGTCGCGATCGCCATCATCGCCACGGCCATCTGCAGCGACGGACTCGTCACGGCCACCACGGCTCCGGCGATCACCGGCAGGACATAATGGAGCGTGCGGAGGCCGCCCTGCCGGTCCGCCACGTATCCACCCAGCGGACGGATGAGGCTGCCCAGAAGCCCGCACAGCGCCGCGAGCCCCCCGGCCTGGATCGCATCGAGCCGATAGACGTCGTGCAGCAGCAACGGCAGGACGCTGCACAGGCCGACGAACCCGCCGAAGGTGACGGCGTAGAGGAAACAGAGCCAATAGGCGGCGCGACGGCGAATGAGCCCGGCGACATTGTGCCACCATTCGACCGAATGGTGGACGAGCCTCGGCTCGGGCCGCGGCACCAGCAAGACGAACAGGACGAATGTGACGGCGACGATGCCGGCCATCAGGCCGCAGACCTGATGCCAGTCCATCCGCGCCGCCCAGCGCGGCGCGAGAAAGAGGATGAGCACGGTGCCCACGTTCCCGGAGGCGGCAAGCCCCAGAACGAACCCTTGCGCCGCAGGCGGATAGGCCCGGCCCGCGATCGGCAGCGACACGGCAAAGCTGGCTCCCGCCACGCCGAGACAGCCCGCGAAGGCCAGCGCCTCCCCGTAGCTCGTCACACCGAACCAGCCCCAGGCCAGCACGGCGAACTCCATGAGGAGCAGCCCCAGCGCGGTGGGCCTTGCGCCGATCCAATCGGCGCCCCACCCGGCGATCATGCGAAGCACCGCGCCGCCGAACAGGGGCAGCCCCACGAGCCAGGCGATTTCGGTCTCGCTCAACCCGAGCTCCCCGGCGAGCGGAATGCTCATCGCGCCGATGAGCAGCCACACCATGAAGCTGACCGTGAGATGCAGCCAGGCGCCGGCCAGCGACGGCCAATGGCCGCTCCGCAAGACTTCGATGAGGTTCATATAAAGTGGTCTATCTGGTCTGTCTAGACTGTCGCTCGCGCGAAAGGGGAGACAAGCGCGACGAGTGAGAGAAACAAGGTCAGCCCCGTCCCTTCGCGCCTGTCTCGCTGGTCGCGCCGGTCCCGCTCGACCAACTATAGGGGACGGCGTTTCATCGGCGCAAGAGAACGGACGACCGCTTCGCGCCGGTTTTGTGGACCACGGCGCTTCTGTTATAGTCAGCGGTTCGTATGGGAAAACCGGACGAAGAACTCGACCAGGAACCGCTCGAACCGGAAGTGCTGGAACCTTCCGACGAGGAGTCGGGGACGCTCAAGAACGTCACCGAGCTGAGCCCGCCTGCGGACGGCGCCGAACGACCGGCCGCCGACACCACGGCGGTGGTGCCGGTCACCGCGCTTCAGCAGTACCTCGCCGAAGTGCGCCGGCATCCCTATCTCACCAAAGAAGAAGAACTCCGGCTCTTCGAGGAATACCACCAGCACGGCAGCCGCGAAGCCGCCGTCAAGCTCATCATGGCCAACCTGCGCGTGTCGGTCGCCATCGCCGCCGAATATCTCCACACGGGCGCCGACCACATGGACCTGATTCAGGAAGGCAATGTGGGACTCATGCAGGCGATCAAGAAATTCGATCCGGCGAAGAACGTGCGGTTCTACGCCTACGCGGCCTGGTGGGCGCGCGCCTACATCCTCCGCTATCTGCTCAACACCTATCGGCTGGTCAAGATCGGCACGACCCAGGACCAGCGCAAGCTCTTCTACAATCTGAAGAAGGAAAAGGCGAAGCTCGAACGGGAAGGCTTCGCCCCGGACACCAAACTGCTCGCGGACCGCCTGAATGTGCGGGAGCGCGACATCATCGAGATGGACCAACGGCTCGGCAACTGGGAGCTCTCGCTGGACCAGCCGATCGGCGAAGACCAGGAGGGCAGCCTGCTCGACGTCCTCCCCTCGCAGCAGGTCCCGGCGGACGAGCGCCTGGCGCAGGAACAGCTCCAGACCCTCTTTCGGGCCAAGCTGGCCGAGTTCATCAAGACGCTGGACGAACGGGACGAGGACATTCTGCGCAACCGCATCCTCTCCGAAACCCCGCTCACGCTGGACGACCTCGGCAACAAGTACGGGATTACGAAGGAGCGGACGCGCCAGCTGGAGGCCCGCATCATCAAGCGCCTGCGGGACTTCATCAAGAAAGACGTGAAGGATTTCGACCGCTTACGGACCTGACCCCCGGCGCGATTCTTCCCTTCAGATTCGCCTGGAATATTGGAATCTCAATAGGTTATGATGCCGCTTCCTTCGGGTAGAGAGAATCGCGATTTTTTCGTGAGTTCCCCCCTTGACTTGAGCCGGGGAGAGACTATCTCCCCACCCGAGACCGAACGGACCAGGGCTTCTGCTCGTTCTGGGGCACGGCTTACGCCACCGAGTGCGAACCCGTATAAATCGTTCCCATTACAGTACGTTAACTATCACGAGGAGGTTCTGTTATGAGCACAGCAGCCAAGGAGAAGAAAAACGTCGCCAAGGGCTTCCAGCC
>DIHJ01000117.1:59891-60401 GCA_002420105.1 Nitrospira sp. UBA5699
TGGAACGGACCGCCGGCGGGATTTACGTGCCGGATTCGGCGAAGGAAAAGCCGCAGCGGGGCGTGGTCCAGGCCGTCGGAAAGAAGGTCGAAAACGTGAAGGTCGGCGACCAGGTTCTCTTTGACAAGTACTCGGGCAGCAAGCTCCGGATCGAGGACGAGGAATGCTTGATCCTCAAGGAAGAAGACATCCTCGGCATCTTCACCAACAGCTAATCACACCACCAGGACGACGACTGAACTAACGGAGGAACCACATGGCTAAGCAACTGTTGTACAGCGAGGCGGCACGCGCCTCGATTCTCAAGGGCGTCAACCAACTGGCCGACGCCGTCAAGGCGACGCTCGGGCCGAAGGGCCGGAACGCCATTCTCGACAAGAAGTTCGGCGCCCCGACCATCACCAAGGACGGCGTGACCGTCGCGAAGGAAATCGAGCTCAAGAACCCGTACGAGAACATGGGCGCCCAGCTCGTCCGCGAAGTCGCCAGCAAGACCAGCGACACGGCGGG
>DIHJ01000117.1:60560-60739 GCA_002420105.1 Nitrospira sp. UBA5699
GCCGGCGCGAACCCGATGGAAATCAAGCGCGGCATCGACAAGGCCGTCGAAGTGGTGATCGGCGAACTCAAGAAGCTCAGCAAGCCCTGTCAGAACAAGACCGAGATCTCCCAGGTCGGCACCATCTCCGCCAACAACGACAAGACGATCGGCGACCTCATCGCGGAAGCGATGGAGAA
>DIHJ01000116.1:0-518 GCA_002420105.1 Nitrospira sp. UBA5699
AATACGCGAGTGGTGGTGCAGGGGATCACGGGCAAGGAAGGCTCCTTCCATGCAACCCAGTGCAAGGCCTACGGGACGAAGATCGTCGCCGGGGTCACGCCGGGGAAGGCGGGACAGGAAGTGGAAGGCATTCCCGTTTTCAACACGGTGGCGGATGCGGTCAAGAAGACCGACTGCGATACCTCGCTGATCTTCGTGCCGCCGCCCTTCTGCGCGGACGCGATTCTGGAAGCGGCCGATGCCGGCGTGAGGTTGGTCATCTGCATCACCGAAGGCATTCCGGTCAACGACATGGTGAAGGTGAAACGGGCCTTGCGGGGGCGTGAGGTGCGCTTGATCGGTCCGAACTGTCCCGGCGTCATCACGGTGGACGAAGCCAAGATCGGCATCATGCCCGGCTTCATCCATAAGAAAGGCGTCGTCGGCGTCGTGTCCCGCAGCGGCACCCTCACGTACGAAGCCGTGCATCAGCTCTCGACGCTCGGACTGGGCGAGACGACCTGCGTCGGCATCGGCGG
>DIHJ01000116.1:586-2241 GCA_002420105.1 Nitrospira sp. UBA5699
GGCATCGGCGGCGATCCGGTGAACGGCACCGGCTTCGTGGATGTGCTGCCGCTGTTTGAAAAGGATCCGGAGACCCAGGCCATCGTCATGATCGGGGAAATCGGCGGCGATGCCGAGGAAAAAGCCGCGGAGTTCATCAAGAAGCACGTCAAGAAGCCGGTGATCAGCTTCATCGCCGGAATCACCGCGCCTCCCGGCCGCCGCATGGGCCATGCCGGGGCGATCATTTCCGGCGGCAAGGGGACCGCGACCGAAAAGATGAAGGCGCTCGAAGCGGCCGGCGTCAAGGTCGTCAAGAACCCGGCCGAGATCGGGAACGCGGTCAAGGCGGCGCTCGGACGATAGGCTGCGCCGACTTTATCCTGTACGAGGTGAAACGGGGATGGGCGGGAATCCTGCCCATCCCCGTTGTCGTGTTGCGGGGGACCCTTCGCGTGAGGGCGGATATTTTTCTTCCTACGTACCTCCATTCATGTTAGGGTGATCGTAATGCGGGTGTTCCTCATCCACGTTCGCGACCCCCAGTTCTACGCGCTTCCGGCTAAGACACGAGCAAAAAACGGCAACATTCGCGTCATGGGCTTTCCGCCCATCGGCATCATGTCCCTCTCGTCCGTCGTGAAGCAGGCCGGGCATGACTGCGTCATGTTCGATCAGGCCAATCCCGATACGCCGAACGACGTCATCATCGAACAGATCAACCGGGAACAGCCGGATCTCGTCGGATTGAGCTTTCTCAGCACGACCAGCTATCCCTATGCCAAGATTCTGGCGCGGCAGATTCGGACCAGCAATCAGAACGTCAAGCTCGCCTTCGGCGGGGTGTTCGCCAGTTTGAACGCGCCCCTGGTCAAGTTGCAGTGCCCGGAAGTGGATTTTGTCTGTCGGGGCGACGGCGAACAACTCCTCCTCGATCTGCTGGCGAATCTGAACGATCCCGAGACGGTCGGCGGCCTGACCTGGATGAAGGACGGCCGGGTGGTTCACAACCCCAACCGCCCCATGGAGCGCCACCTGGATCAGTGGCCCTTTCCGGACCGGGAGAGTTTGAAGCTCGACTTCGTCGAGTCGATGCCGCTGGACGTGCCGGCGGTGCTGTCGATGGAGCGGTTCACGACGATGCAAACCTCGCGCGGGTGCCCCTGGCCCTGCGTGTTCTGCGACATTCCGGTTTTCAACGAAGGCAAGTGGCGGGCGAGGAGCGCGGCGCATGTGGTTGCCGAGCTCAAGTACCTCCAGGAGCACGGCTACGGCTCCGTGTATTTCGTCGACGACCATTTCCTGCTGCAGCCCAAGCGGATCGAAGCGATTTGCAACGGGATCATGGCGGAGCACTTGACGATTCAGTGGGGGATCGAAGGACGGGTGGATTCGGTGGCCCAGCACCTCTTTCCCGCCATGGCCAGGGCCCATTGCCGGACCGTGATGTTCGGGATCGAGAGCGGAAGCCAGAAGATTCTCGACCGGCTCAAGAAGGAGCAGACGCTGCAGGAAGTCGAAACGGCCGTCAAGAACGCGAAGAAGGCGGGCATCGAAATTGTGCACGGGTTCTTCACGGTGGGGAATCCGGACGAGACCGTCGAGGATATGAAGGCCACCTTCGATTTCGCCTCGAAGCTCCCGCTCGACACCTTCGGGTTCAACCGGCTCTGCGT
>DIHJ01000116.1:2377-8879 GCA_002420105.1 Nitrospira sp. UBA5699
ACCTGCCTGCCGGGCGAAACCATCAACCGGGTCAGGCAGGAGGGGCTCAAGAAGCTCTTCCTCTACAAGCTCAGCCACTACCCCCTGCAAACCTTCCGCCTGTTGAAGCGGTTCCTCCGGTTCATGCCGGTGCGGGACGTTGCCTATCTCATTGCCAAGCCCTTCCTGGGTCAGAAGAAGGGAGCGACGAAGGCCGAAGTATTGTCGCGTGCGGTGGAGCATGCGGACATGAAAGATGCGGCCGCCAAGCTGACGCAGATGACGGACGAGATGCTGCACGATGTGCTGGAAGCGTCGCGCGTCGAACGGGCGCGGATCCAACAGGAAGCGGAAGGCTCGCGCGAACTGCCGATGGCTCCGGTCCGATAAGGTCTCAGACCGCAATCCCCCAATAATTCTTCGCCACGATCCCGATCCCGTAGCTCACGCTCACGGCGATCGTGATGATGATCAGGTTCAGGGCGATGCGCCGCCTGATGTCCATGCCGGACAGGAACGACAGGATCGTCGAAACGAGGATCACCATGAGGCCGGCGGTGATCACGGAGAACAGCGCATCCCTGGCTCCGAGCAACACGGGCAGGACCGGCACGAGCGCGCCCGTGATATAGGCGCCTCCCACGACCAGCGCCGAGGCCAGCGGCGACTCTTCCATCGGAGTGACTTCCGATTCCTCCCCGAGAAACACCTTCTTGGCGATTTCGGTGGTCTTGACCTCCTTCTCGGAATTCAACGCCAGGAAGGCGCCGGCCGCCATGGAAAGGGCGCCCGCGACCGCCGTCGTCGTGGCGGCGATCAGGACCGTCGTCGCGCTGCCGAAGGCGCCGAAGAATCCGCTGACCGCTCCGAGAATTTCGACCAGCCCGTCGTTCAATCCCAGGAAGATGTTGCGGATCTTCTCCGCGTTGATCT
This sequence comes from Nitrospira sp. UBA5699, assembly GCA_002420105.1. Classification (GTDB taxonomy): domain Bacteria; phylum Nitrospirota; class Nitrospiria; order Nitrospirales; family Nitrospiraceae; genus Nitrospira_C. Next base: position 3,290 of record DIHJ01000116.1, read on the forward strand.
TCCGTTCCGTGAGGGCCGTCACGAGCACATCCTCGTGCTTGAACTCGTCCATCAATATGCCCCGCAGGGCTTCCCCCAGCGGCTGGCCCTGATACTCGCGCCAGATGGCCAGGTACTTCCTGACGCCGTGGACTTCGATCGCTTCCAGCACCAGATGGACCGCGGTCGATCCGAACAGCCGGCACACCAGCATCATGATCGAGAGTTTCACCCGCCGTCCCGGGTCGAGCCGGTCGAGTTTCAAGTCGAAGAACTTCTGCCAGAAGGCGAGATGGGCCGTTTCGACCGTAATGAGTTCATCCAGGGTCTGATGGACGTCCGGCTGCGTGACTTGCCGGAGCGCCCGGTAGAGTGAAAGATCGAACAACTCGTCGAGGACAAGCGTTCGGGCGAGCGTCGGGTCGTGGGAGGAGGCAGGTCGCATAAGCATCCGTTCCCGGACGATACGGGGAAACTCGGGGATTATAGCAGAGACGTCGAACGTGAGCAGGGAGAGGGTGAAGCCGACCGCGGAGGAGGAACGTCACCCCGGCAGACCGGCCCCCTCCGGGGAGGGACCGTCGGGTGAATCTCTTTCAATACCGGCAACGTACCCAGACTGATACAGGCGCCGGCGAAGCCGGGAACATGAGGGCAAACCAAGAGGCTAAGCAGTGGAAAATTGAGGAACAGACGATCCGCTGCAGCAGCGGTGCCACGGGGATCCTAAGGTATGCTTCCTGCTATTTGACCTGACACTGGTACGGTATCGGGATTTGTCTGTCACGACAGGAAGTCGCCATGGGTGATTCCAACCCCCTCCTCCGTCCCTCCTACGATCCGCAGGCGCTTCTCAACGCCCAGCCTGTCATGGTGGCCGTGATCGATCCGGCATCGTATACCGTACAGTTCCAGAACGAAACCGGGCTGAAACGGCTGGGAGACCTCTCGGGACGCACCTGTTACGACAGCATCGCCAAATGTCCTACGCCCTGCTCCTTTTGCAGGATGCCGGAGGCGGTGGAGACCGGCCGGGTGACGATCAACGAGGTCGCCTTGCCGGACAATCAGCATCTCCTGGTTCAATGGTCGAGGGCCGTCACGAGCGACGGGCGCCTGCATGTGATCGAAACGATTACGGACGTCACGGCACAAAAACGATTGGAGGAAGCCGCCCGGAAAGCCGAGAAGATGGAAGCGTTGGGCCGGCTTGCCGGCGGGGCGGCCCACGACATCAACAATCTGCTGACGGTCATCACGGGGGCGAGCGAATTGGTCTCGCACGGGGCGCAGAGTCCCGAATCGACCTACGATCCGGTCCGCCAGATCCAGAATGCGGTGAACCGGGCGGGCGAACTCACGCGCAGGCTGGTCGCCTTCAGTCACCATCAGGTGGTGCAGCCGGCCGTTCTCGATCTGAACGATCTCTTGAGCGACCTGGAGCCGCGGATCCGGATGTTGAGCGGCGACGGCATCGGCGTGGAACTGGCTCCCGGCGAAGGCGGCATGCCGGTCATGGCGGACCGGCAGCAGATCGAGCACATCGTGACGGTACTCGTGACGAACGCGCGCGAGGCGATGTCCGGCGGCGGACAGCTTACGGTTTCGACCGGTCGGGAGACGGTCGGGACGGAAGTCGCCCGAGAACAGGAGGTCAAACCGGGAGCCTACGTCCGGCTCGCCGTTCGCGATACGGGATGCGGAATCGCTCCGGAGGTGCAGGCCCATCTCTTCGAACCATACTTTACCCGCACAGCGCAGCAGACCGGCCGGGGGCTGGGCCTGGCCAGCGTCTACGGGATGGTTCGGCAAAGCGGGGGGTTCATCGAGGTGGCCAGTCGGCTCAACGGCGGCACGGTCTTCACCGTGCGGTTCCCTTCCGCCGAACAGGCTTGGTCCTTGCCGCTTCGCGCCCCGCAGCCTCCCGAATCGGACGGCGGGATCACGATCCTGCTGATCGAGGATGACGAAGACGTCCGCATCGCGGTGAGCGACATGCTCAAGCGCGCCGGGTATCTCGTTCAGGAAGCCTGCGACGGGATCGATGCGCTTCAGCGACTTCGGAGCATGACGTCATCCCCCCACCTGACCCTCACGGACGTCATGATGCCGCGTATGACGGGGCCGCAGTTCGTCAAACAGATTCAGGCCTTCCTGCCCGGCACGAAAGTGCTGTATATGTCCGGCTATGCCGATCAGGTGTTGGAACCGGCAGGAAGCCAGCCCCTGGCCTTCATCTCCAAGCCCTTCAGCGCGAATGACCTGATCCGCAAGGTCCGGGAAACGCTGGCGGGATAAATCAGCCTGTGACGGAGGAGGGACGTCGGTCGGTCTTTGCCGGGGAGGTCGCCGGGCCCGTGCGGGCAGCGGACACACACCACTCCCTCGGCCTTCTCAGGCCGATCGGCCTGAATCCTTACGGCCTTCCGCGGTCAGCCGATGAGGAGAAAGGCCCCGAATCCGACAGCGGCGAGGACGACGACGCTCAGCATCGCCTTCTCATGACTGCAGAGGCCTTCCCGGGCCTTACAGACCGCCAGAGAGCACATGACGGACATGGCACCCTCCCTTCCGATGGCAACGAAGCAGAACTATACGCCGCCGGGGCCGGATGTCAACGAGGACTCCCCAGAGGGCCCGTCGCCTGCGCCGGTCCCTAGCGAAAGGTATAGCCCAGCATGACTCCGGTCTGAACCATCTTGGCATCCGGATCTTCAAATCCGAGAGACCGGAAAAAGACGCCCACCGTAACGTTGGAGAACCGGAGTCCCGCATCGGCCGTGAGGCCGACGCGGGATTTCGGGTCCGGTCCGCTGTCGGCGCCGGCGGCGAAGGGCATCAAGAATCCGAGCTTCAGGTAACTGTTCTGGTACTCGGCTCCTCCCCCCACGGACCAGTAGGGAAAATCGATCGAGCGCCAGGATCCGGCCGCGTCGTGACGGCTCCAATGTTCGTACCCGAGTCCCGCGAACGGATAGAGCCGGAGGTGCTCCGTGGGCTTGAAGAAATAGCGGGCGTCCGCGAACAACCGGTGCCCTTCATCGGGAATGATGCCCTTGTCGTCGTCCAGCCGCTCACCCAGCCACCACTTCTCAAAATTGAATCCGGCGCCGATCGCATCGAATGAGGCAAGCCCGTTCAAGCCGGCGGCGATCAACGACTTATGCCCTCCGATGCCCTGCAGTTCGTCCCATGCGAGGGTGCCGCCCTTGACGTAGGGCTCAAGTTGCACGTCCGCCGCTCCCAGTTCAAAGGCGGAGGCGGTTCCGGACAATTGCCAGGAGAGAAGGAGGATTCCGATGGCCGCACCGCTCCATACGCGCAGGATGTTCATGCCAAGGCGCTCCGTGATGAATATGCGTCAAGCTCGTGGGGTAACGTCCGCGGGAGAACACCATAACGCGGGCCGCAAATCAAGCGCGAGACGATCAAGCCCGGTGCAGCCGCCTTGGCGGGTGTCCGGTGTGCGGTCGGCAGAAGTTCCGGCGGAAGCGGTTACTCGACGATCGTCTGCTTCGTTTCGTCGAGGTGCTTTTGCAGGTAGGCCATGAAGGGCGTGCCCCCGGTGCCGACGGCGGTGGGGTTGCTCGCGTGGGCCTGGTGCTGGCGGTGAATGTAGCTGTCGGCATAGCCGACGTGGATCTCGCGAAACTGTGCGAGGAGATCGACGCAGGCGCAATAGGCGGTCCAGAGTTCGGGCGCGCGGAACTTCCGGTCGCGGATATACCCCGAGAGCAGCGGCCGATTCAAACCGTCGACGGCCTGCTCCAGCGTCTGGAGAAATGCGCGGTGACGCGGAGGCATGTAGTCCCGCATCTCCTGCAGATAGATCGTCAAGGGATCCGGCGCATGGGCGATCCCGAGTCCCGCGTCGAGGCAGGGGACGATGGAACTCTGCGCGCCGGTCTCGCCGCGGAACTGCTGCGGCTGCCCCGCGTAGGGTTCGACGCCGTGGTACAGCAGGCCGCTCGGGAGCGACGGGTTGTTCTTCCAGCCGTGGATGTAGGGCCGCACGCGCGTGTAGTACACGTAGGGATCGCAGCGCTCTTTCATCCGGAGCAGGGTCTCGCGCATGGCGGTTTGCGCCGTTGCCAGGGAGGTGAGTCCGAGCAGGACCTCATCTTCCTTGTCCTCGGCCGCTCCGCCCATCGCCCGCAGCAATCCGGCGAGGCCCGGACCGGCCTGGCGTTCGATCTGGATATGGACCACCACAAACCATTCCTCATCCTGGCCGCCGAGAAAATTTTGCAACAGCACGATGTTGTCGAGCTGAACCGGCGCCGCCGGATCGAGCCTGCGCCAGTTGTCGAGGGCATATGAGGCATAGGAAAGCACCGGAGGCCGGCCGAGCCGCCGGGCGACCTCGTGCCAGGGCCTTGCCACTTGCGGGGGCAGGGCCGCAGCCGGTTGATCCGGCGCCTCCCACACATAGGCGTGGCCGGCGAACGACAGGATCCGCATCGCGGCTCGGCAGTCCTCCGTGCGCCATGTCGTTGGAATGGAGGGGAGCAGCTCGCGTTGCTCGTCGATGAACCGGCGGACGGTGCGGGCGCTCAGCAGCTTCGGCAACTCCAGGCCCAGATGGGTGAGCGCCGGAGAATCGGGCGGGTGGTCGAGGGGATCGTGCGGGAGAAATCCCTGTTCGGGCGACATCTCGTAATCCGGGAGCGAGAGAGGAAGGAAGGTCGTCGAACCCACAGGAGCCTCCGGGTCGCGTCACCTGGGCACCGGCTTCACTCTACCACAGCCCGACGCGATCGCAACCGGTCGAAGGGCGGAAAGTCCGATGATCCTGTGGATCCGCGGCGGGAGCGATCCGCCGCCGGGATGAATCTACGGGGAAGGGGCTTCGAACAGAAACCTGACGCCTGCGAGGTGCATCGTGGTCCGGCGGCTCACCTCCAGGGGTTTGGTCCAGCGTACTTCCGCGAGTTTCGTGGCGCGCTGCCCGCCGGTGATGGAGGGCGTTCGAATTTCGAGGACCTGTCTTTCGCCGACGGTCTGGGGGAGCAGAAGCAACATTCCTCCGGCGCTGATGTTGACGGAGAACGCGCGGCCCTCAGAAAATTCGGCCTGGTCGTCGTTCGAGACGTTGGTGAGTTCGTAGGGACAGACACGGATGCAGGAAATCCGCTCGCCATCCCTTCGCTCCTGTCGATCGGGCATGTCCGTTGTTCCGGGTTTGTCACCGCCGGAGGAGCGGGGTCGATGACGGGGTTCGCGAGAAGAGGAGCCTGGTTTATCCCATCTCGATTGTGCCATCGCCATGCGGCGGGCCCCACGACTCCCGAATCGAGGAGGAAAGAAAAAGGTTCTGCAAGAGAGGCGAGACCTGTCTTCGTCGCTCCGTCGGCCAATAGGTCGTCAACGACCGAGGGATAGCCACCCTTCCCGCAAGGCAGAAACATGAGGCTATCAAAACAGCAGCATTTCCCGTACCTGAACCCAATGCCTTGATTTCTCAAACGTTAACGGTTGCTGGTTCCAAGCCACTGTCAACTTTTCTGACAGTACCCTGCCGTGCGCTGCACACAGGAGTGAGCTGGCGGCAGCTCTAAGTAGTTGACATTATGACGTATTCAAATCGTTCCGGCCCTGTCCGGCGGAACTC